>CAZNLT010000004.1:28505-68516 GCA_964573705.1 uncultured Desulfobacterales bacterium
CGGCGGCGATCTTTCCCTGAAACCCGATCCGGGAGAGCGCTTCGGGATCGGTGGTTTCCACGGGGAACGGTTGGTTGAGTGCCGACATCACCTTTCGGGGTGAAAACGGCTCGATTCGAAGATCCAGGTCCACCGCAGGCGCGGTGGTCGGCTCCTGAATTCGGCCCTTGAGCTGAGCGGTGATCTCCCCCAGCCCGCCGACGGCGATGTCGAAGGGGATGGTTTCTTTGCCGGGCTGTTTGCCCACCGGTCCGATCTTTCCTTCCATGGAGACCGGTTTTCCGTCTACGACCGCGGAAAAGGTAATGGGGACCGGGGCTTCCAGAGAGACGTCCGTAATCCGCAGGTTGACCTCCGTGATCTCCTTTTCCAGGCCGCCGGCCGCATCGGCCCACAGCAGTGAGCCGTCGGTGACGGAAAAATCATCGATGGCCAGGGCGTTGACGGGAAGCCCTGCGGCCGGAGCGTCGGGTTCGGGCGCTGACGGGGCCTCCTTCTTCGGCGGTGTGTTCTTGGGCGGGGGGCCGCCGAGGGCCTCCCAGTTTCCTTTTCCCGAAGCATTCTTTTCCAGAATGATTCGAGGTTGCCCAAGCACGAAGCGTTTGACCTGAATATCCTTGGACAGGAGCGGAAGAAGCTTGACCCGCACGTCGAAAGATTGAACCGTCAGCAGTTTTTCACGGGTGAATTCGGGCGGATTGTCTACGGAAAGGTCGGATAGAGACACCCCGACCCAGGGAAACAGAGAGAGTTCCATATCCCCGGCGAGATGAACCTTCAGCCCCAGTGTCCGGGACGCCTTCTGTTCGATGGTGGGCTTGTAGGTCTCGATGTCCACCAGGGCCGGAATCAGAAGCACCGCCAGCACCAGAAGGACCAGAAACCCTCCGAAGAGGAACAGAAACCATTTGACCCATTTACCCATGGCGGTTCTCCGCCGGACTTCCGCTGTCCGTCCTGTTCGAATCCTTGTTCATCGGCTGCATTGAAGGGTTATGTCCGGGGCGGAATCAGCCCGCCCCGGGAAGGAGGTCTTACTGAATCCGCTTGAATTCGGCGCGCCGGTTCAGACGGCGGCCTTCATCGGTTCTGTTGGAGGCCATGGGCCGGTGAAATCCGTATCCTTCCACTGCCAGCTGGTCCGGATTGACCCCTCTGCTGACCAGATAAGAGGTCACCGACATGGCCCGCCAGTGGGAGAGCTTCATGTTGTATTCTTCGGTCCAGATGGTGCAGGTATGGCCCTGAACCGCCAGCCGGACTTCCGGGTTGAGTTTCAGGACCCGGGCGATGTCGTCCAGCATCGGGCGGTATTCGGGTTTGATGTTCCACTTGTTGAGATCAAACCAGACCTTGCCGAGGATCCAGCAGCCGTCCTTGTCTACCTTGGCGCCCTTGGGCGTGCCGGGGCACTTGTCGAGGTCGTCGCATACGCCGTCATGGTCTTCGTCGGGGCAGGGTTCCAGTGCCATGGTCGGCGGTTCAAAGGTTCGACCCCGGTGAAATACGTCATGAACGAACCGGTCCATGTTGTCGTCCGGAATCAGGTCGTTGGAGGTGACCATGTATCCGCATTTCCCTTCACGGGCGATGTTTCGGAGCAGTTCGTACTTGTCGTGATATTTGGGCTTGTTTTTGGGCGTGTTCGCCTGCTCAAAGGGGATATCGTCGCCCACCGCCACCGTGTAGATACAGATGCGGTCGCCGTAGCGCTGCTTGATTCTTCTGGCCGCGTCCACCGGGTCGGGGTCCTGGGTCAGGATCTTGCCGTCGCTGATGATCACCAGCGCCAGGTATTCGTCTTCGGGGGCCAGAGAAAGGTCGTCGCCGGCCTTATCGATGGCCAGGGCCAGCGGGCTTTTCCCCCCGGCCCACCGAACGATTTCGATGGCCTCTGCGAAGTCCTGGCGGTCGTACCGGGTCATTCCGTACAGGAGAGAGGTCGGCGTCGTGAATGCGCCGGCTTCCCATCCGTACCGCCGAAGCCCTCCGAACAAGGGCCGTTCGGGGGTTTTTTGGTTGAAGCGGCGGGTGATATCCTTGGCGACCTTGAGTTTGATCTGCTGCTGATAGGGCAGGAATTTGGACCCGGAGGCATCCAGAATCACCAAAAAATTGTCCACCTCTTCTTCCATGTATCGACCGAACTCGAGAGTTTCCGGGTCCACCACAAACGAATCCGGTGACGGAGACGGCGGATGCACAGCGGAATCCGGTTCCGCGCCGGCTTCCCGGTTTTCCAGGGCCTCGGGGTCGAACTCCTGTTGCGGCGTCTGCGCCGCGCAGCTCGCCAGCACCATGCCTACGATCATCAAAAGCACAACCCTCAGACACGTTCTAGCCATCCTGTCACCTCCTGTGTCATCGTCACATGTATTAGTGAAAAGACATTCTCAGCGCAATACGGTGCGAAGCTTAGAATTTGATTATTATTTTTCGATGGTTTCAGACGGATTTATAACCGTTATAACCCCGGATTTCTTCTATTGCCATCTTCATAGTATAGGTGTTTGAAAACTTCAACCTTTTCCTGAGAACCTGTTTGAAAAGTACCGGATGTGCGCGGTTTGCCCCGGACTTTGGCGGCAGGCATACCGATGGGTGGTGTGCCTGCCGGGGTGCGGTCCGGCGTTTCGGCCGGGCATGAAAAAGTCTCGATGGACACTGTACAACCCCCCTGGATTATGCCATAATATACCATATAATCGATTTGATTATATGGTATTTTCCCCGTGTTTGCCACATCCGGAGCTGATTCGGAATGAGCGGCCCGGGGATATCCCATGGAAGACCGAACGTCAAAGGAATCGCAAAAACATGGCCCAAGAGAAAGATCTCGTTTTGATTTATTTCGAAGACAAACCCCTCGTCTTCGCCCGTATCGAGGAAATCCATCCGGATGTCAAGCCGGACTGGTATCAGGTGAAACTGCTTCTGCTTCAGGTGCCGCTTCAGCCGGTCACCTGGATTCTCCGAACCGCCTACATCAACGGAGATGAGTTTACCATGAACGGAAAGCGGATGCGGCTGGAGCGGGTGGAAAATCCGGAAAAGGCGGAGACCGAGGCTTCCGACGCTTCAGAGGCGGAGGTGCAGGCGGAAAAAACCGGTGCCGCCGGCGATGCCAAAGTGATTTCCTTGACCGATCGCAAGAAAAAATGAACCTGGATCAAGGCCTTCAGATCGGAAAAGTCGCCCTTCCGAATCGAACCGTTCTGGCGCCCCTGGCCGGCATCACCAACCTGCCGATGCGGCTGCTGGCCAAAGAGGCCGGGTGCGGTCTGGTCTGCTCCGAAATGATCAGCGCCAACGGGCTGGTTCATGATTCCCACAAAACCTGGCGCCTGATGGACAGCACACCCGAAGAAAAGCCCTTGTCGGTGCAGATCTTCGGGTCCGATCCCGGGATTATGGCCGAGGCCGCCCGACGGGTAGAGGCGGGGGGGTGCGATATCCTGGATATCAATTTCGGGTGCTCCGTCAAAAAGGTGGTGAAGACCGGTGCCGGGGCCGCCCTGATGCGGACGCCCGAGACGGCCCGGGCGGTGCTTCGAGCGGTCAGGCACGTGATTTCGATTCCCCTGACCATCAAGATTCGAAGCGGATGGGACGCCTCCGGAGAGGCTGCCCTGGCGATCGCTCGGATGGCCGAAGACTGTGGGGTCAATGCCGTGGCGGTGCACCCGCGGGCGGCGACCCAGGGATTCAGAGGATGTGCCGATTGGTCCGTCATTTATCGGGTTAAAAACACGGTCGCCATTCCGGTCATCGGAAACGGGGACATTCAGACCCCGGAAGATGCGTTGAAGATGCAAACGGAGACCGGGTGCGACGGGGTGATGATCGGGCGGGCGGCCATCGGCACCCCCTGGATTTTTTCCGGAATTCTGGCCCTGGAGCGGGGGGCCGACCCGGTCGAGGAGGCGATCCCCCTTCGGTTTGAGGCGATGATCCGGTATCTTCGGGCATCGGTGGAATACCTCGGGGAATCCCATGCCTCCTACATGATGCGAAGCCGGCTGGGCTGGTTTGTCAAAGGGCTTCCCCACAACTGCCGTTTCAGAGAATCCATCAAGCGGATCTCCAGCGAAGCCGAAGGGTTGGCGTTGATTCATGCCTATGAACGGATGGTCACCGGTTCAGCGGACCGCGTCCGTAACGAATCCGCCGGGGGGAAGGCCGACGCATCGGCGGCGGTATAAGAGCTGGGTTCAGAAAGGAGGGCAGATGTCAAAAACAGCACTGGTTCCGGCGGCCTCAACCTGCTCTCCCTGTTGCACAACCAAGAGCGGATCTTTTCGAATCGGGCCTTTTGGGTCATCGGCATCTGCGGCATCCTGCCGGATCTCTTGAACCCCCATCTTCGGCTGACCGCCCGGTTGACCAGCTGGACCCATACCCTCTGCTTTCTGGCAGCCTGTTTTGCGGTGATCGCCTTCCTCCGGTATCGGTGTTCCCAATCCAATGATTTGCGTTCCGGTCCGCAAAGGCCGGATGCGGCTGGGCGCCTGGCAGCAGGTGGTCCTGATCAACCACGACAACCGCTCCCGGACACGGACGGTCGAGGTCACGGTGATCGGCGTCGGTTGATCGAATATACCCGTGAGCTCGGGTTTGGAATACGTTTGCAGGAACTCATGACATCGTTTTTGGGAGGAGACAATCCATGCCGATGATAAAAATCCTACAGGAAGCCAAGAAGTTTGAGATTCAGCCCTATAAGCGCCCCAAGCATATTACCGATTTAAAGGAGGAGAACGTCCCCTTTTCCGGTTCTCCCCTGCGCCACCCGCATGACGCCTCCAAGATCATTCTGGTGGTGGATCCCTACAGCAATAACACCTTCTATTATGAATTCAAAACCGAGGACATCGCTTTTGTGGAAGAACTGCCCTCGGTGGTGAGTATCGAAGGGGAAAATGTCAATATGGCCCGGGTCTGGATCAAAAAGCGGCGGGTCGGATTGCGGTGCACCCCTTTCGTAGTGGAGGATATCAAACGGGTTCAGCGCTGAAAGGGTTTTTATGCCCAAAAAAAACGCCTTCGAGGAGTTGCCTCCCGAAGGCGTTTTTTTGGTGGGAAGTGTTCGAGCCCGTGTCCGGGTTCGTTATGCCGCCTTAGACAGCCTGACGGCGCAAACTTTATACTCCGGAATGCCGGAGACCGGATCCAGAGCCGCATTGGTCAGCTTGTTGGCGGCCGCTTCCGCGTAATGGAAGGGGATGAAGACCGTTCCGGTCACCGCCTTGGTGGAGACCTTGACCCGAACCAGGATCCTGCCCCGGCGGGAGGCCATTTCGACCATATCTCCGTTTTTGATGTCGTAAGCCTGCGCATCCGCCATGGAAATTTCCACAAAGCTTTCCGGGGCTTTGAAATTCAGGCCGGCCGATTTCCGGGTCATGGTGCCGGTGTGATACTGGTACAGCACCCGTCCGGTGGTCAATCTCAGCGGATATTCCTCATCGGTGGGTTCGGCCGGAGGAATATAATCGATGGCGTGAAAATTGCCCAGACCGATGGGGAACTGATCCTTGTGCAGGATCGGGGTACCCGGGTGTTCGGTATTGGGGCAGGGCCAGTGAAGCCCCTCATAGTCGATGCGTTCATAGGTGATGCCGCCGTAAGAAGGGGTGACCGTGGCGATCTCCGCCATAATGGCTTCGGCGTTCGGGTACTTCATTTCATACCCCATTCGGGTGGCGATCTCGCAGGTGATCTCCCAGTCGGTTTTGACCCCGGCCGGCGGTTCCACCGCTTTCCGGATCCGCTGCACCCGGCGTTCGGTGTTGGTGAAGGCGCCGTCTTTTTCCGCGAAACAGGCCGAGGGGAGCACCACATCCGCTTTCTGGGCCGTTTCCGACAGAAAAATATCCTGAACCACCAGGAAATCGAGGTTGGCCATCGATTTCTCCAGATGGTTCAGATCGGGATCGGAGACCAGCGGGTTTTCCCCGATGATATACAGCGCCTTGAGTTCTCCCGACAGCGCCTTGGGAATCATTTCGGTGACCTTGAGCCCGACCGTGTCGCTCAAACCGGTTACGCCCCAGGCCTCCTCCATCTTCTTTTTGGCGTCGGCGCTGGTGACCGGCTGATACCCGGTGTAGACATTGGGCAGAATCCCCATGTCGCAGGCGCCCTGGACGTTGTTCTGGCCCCGAAGCGGGTTGACCCCGCCGCCCTCGATGCCCATGTTGCCGCAGAGCATGGCCAGATTGGCCAGGGATTTGACATTGTCGGTGCCGGTGATGTGCTGGGTGATTCCCATGCAGTAGAGGATCGACCCGGCTTTGGCCGAGGCGAACATTCGGGCCGCGCCCTCGATCTGTGCCGCCGGAATGCCGGTGACCTCTTCCACGTACTCGGGGGTGAATTTTTCCAACGTCTTTTTGAGGTCTTCGAACCCTTTGGTTCGGTTCTTTACAAATTCTTTGTCGTAGAGATCTTCCTTGATGATGACGTGCATCAACCCATTGATCCAGGCCACATCGGTGCCCAGATTGGGACGGAGCCACTGATGGGCGAACCGGGTCATGCGGATCCGCCGGGGGTCGACCACGATCAGCCGCGTCCCATTGAATTTCACCGCCCGCTTCACAAAAGAGGAGATGACCGGATGGTTTTCGGTGGTGTTGGACCCGGTGATTAAAATGACATCGGCCTTTTCAATATCGCCGATGGTGTTCGTCATTGCGCCACTTCCGAATGCTGCGGCCAGACCGGCCACGGTGGAGCTATGTCAGAGACGGGCGCAGTGGTCGATGTTGTTGGTCTTGAGCACCGCCCGGGTGAATTTGTTGGCGACGTAATTCTCTTCGTTGCTGATCCGGGCCGAAGCCAATACCCCGATGCTGTCGCCGCTGTAGTCCTTTTGAATTCTGCCGAGATTTTCCGCCACCCGGTTCAGGGCTTCATCCCAGGATGCCTCCCGGAATTCTCCGTTTTCTTTGATGAGCGGTTTTGACAGCCGTTCCGGGGACCCGATGAAGTCGTATCCGAACCGGCCCTTGACGCACAAAGAGCCGTAGTTGGGGGATACATCCTCCACCCCGGTCACCTTGACGACCTTGCCTTTTTTGGAGTGCAGATGAATCTGGCAACCGACCCCGCAGTAGGTGCAGGTGGTGCGGGTCTTTTTGGTTTCCCAGGGGCGAACGGCGTACCGGGCGTCCTTTTCCACCAGGGCGCCGACCGGGCAGGCCTGAAGGCATTCTCCGCAGAAGACGCAGTCGGAATCTTTATAGGGCCGGTCCCCGGCCGCAATGATCTTGGTTGCGGTGCCCCGAAAGCCGAAGCTGATGGCGTTGTTGACCTGGACGTCACAGCAGGCCTGTACGCACCGGCCGCACTTGATGCACCGGGAAAAGTCCCTGACGATGAACGGATTGACGTCCTCCATGGGGTAGGGCACATCGGTGCGGGGGAAGCGTTCCGCCGATACCTGGTATCGATAGGCCAGGTGCTGGAGTTCGCACTCCCCCCATACCGGGCACATTTCCTCGGTTTTATCGTATTTATGGACTTCCAGCTGAAACTGGGTCCAGTCCTGGTCGTCGGCGATCCGAACCGCACAGTTGTGGTTTCCGGAGGAGAGCAACAGCTGAAGAATCAGCCGCCGGGCCTCGACCACCTTGGGGGATTCCGTCAGCACCTGCATTCCCTTGCCGGCCGGCGCCGCACAGGAAGCCACCAGGCTGCGGGCCCCTTTCACCTCCACCACGCACACCCGGCACTGGCCGGTGGGGGAGGCGTTTTTCATATGACACAGCGTCGGTATGTCGACGCTGTTTCTTTTCGCTACCTGAAGAATCGTTTCTCCGGGAGAGAAGGGAAACTCGTTCCCATTGATGATGATCGTGTTGTCTGCGTCCATGCGTGTCTGTCTCCTTGGTAGAGTTGCGTTGCCTTATGCCATTTATTAAAGGAAGTTATCGTTTTTGTCAATCGCGGATTTCGTCCGGATTAATCTCTTCCGCAGTCGCACGGCGGTATATATTGAGACCCCGACGGCCGATCCCAGAAAATCGGCCAGCAGATCCATCCGGTCGGCGCTTCGGGAGGGCACAAAATATTGGTGGATTTCATCGGAAAGCCCGAACAGGGCGGCGGAGAGGATGCTGAGGATCATCAGCCACCGAGAATCCATTCGGGGCCAGGTGTGTCCATAGGCCCGACAGAAGAGAATGCCGAGAAGTCCGTAAATGGCCGCATGCGCCCATTTGTCAAGATGTGGAATTTTGAGGCCGGTTTGTGGGGCCGGAAAGGCGGACTGGGTAAAAATAAGAACCAGATAGATCAGCAGCGGGAGCCAATAGAAAAGAAAAATCCGGGCCAGGATCATCGTTTCGGCCTCTCTATTTTTTAAGCCGGTCGAAACGATGATCATGGCCAAAATCGGCAATCTCTGCATGGGCGGTAGCGGGTCGTCTCCCCTCAACTGCATTCATCCGTAAAAATCTCCAAGTCCGGTTTTCGGGCCTGAACATGGGCCGTCACCCGCTTCAGGAATTCGGCTCTGGGGATGCCGTATTTGACCGTTCCGTCCAGGGTGCGCACCGACAGGGTGTCGGCGGCCTTCTCTTTTTCGCCGACGGTCAGGATCAGGGGAATATACTCGATCTGGGCCTCCCGGACCTTTTTGTTCAGGCTTTCGGTCCGGTCATCCACCCGGGTGCGAAGCCCGGCCGTGTCCAGAACGGTACGGATTTCGTCGGCATAGGGAATCAGATCATCGTTGATGGGCAGCAACACCACCTGGACCGGCGCCAGCCACAGGGGAAACTTGCCGCCGTAGTGTTCCACCAGGATGCCGAAAAAGCGTTCGATGGAGCCGTAGATGACCCGGTGGATCATGACCGGCCGGTGCCGTTCGTTGTCTCGGCCCACGTAAGTGAGATCGAACCGTTCGGGCAGGGACATGTCGAGCTGCACCGTGCCGCACTGCCAGGTTCGTCCCAGGGCGTCTTTGATGTGGATGTCGATCTTGGGTCCGTAAAAGGCGCCGTCCCCCTCGTTGATCTTGTATTCCCGTCCGTAGGCGTTGAGCGCCGACCGCAGCCCCTCGGTGGCCTGTTCCCACTGCCGGTCGGTGCCGATCGATTTTTCGGGCCGGGTGGAGAGCTCCAGGTGAAATCCGAGTCCGAAGGTGGAATAGATCCGGTCCACCAGCCGAAGCACCCCGAGGATTTCGGATTCGATCTGGTCCGGGGTCATGAAAATGTGGGCATCGTCCTGGTGAAAGGCCCGTACCCGGAACAGCCCCGAGAGCACCCCGCTCAATTCATGCCGATGGACCAGGCCGATTTCCGCGGCCCGCAGGGGCAGGTCCCGGTAGGAATGGGTCCGGGTATTGTAGAGCAGCATGCCGCCCGGGCAGTTCATCGGCTTGATGGCCACATCGGTCTCGTCGATGCGGGTGGTGTACATGTTCTCCCGGTAGTTTTCCCAGTGGCCGCTCTTTTCCCACAGCTCCCGGTTGAGGATCAGCGGGGTTTTGGTCTCTACATACCCGGCGGTGCGGTGCTCTTCGCGCCAGTAGTCCAGAAGGGTGTTCCAAATAACCATCCCTCGAGGATGGAAAAAGGGCATCCCCGGAGCCTCCTCATGAAAGCTGAACAGATCCAGCCGGGCGCCCAGTTTGCGGTGGTTGCGCTTTCGGGCCTCTTCCAGGAAATGGAGATAGGACTTGAGCTCTTTTTTGTCGAAAAAGGCGGTGCCGTAGATCCGCTGAAGCTGGGCCTTGGTCTGGTCGGCCCGCCAGTAGGCGCCGGAGACCTTGAGCAGCTTGAAGGCCTTGATGAATCCGGTGTGGGGCACGTGGGGGCCCCGGCAGAGATCGGTGAAATCCCCCTGCTCATAGAAGGAGATGGCGCCGTCGTCCAGTTCCGAGATCATTTCCTGTTTATACGGCTCGTTTCGGTAGAATGTCAGGGCTTCCGCTTTGGATACCTCCCGGCGCCGAATCGGCAGCTTGGCCTTGACGATCTTTTTCATTTCGGCCTCGATCTTGGGAAAATCCTCCTCCGACACCGGGGCCATGTCGATATCGTAGTAAAAACCGTCCTCCACCACCGGTCCGATGGTCAGCCTGGCGTCGGGGTAGACCCGCAGAATCGCCTGGGCCATGGCGTGGGCCGCGCTGTGGCGCATAATCTCCAATGCCTCCGGGTCCTGGGTGGTGATCAGCCGAAGTCGGGTATCGTCCGTGATTTTTCGATTCAAATCCACTACATGGCCGTTGAGCTGCATGGCCACGCAGTTGCGGGCAAGCCCTTCGGAAATGGATTGGGCCACATCCAGCCCGGTGGGGGCCTGTTCAAACTGTCTGGTGCTCCCATCCGGGAGCGTGATATTCACCATTGTGTTCACCTGAGTGTCTTTTGATTGGATACGAATAACAAAAAGTTTAATTCCTTATAATAAAACACTAAACAGTAGAAGAAAGCCCCATTCGGGTCAAGAAAAAACTCGGGTCGATATTCTCCGGCCCATTTTTTGACAATCCCGAGCCCGAGTGGTATATCGTTCCAATACACAAGATAGACTTCACCAGTTCGGTTTTCCGGTTGAAATTCCTATGAATGAGAAAAGCGCTTGAAAGCGACTGTTGAAATTATATACTGAGATCCTGAAAACGAAACAGAACTGCCATGACCGAGCCTATCGGCAACCCGAAATCGGAACCCTCTCCTGCCCGCTTCGACATGATCGACACCCCCTCGGCCCTGGTTGATTTCGTCCGCGACCTGGGGGGCGAAACGCGGATCGCCGCCGATCTGGAGGCCGATTCCATGTACCATTTCCAGGAAAAGGTCTGTCTGCTCCAGATGGCGAGCCGGGACCGAAGCGTCATTATCGATCCGCTCAAACTGGAGGATCTCTCCCCGCTGAAGCCGATCTTTGACGATTCGGCGATTCAGAAGGTCTTTCACGGCGCAGACTACGACATTCGATCCCTGCACCGGGATTTTCATATCGAGGTCCATAATTTGTTCGATACCCAGATCGCCTGCCGGTTTCTGGGATACGCAGAAACCGGGCTGGAGGCGGTGCTTCACCGCCATTTCGGTATTTCCCTGGATAAAAAATACCAGAAAAAGGACTGGTCGGCCCGTCCCCTGCCGCCGGAGATGCTCGCCTATGCGGCCCAGGATACCTCCTACCTGATCCCGCTGGCCGAAAAACTGATTCAGGAACTGGCCGAAAAAGGGCGTCTCGAGTGGGTGCTCGAAGAATGTGAACTGCTGAGCCGGGTCCGGGCGGTGTCGGATGAAGACGAGCCCCTGTTTATGAAATTCAAGGGAGCGGGCTGGCTTCGCCGCCGCAGCCTGGCGGTGCTGGAAAATCTCCTTCAGCTTCGCCGGGAGATCGCCCGCAAGAAAGACCGTCCGCTCTATATGGTGTTCGGCAACCGGGCGGTTCTGGATCTCGTCAAGACCAAACCGGTGACCCCAGAGCGGCTGGAAAAAAGCGGGGGTCTCAGCAAAAAACAGATCGGAATGTACGGTCCGGCGGTGATTCAGGCGGTGAAAGACGCCCTGGACCTGCCGGAGGAAAGCCTGCCGATCTATCCGAAAAAGAAAGCCCCGCCGGTCTCTCCCAAGGTGCCGGAACGGGTCCAGGCGCTCAAAGCCTGGCGGGACCGGCGGGCCGAAGCCCTAAAGATCGACCCGGCCATCGTCTGCACCAAGTCGCTGATGACCGCCGTCGCCCGAAAAAACCCGACCGATGCGGCGGCCCTGGCGGAGATCGAAGAGATGCGGGACTGGCAGCGGAAGGTCTTCGGAGAAGAGATGATCGCCTCCCTGCCCACGGAAAAACCCCGCAAGAGCCGGTCCCGAAAACGCGGCCCCCGATAGCCGGGGACTTTTCTGAAACCGGATCAAACGAAGGGCCATGATCACCGTTTCGGCCGCCCTGGGGTCTTTTTCCGGCCCGGCAGGAACTCGCTGTCGCTCAAACAGCTTCCCGGCCCGGGAAAAGATCCCGGGGCGGCCCCGGTCATTCCGGTTGGGCCGAAACGATGATGAAAGCCCATACGAGGTCTATTATGACGGAAAGGCGGATTCAGTTCCAGGCCGGTCCTTATCTCCTGGAAGGGCTGTTCAGCCGGGGACGCACAGGAAAAGGCGCGGTGATCACCCACCCCCATCCCCTCTACGGCGGGGATATGGCCAATTACGTCGTGGAGGCGGCGGTCCGGGTGCTTCAAAACAGCGGGTTGGCTACCCTGCGCTTCAACTTTCGGGGGGTGGGCGCCAGTCATGGCCGGTATGAGAATGGTCTCGGGGAAAGGGAAGATGTGCGGGCCGCCCTGGCCTGGTTGCGCGATCAAGGGGTGTCGCGAACACACCTGTACGGGTATTCCTTCGGCGCCTGGGTCAATGCGCATCTGGACTGCCGAAAGGACCGAATCACCCGCATGGAGGTCGCCGAAACCGTGATCATTACCGCGGTTTTTTTGCGTTCACTTGGCGGAACGGCTTTCCGCCACCCGGGTGTTTAGCCAGTTCAGCCAGGGATCGAGCCCATCTCCGGTTTTGGCGGAGAGCTGAAAAACCGGCATACCCGGATGGACCTGGTGAATATATCCCACCGCCGCTGCCAGGTCGAAATCGAGATAGGGCAGCAGGTCGATCTTGTTGAGTACGGCGGAATCGCACTTTCGGAACATGTGCGGGTATTTGGCCGGCTTGTCTTCCCCTTCGGTGACGCTGAGCACCACCGTGCGTCCGTTTTCGCCGATATCGAATTCGGCGGGGCAGACCAGGTTGCCGATGTTTTCCACGATCAGCAGATCGAGGTTTTCCAGATCGAATGCATCGGCCGCCGTCCCGATCACGTGGGCGGCCAAATGGCAGTCCCCGCCGAAGGCGTCGGTATTGATCTGGGTGACCGGCGCGCCCGAGCGGGCCAGTCGGTCTGCATCATGGGTGGTACAGATATCTCCCACAATCACCCCGCACCGGACCTTCGGCATGAGGCGGACCAGGGTTTTCTCGAGCAGGGTGGTCTTTCCCGATCCGGGGGAGCTCATCATGTTGAGCACAAACACGCCTGCGTCGGAAAACCGCTTCCGGTTTTCCCGGGCGCGGGCGTCATTGGTCTCCAAAAGCTTGCGGGCGATCTCGACTTCCATAGAATTATTTCCTTTAATCGGCGATCTCGATGGAGATGATGTCGAGCTCCCGGCCCGAGATTACCTCCACCGATCCGCTGTTGCATGCTTTGCATCGAAACACGGCGTCCTCGATGGTCCATTGAATCCCGCAGTCCCGGCATCGGGCCACCACCGGCGCGACCTCTATGTTCAGCACCGCGCCTTCCAAAGGGGTGTCTTTGGTGATGACCTCGAAGCAGAACCGCAGGCTGTCGGGCACTACCGAGGAGAGTTTGCCGATTTTCAGGTTCACCTGCTCCACCCGCGGGTTTTGAATGTGCTCGGGGATGGAGTCGGCGGCGATTTTCACCACCTGCATGGCGATTCCCATTTCGTGCATCGAACCGGTGTCCTCTCTTCAGGAAAAGACCTCGGCGCAGACATCCCCGAGGTAGGCCAGGTTTTCACAGACCTGAATCCCGTTTTCCTTCATGGCGGCGATCTTGCTCTGGCCGGTGCCGCTGCTGCCGCTGATGATGGCCCCGGCATGGCCCATGCGCCGACCCGGAGGCGCGGTCAGCCCGGCGATGAATCCCACCACCGGCTTGGTGACGTTCGCCTTGATGTATTCGGCCGCCTCCTCTTCGGCGCTGCCGCCGATCTCCCCGATCATGACGATGCCGGTGGTGGCGTCGTCTCTCTGAAATTCCGAGAGACAGTCGATGAAGTTGGTGCCGTTGACCGGGTCCCCGCCGATCCCGATGCAGGTGGTCTGACCCAGCCCGGTCTGGGTCAGGGCATGGACCGCTTCATAGGTGAGGGTGCCGGAGCGGGAAACCACCCCGATGCGGCCGGGCTGATGAATCACCCCCGGCATGATCCCGATCTTGCACTCGCCCGGGGTGATGATGCCCGGGCAGTTGGGGCCGATCAGCCGGACCGGTTTGTCTTTAATATAGTTCTTGACCCGCATCATGTCCATGACCGGAATGCCCTCGGTGATGCAGACGATCAGGGGGACTTCCGCGTCGGCCGCCTCCATGATGGCGTCGGCGGCGAAGGGCGGGGGCACGAAGATCATGCCGGCGTCGGCGCCGGTGGCTTTCACCGCCTCCCGGACCGTATTGAAGACCGGCACCGCGTCCATCTTCTGGCCGCCTTTGCCCGGGGTGACCCCGGCCACCACTTTCGTGCCGTATTCGACACATGCACGGGTATGAAACTGGCCCTCCTTGCCCGTGATTCCCTGCACCAAAAGCTTTGTATCCTTGTCGACGAATATACTCACGATTGTTTCCTCGCTTGACGTATGGGTTACTGGATGACTTCCTTGAGCTTTGCGGTGGCGTCCTTGAGGTCGACGGCGTTGATCAGTTCCAGGCCGGATTCCTTGAGGATTTTGCGCCCCTCGGCCAGGTTGGTTCCCTCCATTCGAATGATCACCGGCACCCGCATCCCCACCTTCTCTGCCGCCTGGACCACGCCGTTGGCCAGCCGGTCGCAGCGGAGAATCCCGCCGAAGATGTTGATGAGGATGGCCTTGACGTTTTCATCGCTCTGAAGGATGCGGAAGCCGTTTTCGATCTGCTCGGCGCTGGCGCCGCCGCCCACATCCAGAAAATTGATCGGTTTGCCGCCGGCGAATTTGATGCAGTCCATGGTGGCCATGGCCAGTCCGGCGCCGTTGACCATGTTGCCCACGTTTCCGTCGCCG
This sequence comes from uncultured Desulfobacterales bacterium, assembly GCA_964573705.1. Lineage (GTDB taxonomy): Bacteria > Desulfobacterota > Desulfobacteria > Desulfobacterales > Desulfococcaceae > JAABSQ01. The sequence goes on from CAZNLT010000004.1 coordinate 43,322, forward strand.
CCCAGGTGGATATAGTTGAGCTGGTGCTGGGAGGCCTCCACCTCGGTGGGGTCCTCTTCGTCCAGGTCCCGGTACTCCTTGACGTCGGGATGGCGGTAGAGGGCGTTGTCGTCGAAATCCATCTTGGCGTCCAGGGCGAACACCTCGTTTTCGGCGGTCAGCACCAGGGGATTGATCTCCACCATGGAGCAGTCGTAGTCGACCGCCAGTGTAAACAGGTTTTTCAGCAGCCCCATGAAGGATTTCAGGGCCTCTTTGGGGATGTTGAGGCCGAAGGCGGCCTCCCGCAGGTGGTAGCCCTGAATCCCGGCCATCGGGTCCACATAGACCTTGATGATCTTTTCCGGGGTTTTTTCGGCCACCTCTTCGATGTCCATGCCGCCGGCCTCGCTGGCCATGATGATCATTTTGGCGGTAGCCCGGTCGGGCAGAATGGACAGATAGAGTTCCTTGGCGATGTTGAGGCCCTGTTCGATCAAGAGCTTCTGGACCTTTTTGCCCTCGGGTCCGGTCTGTTTGGTGACCAGGTTCATCCCCAGTATCTGATCGGTGTAGGTTTTGAACTCCTCCGGATTTTTGGCCACCTTGACGCCGCCGCCTTTGCCCCGGCCCCCGGCATGGATCTGGGCCTTGACCACCACCGGGTATTGCCCGAGCTTGTCCGCCGCCGACCGGGCCTCCTCCGGGCTGAAGGCGACCTCGCCGTCCGGAACCGCCACGCCGTATTTTCTGAAAAGTTCCTTCGCTTGATATTCGTGGATCTTCATAGTCCCTGATTCCTTATAAATTGAAGAGTTTTCGAAAAAGGCATTCATCCCGGGCAGGCGGACCGGGTTTTCCCCCGTTCGCCTGCCTCGGGATTCGGGCGGGGGTTATCCGATGACGCAAAGCACAGCGTTTTTGGCCACCGAATCGCCGCTGGAGAAGTTGATGGCCTTGACGGTGCCGGCCACCGGTGAGGGCAGGGCGTTTTCCATCTTCATGGCCTCCAGGATCACCACCGTTTCGCCGGCCTCCACCGAATCGCCCACCTGCTTGGCGAAGCTGACGACCATGCCGGGCATGGGGGCCTTGACCGGGGTCCCTTCCACATCGGCTGCCGCCGGGGCGGCCGGGGCCGCTTTTGCCTTCTTTTCCGCCGGTTTGGGCGGGGCCGGGGCTTTGGGCGCGGCGGGTTTGGCCGGCGCCGCGGCGGCGGCCGGGGCCGAAGCCGCTGCGGCCCGGGTTTGGGCCTGGTAGGAGATCATCGGCATGCCCTCGGGGGCCTCCACCTCGACCTCGAAGTATTCGTCATCCACAAACACATTGAAGGTGCGAAGATTTTCGCCCTTTTCCGGGGCTTCCTTCTTTTCCACCAGCTTGCCGGCCTTGGCCTTCTTGACCAGTTCCTCTTCCTTTTTGGCGTCTTCCAGGGTGCGGGGTTTGACCTCCTGGGGCGGTTCCTCCACGCCGTACTTCCATTTGAGGAATTTCTTTCCGGTGACCGGATAGATGGCATACAGAATCAGGTCGTCGATGTCCTTGGCCAGGTCTCCGATCTCTTCTTTGGCCTTGTCGAGTTCGGGCTCCAGAACCTCGGCCGGACGCACGCTGATCGGCTCTTCGCCTCTGGGATAGCCCTTCAGCGCCTTTTTCTGCACCTCGGGATTGATCGGCACCGCGGTCTTGCCGTAGAGGCCGTAGCAGAGGTCCTTGACCTGGCCGGTGATCATTTTATAGCGTTCATTCTCATCGTCGAAGAGCACGTTGTTGACGGTCTGAATGCCCACGATCTGGCTGGTGGGGGTGACCAGGGGGATCTGGCCCAGGTCTTTGCGGACCTTGGGCAGCTCTTCGTAGACTTCATTGATCCGGTCCAGGGCGTCCATCTCCCGAAGCTGGTTGACCAGGTTGGATAGCATCCCGCCCGGGGTCTGATGAAGCAGCACGTTGATGTCGATGATGGAAACCTTGGAGTCGTCCAGCAGGTGCTTGTATTTGGGCATCACCTCTTTTTCCAGGATCTGGTTGATCCTGGCCAGCAGCTCGATATCGAATCCGGGGTCCCGGTTGGTGCCGAGCAGGCTCATCAGCAGCGGTTCGACGGCTGCGTGGGAGGTCCGGTAGGCATAGGGGGTCATGCAGGTGTCGATGATGTCCACGCCCGCCTCGATCGCCTTGAGAAAGGTCATGGGCGACATCCCGGAGGTGAAGTGGCTGTGCAGATGGATCGGGGGCTTGACCGCCGCCTTGAGGGCGCTGATCAGCTCAAAGGCGTCGTAGGGGGCCATCAGGCCGGCCATGTCCTTGACGCAGATGGTGTCCGCGCCCATACTTTCGAGGTCCTGGGCCTTGTTCACGTAGTAGTCGATGGTGTAGACCTCGCCGCCCAGCCGGGGCTCGGTCAGGCTGTAGCAGATGGAGCCCTGAAAGTGCTTGTCCGAGGCCTTGATCGCCTTGACCACGGTTTCGAAGTTCCGGTAGTCGTTGAGGGCGTCGAAGGTCCGAAAGATGTCCATGCCGTTGGCCGCGGCCCGCTCCACGAAGGCCTTGGCCAGATCGTCGGCGTAGTTGCGGTAGCCCACCAGGTTCTGGGCCCGAAGCAGCATGGAAAAGGGGGTTTTCTTGAAGTAGCGCTTCAGGGTCCGGATCCGCTCCCAGGGGTCTTCGTTCAGAAACCGGTGCATGGTGTCGAAGGTGGCCCCGCCCCAGGTCTCCACGGCCCAGAACCCGACCTGGTCCATCAGCTCGGCCACCGGAATCATGTCTTCGGTCCGGCCCCGGGTGGCGAACAGCGACTGATGCCCGTCCCGAAGGCTCAGATCCATGATCTTCACCGGGTTTTCCGCCTTGGGTCTGTCCTTGTCGTAATTCATTTCGGTCCATTTAACGTGTGTGTGATCGGTCGTCATGTTGCGATTCTCCCCTTATAAAATGATTGAAGACGTTGTCTTTTCGTTTTCAAAACGGTCCCTGCAAGAATTATCGAATCCGTCCGCCGTGGAATGCCTTGAGCTGCATCAGATTGCGCAGATGCATCGCATCCTGGCGGCCGCTCATGGACCACATGGAGGGTCGCGGCGCGGGTTTGGGCGCCGGTTCGGCCTCCGCAGCCGCCCGGGCCTCCATCATGGCGGCCTCTTCCGCCTGCATGCAGGCGATCACCGCCGATATCACCGCGGCCCGTTTCCGCTTTTCTCTTTCCTTGTCCTGTTTCTTGGTAGCCATGGATTCTCCCTGTTCAGCTCGGGTTCTTAAAAAGGTCGCGGCCCGTTACAGCGGAATGTTGCCGTGTTTCTTGGGCGGTCTCAGTTCCCGCTTGGTACACAGCACATCCAGGGCTTCGATGAGCCGGGGCCGGGTCTCGCTGGGGATGATGACGGCGTCGATGTAGCCTCGGTTGGCGGCCCGATACGGATTGGAGAAGAGATCTTCGTATTCTTCGATCTTCTCCTGGCGTTTGGCGGCCTTGTCTTCGGCGGCCTCGATTTCCTTGCGATGGATGATATTGGCGGCGCCGCCGGCCCCCATGACCGCGATTTCGGCGGTGGGCCAGGCGAGGGCCATATCGGCCCCCAGGTCCCGGGAACACATGGCCAGGTAAGATCCGCCGTAATCCTTTCGGGTCACCAGCAGAATCTTGGGCACGGTGGCTTCGGAGTAGACCCAGAGCAGTTTGGCCCCGTGGCGGATGATGCCGCCCCATTCCTGGTCGCTGCCGGGCAGATACCCGGGAACATCGGCGATGGTGAGCATGGGGATGTTGAAGGCGTCGCAGAACCGGATGAACCGGGAGGCCTTGTCCGAGGCGTTGATGTCCAAGGCTCCGCCCATGTAGGAGGGCTGGTTGGCGATGATGCCCACCGACCGGCCGCCCAGCCGGGCCAGGCCCACGATGATGTTCTGGGCGAACAGCTCATGGGGTTCGTAAAAATCCCCGTTATCCACGATGGAGCGGATCACGTCCCGCATTTCATAGGATTTGTTGGGGTTGTCGGGGATGATGGAATCGAGCGCGGGATCGGTGCGGCCGGGATCATCGCCGGTGTCGACCATGGGCGGGTCTTCCATATTGTTGGAGGGCAGAAAGGAGAGCAGGTTCTTGATGCCGTCGATGGCCTCTTCTTCGGTTTCGCAGGCGAAATGGGACACCCCGCTCTTTTCGCTGTGGGCCAGGGCCCCGCCCAGGTCCTCAAAGCTGATCTCCTCGCCGGTGACCGCCTTGATCACCTGGGGGCCGGTGATGAACATGTAGCTGGTGTTTCGGACCATATAGATGAAGTCGGTCATGGCCGGGGAATAGACCGCACCGCCGGCGGTGGCGCCCAGAATGGCCGAAATCTGGGGAATTACCCCGGAGGCGATGGAGTTGCGGTAGAAGATCTGGCCGTAGCCGGAAAGGGCGTCCACCCCTTCCTGGATCCGGGCCCCGCCGGAATCGTTGAACCCGACGAACGGCGCGCCCGCTTTCAGGGCCATGTCCATGACCTTGCAGATTTTCTTGGCGTGCATCTCCCCCAGGCTGCCGGCCCGGGCGGTGAAATCCTGAGAAAAGGCGAAGACCGGCCGTCCGTTGACCTTGCCGTAGCCGGTGATGACCCCGTCCGCCGGAATCTCCACCTTTTCCATGCCGAAGTTGACGCAGCGGTGCTTGACGAACATGTCGATCTCCCGGAAGGTGGACGGATCGAACAGAAGATCCAGGCGCTCACGGGCGGTCAGTTTGCCTTTTTCCTTGTGCTTGGCAACCGCCTTCTCGCCGCCCATCTCTCGAATCTTCGCTTCCCGATCCTTGAGATCCTTGATCTTGTCTGCAACAGTTCCCTTCATCTCAATTTCCTTTCATATCTGCAGTTGAACGGTTAAAATCGATATGGACTGGGATGGATATCCATAGGTTACTCGGATTCAGGTCCCGCCGGTTTGACGCATTCGCCCAGAAAGGCCAGCAGCTGATCCGCCGCAAGGGTCGGGGCGGTTCGGCCTTCGGCCACCTCTTTTTTGAGCACCGGAAGACGCTCCTTCACATAGGGGCTGTTGTAAAACCAGTCTTCGAGCCCCTCCTTGACCAGAAACCACATCCATTCCATGGCCTGGCGCCGGCGCATCCCGGCCATTTCACCGCTGTCGGTCATCACCTGCCGGTGCTGTAAAACGGTCTTCCAGATCTCCTCGATGCCGGTGTTTTCGAGGGCGCTGCAGGTGAGCACCGGGGGGGACCAGTTGGGCGAGCCCGGGGTCAGCAGTTGAAGTGCGCTTTCATATTCCTTTCGGGCCAGTTTGGCCCGATCGATATTGTCTCTGTCGGCTTTGTTGACCGCGATGGCGTCGGCCACCTCCAGGACCCCTTTTTTGATGCCCTGAAGCTCGTCCCCGGCCCCGGCGATCATCAGCACCAGGAAAAAGTCGACCATGGAGGCCACCGTCGTCTCCGACTGGCCCACCCCCACCGTCTCCACGATGATGACATCGTATCCGGCCGCCTCGCAGACCAGCATCGTCTCCCGGGTCTTTCGGGCCACCCCGCCCAGGGTGCCGCTGGAGGGCGAGGGCCGAATGAAGGCCATTTCGTTGACCGAGAGCTTTTCCATGCGGGTCTTGTCCGCCAGGATCGAGCCGCCGCTTCGGGTGGAACTGGGGTCCACCGTCAGAACCGCCACCCGTTTTCCTTTTTGGGTGAGCATGGTGCCGAAGCTCTCGATAAAGGTGGATTTGCCCGCCCCCGGCACCCCGGTGATGCCGAGGCGGACCGCCCGGCCGGTGTGCGGCAGGAGCCGGTCGATGATGACTCGGGCCAGCTCCTGGTGGGCGGCCAGACCGCTTTCGATCAGGGTAATGGTCTTGGACAGCATCCGCCGGTTGCGATCCAGGACCCCTTGGACATAGGATTGCGGGTCTTTTTCCATAAAATCAGCCCGGGTATTTTTCTTCCAGCAGACTGAGCACCCTGTCGGCGGAATCGATGATGGAGGTGCCGGGTCCGAAGACCGCCTGAACCCCGGCCTCATGGAGGAACGGGTAGTCGGCCGGCGGAATCACGCCCCCGGCGATCACCATGATGTCCTCGCCGCCCGCTTTCTTGATTTCTTCGATCAGGGTCGGCACCAGGTACTTGTGGCCGGCCGCCAGGCTGGAGGCGCCCACCACGTGGACGTCGTTTTCGATGGCCATTTTGGCGGCCTCTTCCGGGGTCTGGAACATGGGGCTGATGTCGACGTCGAAGCCGAGGTCCGCGTAGGAGGAGGCCACTACCTTGATGCCCCGGTCGTGTCCGTCCTGGCCCATCTTGGTGACCAGCAACCGGGGGCGCCGCCCCTGTTTTTCCAGAAAGGTTTCGGTCCGCCTGCGAAAGGAGTCGATCACCTCCTGGTTGCCGGCGTATTCCGATGCATAGGCCCCGGAGATGCACTGGGTGGTGGCCACGAACCGGCCGAAGACCTTTTCCATGGCGTCGGAGATTTCGCCCACGGTGGCCCGGGCCCGCACCGCCGGCAGGACCGTCGCCAGCAGGTTTCCGCCTTCTTCGGCGACCCGGGTCAGTTCGGCCAGGGCCTTTTCCACGGCCGCATTGTCCCGGTTCGCCTTGATCTCTTCGAGGCGGGCCACCTGTTCGTCCCGCACCGCGGCCGGCACCTCCCGAACCTCGAAGTCGATCTTCTCGTCGGTGACCTTGTACTTGTTGACCCCCACGATCACGTCCTTGCCCTGGTCGATCCGGGCCTGCTTGCGGGCCGCCGACTCCTCGATCCGCATCTTGGGCATGCCCGACTCGATGGCCTTGGCCATGCCGCCCAATTCTTCGATCTCCTCGATGATCTTCCGGGCCTCGTTGACCAGGCTCTGGGTCAGAAACTCCACATAATAGGAGCCGCCTAAGGGATCGACTACCCGGGTGACTTCGGATTCTTCCTGAATCACCAGCTGGGTGTTCCGGGCGATGCGGGCGGAAAAATCGGTGGGCAGCCCGATCGCCTCGTCGAAGGAGTTGGTGTGCAGCGACTGGGTCCCGCCCAGGACTGCCGAGAGGGCCTCCAGGGTGGTCCGAATGACATTGTTGTAGGGGTCCTGCTCGGTGAGGCTCCACCCCGAGGTCTGGCAATGGGTCCGCAGCATGGAGGAGCGCGGGTTCCGGGGATTGAACTGGCTCATCAGCCGGTGCCACAGGAACCGGGCCGCCCGCAGCAGGGCGATGTCCATGAAGAAGTTCATCCCGATCCCGAAGAAAAACGACAGCCGCGGGGCGAACCTGTCGACATCCATGCCGGTGGCGATCGCAGCCCGCACATACTCGACCCCGTCGGCCAGGGTGAAGGCCAGCTGCAGGGCCGAATTGGCGCCGGCTTCCATGATGTGGTAGCCGCTGATGCTGATGGTGTTGTATTTGGGCATGTTCTCGGAGCAAAAAGCCATAATGTCCGAGATGATTCGCATGGAGGGCTCGGGCGGATAGATATAGGTGTTCCGGGTCAGGTACTCTTTGAGGATGTCGTTCTGGATGGTCCCGGTGAGCTGATCATGGGAGACGCCCTGCTCCTCGGCGGCGACGATGTAGCCGGCCAGGATGGGAAGCACCGCACCGTTCATGGTCATGGAGACCGACATCTTGTCTAAGGGGATGCCGTCGAAGAGGATTTTCATGTCCTCCACCGAATCGATGGCCACCCCGGCCTTGCCGATGTCGCCGGAGACCCGGGGGTGGTCGGAGTCGTATCCCCGGTGGGTGGCCAGGTCGAAGGCCACGGAGAGCCCTTTCTGGCCCGCTTCCAGGGCCCGCCGATAGAAGGCGTTGGATTCTTTGGCGGTGGAAAAACCGGCGTACTGGCGAATGGTCCAGGGTCGGCCGGTATACATGGTGGCCATGGGCCCTCGGACATACGGGGGCAGGCCGGGCAGGGTGTTGATCACCTCCAGGCCCTCGATGTCTTCGGCGGTGTAGAGCGGCTTGACCTTGATCCCCTCCGGGGTGTTCCATTCAAGGCTTTCCAGGGGTTTGCCTTTCATCTGTTGGGCGGCGATCTCTTCCCATTGCTTCTTCTGGGGATGTTCTGACATGGTGTGTGACTCCTTATTCATTCAAAAAGGTGACCCCTGCGCCCCTTTTCAGAAGCCAGGGAAATGCCGGTCAAAAATACGGGATCCAAACAACCGGGATTCGGCGATCTATCGCTGGCAGAGCTCCACCAGCACGCCCCCCGTGGCTTTGGGGTGCAAAAAGGCGATCTTGGCGCCGCCGGCGCCGATTCTCGGAATTTCATCGATCAGCTTGATGCCCTTTTCCTTCAGCTCGGCCAGGGCCTCTTCGATGTTTTCAACCCGAAAGGCGACATGCTGAAATCCCTGGCCCTTTTTTTCGATGAATTTGGCCACCGGTCCGTCCGGGGCCGTGGATTCGAGCAGCTCCACTTCGCTTTCCCCCACCGGGAAAAAAGCGGTGGTCACCTTCTGTTCCTGAACCGTTTCCGCGCCCTCGAATTCGAGTCCCAGAACGTCGGACCAGAAATTTTTTCCGTCGTCGATGCTGTTGACCGCAATTCCCAGATGATCGATTTTGAGTACCTTCATACGCCTGTTCCCTCCTGATGGTTGAATATGGGTTGTTCTGTTGAAACCGAGCCCTTCCGATCCGGTGTTTCACCTGATGAATCCGAGCTATGCGCAGAACCATGCCCCCGTTCTCAGAACTGATTCGGCACCGGCTGCGGTTTCACCGGCTTTTTGACGAAGAACCCGAGCGGGTCGATCTGCTCCCGAATCAGGCGCAGTTCGGTCTCTGTGGGCGGGTCGAATTCGGACACCGTCGGGCTGACCAGGAGCGCGAACCCGGTGGCCGCCTGGACGCTTTCCACCGTTTCGCCGGGCATGGTGTGGATCAGCCGCATGCGCCGGGTGGATTCGTCGAAATCGAGCACCGCCTTGGTGGTGATCACCCGGTAGGGCCCCCGGCCCAGCAGGCCGGCCCGTTTGCGGGCGCCGGGGCTGCCGTCCAGAAACCCCGGGCTGGTGATATAGCTCAGCTTTTCATTGAACCGGCGCTTCTGGTGGGGCATGATCAAAATGGTCCGCTCGCAGGAGGCGGCCATGTCGCCGGCCCCGCCGCTGCCCGGCAGCCGCACCCGGGGCTTCTGGTATTCTTCGGGAAATTTTCCCAGCATGGTGGAATTGAGATTGCCGAACGGGTCGATCTCGGCCCCGCCCACGAACCCGAAATCGCAAAAGCCCCGCTGGGTCAGCTCGAAAGCCGCGTTCAGCCCCTTGGTGTAGGAGGCGCTGCTGGAGGTTCGGGAATCGCCCACCGAAAAGGGGAGCCCCGCCTCCAGGGTCGGCCCCACCGCACCGGCCTCGAAGACCGGAATCAGCCCCGGGGCATGGGTCCGCCGGGCCAGTACGGTGGCGATCATCGGAAGCCCGGTGCCCACGAAGACCACCTTGTTGTCTTCCAGGGTGCGGGCCCCGGCTACCACGATCATTTCCTGGGGGGTGTATGCCGTTTCTTCGGTCAACCACATATCGATATCGCCTTTCCTCTAAAATAATCGGGTGTCATCAGGCCAGCCGCTCATAGTTTTCCAGTTCCGAGAGCTGCTCCTCCAGGAGCTTGCGCACCGGGAACCGGTCGATGAAATCCTGAAAGGTATGATTGCCGAAGATATAATCCTCATAATAGGCCTTCAACCCGCCGGGATTCCCCTTGTGAAGCAGGCTGGCCAATGCATGAAATGTGGCGATATGGTCTTTATTGAAATAATAATGGCGCCGGCAGCTCGACGGATAGGCCCCGAAAGGGACATGGATGACCGCATCCACCGCAAAGAAGGGGATGGTGATCTCCTTGGGGGAGCGGGTGATCAGTTCGTGGGATACCAGCTGCTCGCAGGTGACGATGGTATGGGCCGCGGCCATGGCCATTTCCGGACAGGTGGCGTCGGTGCCTCGAATGATGCAGTTGCCGTAAAGGTCCGCCGCCTGAACATGGATGACGGCCACATTCGGGTTGCTGGCCGGCAGCAGCACGATCGGGTGACCGGTGAACGTACAGTCGACCACCTTGGCCCGGCACCGCTTCAGGATGTCGCTGCCCATGGGGCTTCGGCAGGGGATGAAGGTAAGCCCCATGGACCCGGCCTTGAAGCGGGCCGACATGTTGTAGTTGGACCAGTCTTCCAGTTCGATCAAGCCCTTTTCAGCCAGGTGCCGAAAGATCGAGGAGAGTCCGAAGGACTCATGGGCCCAGTAGGCCAGCTCCACCCGCTTGAATGAAAAATGGTCCGGCGCCAGGGCCATGGCGCCGCCCAGATAATCGATGGCCATTCCCCCCGACTGAAACGAGAGGGTGAGGTCCTGAAAGCCGTGGCGGATCATTTCGTGGGCGATGGCCACCGGCTGGCGGATGTTGACAAAGCCGCCCACAGCCACATTGTCGCCGTCTTTGATGAAGGCGTCCACCGCCTCCTTGAGGGAGGACCGCTTGTCCCGCTTGGACTTGTCTTTGCGGACCAGGGCCTGCCTGGCCTCATCCGGGTTGAGACCGGTCCAGACCATGTCGGCGGGGTCCGGTTTCGAGGTTGAAAATTGATATGGATCGGAATGAATCATGTATCTCCCATAATTATTTGAGCGGTTTTTCCGGGTCGGTGATCGCACGCCAGACCATTTCAAACAGGGTGTTGGCCTGCTCCGCGAGCGATTCCTTGCGGCCCCGCAGAATCCACATGGAAAAGGCGCGCTGCACGATGCCGAGGATGAAATCGAGAAGCACCCCGGCCCGCACCTCGGAATTGAGAACACCCTCTTCCTGCCCCTGGCGAAGCACGTCCAAAAAGAGGCGGATCATCTTCTGCTGCTGAAAGGTGTCGTCGGCCATCCAGGTCTTCATGGGCAGGGTCATGAACAGGATGCGGCCCAGCCCCGGGTGCCGTTCGTAATAGTCGAGCTGGACCCAGAAGACCTTCCGCAGTTTTTCCTTGAGGTCCTCGATACCCTGCAGATGATCGATGATCCGGTCGGTGAGCTTTCCCAGCCAGATATCCACGAATGCGAACACCAGCCGTTCTTTGCTGCCGTAATGCTTGTAGATGGTGGTGAAGCTGACCCCGGCTTTTCGGCAGACTTCCCGTATGCTGGCCTTGTGAAAATCCGAATTCGAAAACACCTCCAGCACGGCTGCTTCCAGGCGGCGGTGATAATTCGGCTTAAGCTCGGCCAGCATGGCGTCTTCGTCTCCGCCCGAGGCGGCCCGGAACTCGGATTGTCTGCCGTTGGCGCGGATGGTACCCTTCCCGGAAGGTGTCATGCAAAATCCCCTTGCTTCTTTATTCCAAGCGGGAGTGAATCGGGTAATGACGGCTCAGATCTGGAACAACGTATCAGAAGCCGAAGCAGCTCAAATATACATGTGTTTCGCTGTTTCATTGGTTTAAGTATTTAAAAACATAATTATAATCATTTTTGAATCTCCATCCGGACATGCATTCAAAGAACATTGTTACTTAGCCCTTTTAGAAAAAGCAACCGCCTCTGTCAAGCAGAAAAAGCATCGGACCGGCCCGTAGCTTAAAAAAAACCTGTTATTTAAGTTGGTTAACGCTCTATAAATTCTGACTGTGCGCTCATTCGGATTGGGCGGAACAGGCGTTGGACGGTGCCGGGCCATTCCCTTCCGTGAAGACCGGTTCTTCCAATCGGGACTTGTTTGTCGGGGGTAAAGTTGGTAAAGGTTCAAGGTTCAAGGTTCAAGGTTCAAGGTTCAAGGTTCAAGGGCCGAGGGCCGAGGGCCGAGGGCTGAGGACTGAGGGCAGAGGGCAGAGGACGAAAATAGCAGGGAGCAGAAGGTGGGGGGAGAGAGAATTTGGGCCTATCGCCCATAGCTATTCTTCCCTTGGGACTGGGGCCTTGAACCTCTGCCCTCTGGCCTCTGCCCTCTGCCCTGGGCCCTGGTTTTATTTCATAGGAGGGAGAAAAAGGATGCGGGATTTGAGAGGGGTGTTCCTGAGGGGATGGATCGTCGGTGTCTTTTTGTGCTTTTGGGGATGTGGTCCGAAGCCGGATATGGTGAGTACGGAAAAGGAGCCCGGGGAGGCCTATTCGGCGGACGAGGTGCGGCGGATGACGGTGGATCAGCCGTTTCTGCTGTCCGGGGAGTACTTTCGGGAGCGGGATCAGGAACCGAGGGTGGTGCTGGATGAGATGCTGGGCGAAAAGGATACGCCGGCCGCGGAATCGGTTGCCGAAGCACCTGCGGCGGTGGCCGCCTCAAAGCCTCGGCCGGTGGAAAAACCGGCGGCGGACGCCCGGGAGGCCCGGCCGGCAGAAAAATCGATGGCGGCCGCGACGGAACCCCGTCCGGACATTCCGCCGGTAAAGGCGGCGGCGCCGTCGGAGAAATCGGGCCGGAAGGGTGGGGCCCCCGGACCGGAGGGGGCGTCCTCCGGGGAATTCGTCCTTCCGGTGAAGGTCGGTGTGGTGGTGGACGGCCAGGGAATGGCGGCGGGGACGCCCGAGCGGATTTCCGAGTCGATTCCGATGGGGGTGCGGGGACTGCCGGTGGTGATCGCGGATCAGGACAAGGTGCGGGAGGTGATGACCCGGGCCCCGTGTTCGAGTCGGCGGGACCTGCTGTGCCTTTCTCAGGCGCTGGGGGTCTATCCCGGGGTGAGGATGCTGGTGCTGGTGGAGTCGGCGGGCCTGCCGGAGCGGATTCCCGGGACGGTGACCGTCCGCATGGCGGTGGTGGATACGGGGCTGCTGTTTCGGTATCCGATGATGGAAGCGGCGGTGCCGGTGGATTCGGCGGCGGCGGTGGACACCGCCCTGGCCGGGGCGGTTCAGCGGGCGTTGGCCTTTGCCGTGGACAAAAGCGAGGTCATGCCCTGGTTTTGCCGGGCCTTTGCCTTTGAGGATCAGACCTGGTTTGTGACGGCGGGCGGCCGCACCGGATTGAAACCGGGGGATCGGCTCAGGGTCCTTTCCCCCGGCAAGGTGGTAAAAAGCCCTACCGGACTGCCGGCCGGGTGGTTGCCGGGCGAGTTCAAGGGCCGGATTCGGGTGGATCAGCTCTTCGGGGCCGATTTCGCGGCCTGTTCCCTGGTGGAAGGCGCCGGTCCGGGTCCGGAAGACCTGCTGGTCAGGGGCCGGTGATTTCCATGGCTGCGACATAGCTGCGGGGGGTGCCGATCACAGAATCGATTTTCTGAATGACCGAAAAGACCAGTTCGGTCTTGCCGTCGTTGTTCAAATCCCCCAGGGCATAGTCGGTGATCTGGCCGGAGACCTCCGGGGTTTTCCACCGGGTGACCAGGCCGAAATCATCCCAGGCCAGGCATTCGATGTGGCCGCCTTTGTAGATCCGCACCCGTGAAAAGAGGCGGCCGGCCGCATCCCGGTTTTTGCCCACCAGGACCTCGGACTTGCCGTCTCCGGTGATATCCCGGGTCAGAATGCGAAGGGGCAGATACTGCCGGTCCATCTCTTTGTGCTCCCCGATGCGGGACGATGCCTCCATGGGAAACTCCAGGTAGATGGCGCTGCCGCCGTAGGTCTCGGTGGATTCCCACTCCTTGTTTCCTTCGGGCCCCAGCACCCGCAGGTAGTCCTTTTCGTTGAAGGCCACCGTCATGTTCGTATTCCGGTCGGTGAAATCGGCGTAGTTGAATCCGAAGATATGGGTCCACGGGGGCAGGGCCTGGGGCGTGGACGGACCGTATTCACTGCCGGTCCATTTCATCTCCTCGACGCCGCCGGTAAAGAGGTTCCGAATGGAGCGCTGCTGGCCCATCAGGACCCGGCCCCGGTCCGGAATGTCGAGCACCCGAAAGTACCATTGCGCGCCGGTGAGGATGGGGAAAAACCGGCCGTTTTTCCATTCCAGCACATAAGAGTCGAGGGAGTCGCTGCCTTCATTCATCTTGGTCACGAAGATTTCCGCCAGACCGTTTTCATTGATGTCTCCGACATCCATACTGATGATCTTGTCGTTGGTGTCCCCCGGTACCTCACCGACCTTGATGAACCGGCGGTCCAGGAGGCGGTAGATGGAGACATCCTTGCCCGTCCCCAAAACGATTTCGGTGTTGCCGTCCCCGTCGACATCCCCCATCGCGAGGTGCCGGATTTCGACATCAAAATGGCGGCTTCTCCAGGATTCGCCCAGCGGTCCCCGATCCGGTTCGGACACCGCGCCGTCACGGTTTTCGGTCACCTTTCGGCCCGATTTGTTCCAGAGCGATTCCGGGTGCTGGCGGCTTTCCGCCACCTCCGGTTCCCGGGGCGGCGGTGGGGTTTCGGGTTCCGGTTTCCGGTCGAACACCTCGGCATTGACCCGGGTGGCGAAGCGGTTGATGTGGGAGATCACATCCCCCTGATCATTGCCGGTGTCGTAGAAGGTGAGAGCCGGTTTGCCGTCATCGACACGGTACAGGCGGGCATCGGTGCTGATGTTGTCCCCGAATACGGTCAGGCTGCCGAACACCACGTAATCGGCGCCGGCCGCCTGCCCCAGATCGGCGGCGACCCGTTGGTCGACCTCCGCCGTCGCGGCCGTCGCCTCATCCACGGCGCCGCGGCCCAGCACTTGAACCTTGCCTTCCTGGCTCAGCCGGCTGGAGAGCATGTCCCGAATGCCGTTTTGAAGAAACGAGAGATCCTTTTCCGAATAGATGTTGAAGGGTAAAACGAGAACCGTTTTTGGTGTCTGAGCCCATGCACCGCCGACCGTCAGCAGCGAAAGTACCCATGCCGTCATCATGAAAACCAGCAAAAATCGATGGGATTTCAAGGTCTACTCCTCGTGTGGGTTTACCGGTATTCCGAAATCGGTCGGTCCGATTCGGACGACGTAATTTAATCGAAGAATCCGGCGCGATGATAGGGAAAAGTAGGCTGGCTGTCAATGGGTTCAAGGTCTCAGTGCCCAGGTTCAAGTGCCCGGTTCAAGGTTCAAGTGCCCAAGGGGAGGCGATTGGATAGGGGCGATGGGCCCAAATTCTCCCCGCTCGCTGCTCCCTGCTCACCGCTCCCTTCCATTTTCCCCTGGGCACTTGAATCTGGGCACTTGAACCTGGGCACTGGGCACTGGGCACTTGAACCTGGGCACTTGAAACTTGGAACTCGAAAACTATTTCCCTACTATTTTTGGCTGGTCCACCGGTTCGGCGGCGAGATAGGTGATGCGGTTTCGGCCGGTCTGCTTGGAATGGAACATGGCCATGTCGGCGCGTTTGATGAAGGTTTCGAGGGGTTCGTCGGCCTGGTATTCGGTGACCCCGATGCTGATGGTGACGGATACCGGCTGCTCGGGATTGGGGGTGAACTGTTTGGTGCGGACCCCTTCGGATATCCGTTCCGCCACCGTTTGGGCCTCATCTCCGCTGGTTTCGGGTAAAATCACCGTGAATTCTTCGCCCCCGTATCGATAGGCGGTGTCCATCCGCCTGAGACAGGATTGAATGGCCTGGCCCAGCCAGGATAGCACGTAATTGCCTTCCAGGTGGCCGAAGTTGTCGTTGAAATCTTTGAAGTGATCGATATCGAGGAGCAGAAGAGAAAGGGGGTGCTGATATCGGGTGCAGCGGTCCACCTCGAGTTCGAGCTGTTTGTAGAAGTGGCGGGCATTGAAAAGCCGGGTGAGATCGTCGGTAATGGCCAGTTTTCGCAATTCTTCCTTGAGATAGCGCTCTTTGAGCACCCGCTTCAACCGCAAGAGAAGTTCTTCGAACCGCACCGGCTTGAAAACGAAATCACTGGCCCCCTTGTTGATCACCTCTTCATAGGAGTAATCTCCGCTGTAGCCGGTCATGACGATGATTTCGCAGTTGTACTCCCCGTGAATCCGTTCGGTCAGCTCCAGCCCGTCCATCCCCGGCATCATGATGTCGGTGATGACTACGTCCACCTGCCGCGTCTGCATCAGTTCAAGGGCCTCGTGGCCGCTGGCGGCCATATGTGACTTATATCCCACCGTCTCCATAAACTCGTTCATCAAGAATCTCACCGTGGAGTCGTCATCAACGATCAGGATGTGAACCTCGGGGCGGGGTTCCTGGGGGATTGAATCTTCGGTCATTTTGTGTGAACCTGTTCTATGAACCTGTTTTTTTGAACCTGGGGCATCGTATCAGGGTTGACATGGTCCGGCGCAATCTGGTAGAAAGACGCTTTATTTTCAAGGAGTTTCTTACTATAGCCGCAAAGTCGAACCGTGTCAACTCACTTTTGGCGGTAGTAACCGACACCATCCTCTATCAGGAGACCCTTATATTTGTCACGCAAAGCATTCATCCGAAATTTCAGCATTATTGCGCATATCGATCACGGCAAATCGACCCTGTGCGACCGAATGATCCAGAAGGCCGATATCGTGGCCGACCGGGATTTTCACGACCAGATTCTGGATACTATGGACATCGAGCGGGAGCGGGGGATCACCATCAAAAGCAACACGATCTGCCTGCCCTATTCCGCCCGGGACGGAAACACCTACTCTCTCAACCTGATCGACACCCCGGGGCATGTCGATTTCAGCTACGAGGTCTCCCGGGCCCTGGCCTCCTGTGAAGGAGCCTTTCTTCTGGTGGACGCCAGCCAGGGGGTGGAGGCCCAGACCGTGGCCAACCTCTACCTGGCCCTGGAACACGATCTGGAGATCATTCCGGTGATCAACAAGATCGATCTGCCCTCGGCCGACATCGACTGGGTCCGGGGGCAGATCGAAGACGACCTGGGGCTCGATCCGGAGACCATCATCCTGGCTTCGGCCAAGCAGGGCACCGGGGTCGAAGACGTGATGGAGGCGGCGATCAATTTTCTGCCGCCGCCCAAGGGGGATCCCGAGGCCCCGCTGCAGGCGCTCATCTTCGATTCCCATTACGACCCCTTTCGAGGCACGGTGGTCCATTTCAGGATCTTTGAGGGGAGTATTCGGGCGGGGGAAACCATTAAATTCATGTACAACAGTGCCGCCTACAAGGTCGAGGAGGTGGGGATCTTCCAGATGGTTCGGGTGCCGCGCAAAGCCCTGCTGGCCGGAGAAGTGGGCTACATGATCGCCGGCATCAAGACGGTGAGCGACACCTCCATCGGCGACACCATCACCCATAAAAAGAATCCCTGCGCCAAGCCGCTGCCCGGTTTCAAGGAGACCAAGCCGGTGGTCTTTTCGTCCATTTACCCGGTGGGGTCGGACGAATACGGGGACCTGGCCGTGGCCCTGGAAAAGCTCAAGCTCAACGATGCTTCCCTGATCTATGAAAAGGATACCTCCGCGGCCCTCGGATTCGGGTTCCGGTGCGGGTTTCTGGGGCTGCTGCACCTGGAGGTGGTTCAGGAGCGGCTGGAGCGGGAATATGATCTCTCTCTGATCCTGACCGCCCCCTCGGTCCAGTACGAGATCACCCTCAATGACGGCGCCGAAGAGATCATCGACAACCCGGCCCTCTACCCCGATCCCACCACCATCGAATCGGCCCGGGAGCCTTTCATACGCGCCTCCATTATCATTCCGGACGACTACATGGGTGCGGTCATGCAGCTGTGCATGGAGCGCCGGGGGATCAACAAGAACTACCAGTACCACACCAACAAGCGGATGGAGATGGTCTTCGAACTGCCGCTGTCCGAGGTGGTGTATGATTTTTACGACAAGCTCAAGTCGATCACCCAGGGATACGGTTCCTTCGACTATGAAATCATCGACTACCGGGAGACCGACCTGGTCAAGCTCGACATCCTGATCAACGGCGAACGGGTGGATGCGCTCTCTCAGCTGGTCCATGAAGAACGGGCCTATGAACGGGCCCGGACGGCCTGCGACAAGCTCAAAGAAGAGATCCCCCGGCAGATGTTCAAGATCGCGATTCAGGGGGCGGTGGGCGGCAAGATCATCGCCCGGTCGACGGTATCGGCCTTTCGCAAGGACGTCACCGCCAAATGCTACGGCGGGGATATCACCCGAAAGCGAAAGCTCTTGGAAAAGCAGAAGAAGGGAAAGAAGCGGATGAAGATGGTGGGCAAGGTCATGATTCCTCAGTCCGCCTTCCTGTCGGTATTGAAAGCGGACAAGGATTGATTCCAAAGGAGAAACGAGTGTGGGAATGACCATTACGGAAAAGATACTCGCGGCCCATGCCGGGCTCGATACGGTGTCACCCGGGGATCTGATCAACGCCCGGGTCGACGTGGCCCTGGGCAACGACATCACCGCTCCCATCGCCATCAAAAAATTCCGGGAAAGCGGGGCCGAGCGGGTCTATGACAAGAACCGGGTGATTCTGGTGCCGGACCATTTCGTGCCCAACAAAGACATCGCCTCGGCCATGCAGGCCCAGACCCTTCGGGAATTCGCCCGGGAGCAGGACCTGACCTATTTTTTCGATGCCGGAGAGATGGGGGTGGAGCATGCCCTGCTGCCGGAAAAGGGGCTGGTCCTGCCCGGCGACCTGGTGATCGGGGCCGACAGCCACACCTGCACCTACGGCGGCCTGGGCGCTTTTTCCACCGGGGTGGGCTCCACCGACCTGGCCGCGGCCATGGTTACCGGCGAGGTCTGGCTCAAGGTGCCTGAAACCATTCGGTTCGTGTACACCGGAAACCTTCAGCCCTGGGTCGAAGGCAAAGACCTGATTCTTTATACCATCGGCGACATCGGGGTGG
Organism: uncultured Desulfobacterales bacterium; assembly: GCA_964573705.1. Taxonomy (GTDB): domain Bacteria; phylum Desulfobacterota; class Desulfobacteria; order Desulfobacterales; family Desulfococcaceae; genus JAABSQ01. The sequence goes on from CAZNLT010000004.1 coordinate 61,943, forward strand.
ACGGCGCCCTCTACCGGTCCATGGAGTTCACCGGGCCCGCCATCGATGCGCTGGGCATGGCCGGGCGGCTGACCATGGCCAATATGGCCATCGAGGCCGGGGGCAAAAACGGCATCATCGCCCCGGACGCGGTCACCGAAGGCTACGTGTCCGAGCGGGCGGTGCGGCCCTACACCCCCTGTTTCAGTGATCCGGACGCCGAATACGCCCACTTCATCGAATACGACGTGTCCAAGATCGAACCCCAGGTCGCCTTTCCCCACCTGCCCGAAAACACCCGCGGCATCAGCGAGGTGGGGGATGTCCCCATCGACCAGGCGGTGATCGGTTCCTGCACCAACGGCCGCATCGAAGACCTGCGCAGCGCCGCCGCCGTGCTCAAGGGCCGCAAGGCCGCCAAAGGGGTGCGGCTGATCGTCATCCCCACCACCCCCAAGGTCTACCGCTCCGCCGTAGAAGAGGGCCTGTTCGAGATCTTCATGGATGCCGGCGCCATCATCGGCCCGCCCACCTGCGGCCCCTGCCTGGGCGGCCACATGGGCATTCTGGCCAAAGGCGAACGGGCCGTAGCCACCACCAACCGCAACTTCGTCGGCCGCATGGGCCACCCCGAAAGCGAGGTGTATCTGGCGAACCCGGCGGTGGCGGCTGCTTCGGCAGTGCTGGGGCGGATCGGGGGGCCGGGGGAGCTATAGGTTTAAGGTTCAAGGTTCAAGTGCCCAGGGCCCGGGTTCAAGTGCCCGGGTTCAAGGGGTAGAGGGCCGAGGGGAAAATAGAAGGGAGCAGTGAGCAGGGAAGGGGCGAATTTGGGCCTATCGCCCATAGCCCATCGCCTCCCTCTGGGCACTTGAACCTTGAACCTGGGCACTTGAAACCTTTATTCGGAGAAAATATGCAAATCATCGGCAATGTACATAAATTCGGGAATGACGTCGATACCGACCTGATTATTCCGGCGCGGTATCTGAATACGAGTGAACCGGCGGAACTGGCCAGGCACTGTATGGAGGATGCGGACCCGACCTTTGCGTCCAAGGTGGCGGCGGGGGATATTATCGTGGGGGGCAAGAATTTCGGGTGCGGCTCCTCCCGGGAGCACGCACCCATCGCCATCAAGGCGGCCGGGGTGGCCTGCGTGGTGGCCAAAAGCTTCGCCCGGATTTTCTACCGGAACGCCTTCAACATGGGGCTGGCGATTCTGGAGTGCGAGGCGGTCGACCGGTTTCAGACCGGCGACAAACTCTCGGTCGACTTCGACACCGGGGAGATCGTCCATATCGATTCCGGAGAAACCTTCACCACCCGCCCGATCCCGCCGTTCATGCAGGAGCTGGTGAAGAGCGGGGGGTTGATGGAACAGGTGAAGAAGAGGGTGCAGGGCTGAGGGCTGAGGGCAGAGGGCAGAGGGCTGAGGGCAGAGGGCCCAGGTACAAGGTTCAAGTGCCCAGGACCAGAAATAATCGTTCAGGGCTGAACCCGAGCACTTTTTAAGGGGCCGAAGGCCCCATGTTTTCCTTGAACCTGGGCACTTGAACCTGGGCACTTGAACCTGGGCACTGGGGGCTTGAATTCGGGCACTTTTCAAGGACCTTTCGATGGATGAGAAGCGGATTCAGAAGATTCGGGAAATTTTCCTGGAAGCGGCGGCAGGGTTTCCGCAGATTCGGCTGGGGTATCTGTTCGGTTCACGGGCGGGAGGATTGGATGGGCCGGTCAGTGACTGGGATATAGCGGTGTTGGCGGATCGGGGGGCGGCCAATCCGGACTTGCGGTCATGCCTGACGATTCAACTGGCCAAACGGCTTGAAGGGGGCGGGATAGACCTGATCCTGTTGAGCACTGCGCCGGTTGAGCTTGCTTTTTCTGTAATTTCCACAGGTGAAATCTTGTATGAGCGGGATGTGGCCACGCGGGTCGATTATGAGGCTCGGGTGATGGGGCTATATTTTGATTATCTGCCGGTACTGCGCGATCAGCGCCGGGATATTCTTCAGGGAGAAGATTATGCAGCCCGAGTTCACCGGTATCGAAAGACGCTTGGACGAACTATCGGATCGCTTAGCCAGATTGGAACCGTTTCGGAGTAAGCCTCGGTCTGATTTTGACGCCGATCCCTATCTTCGAGATATCGTTGAACGAAATCTCGAAGTGGCGGCCCAATGTTGTGTGGATATCTGCAACCGCATTATCTCCATTGAAAAGGCAAAAAAACCGGCAGATTACTCGGAAGCCATTCTTCGAATGGGTGAAATCGGCGTTTTAGATCCCCCGTTTTCTCGACGATTGGCGCCGCTGGCCGGTTTCCGGAACATTCTGGTCCATGAATATATGACCATCGATTGGGATGAGGTTTACAACAATCTCGCTGAATTGGATGATCTGCTGCAGTTTGCAGCCGCCGTTCGGAAATGGTGGAAGTCAAAAGGGCAGGATTAGACGCCCTTTAAGAGCAGGTCTTCAAAATAGGCGATGGTCGGCTTCAGCCCTTCCCGCAGGTCCACTTTGGGCTCCCAGTCGAGTTTTTCCTTGGCCAGGCGGATGTCGGGGCGGCGCTGTTTGGGGTCGTCGGAGGGGAGGGGATTGAACACGATTTCGGAGCCGGAGCCGGTGAGATCGATGACCTGTTCGGCCAGTTCCCGAATGGTGAATTCGCCGGGATTGCCCAGGTTGATGGGGCCGGTGACCTCGTCCGGGGAGTTCATGAACAGCAGAAAGGCGTCGATGAGGTCGTCGACGTAGCAAAAGGAGCGGGTCTGGGACCCGTCGCCGTAGATGGTGATGGGCTGATTCTGCAGGGACTGCATGATGAAGTTGGAGACCACCCGGCCGTCGTGGGGGTGCATGCGCGGGCCGTAGGTGTTGAAAATGCGGGCCACCTTGATGCGCAGCCGGTGCTGGCGGTAATAATCGAAAAACAGGGTTTCGGCGCACCGCTTGCCCTCGTCGTAGCAGGAGCGCACCCCGATCGGGTTGACGTGGCCCCAGTAGGTTTCGGTCTGGGGGTGGATTTCCGGGTCGCCGTAAACCTCGCTGGTGGATGCCTGAAAAATCTTGGCCCGCACCCGCTTGGCCAGTCCGAGCATGTTGATGGCGCCGTGAACGCTGGTCTTGGTGGTCTGAACCGGGTCGGTCTGGTAGTGGATGGGCGAGGCCGGACAGGCCAGGTTGAAGATCTCATCCACCTCGATGTAAAGCGGAAAGGTGACATCGTGCCGCAACATCTCGAAATAGGGGTCGTCGAGCAGCGGCAGCACGTTGGTCCGCGTCCCGGTGAAATAGTTGTCCACACAGAGCACATCGTTGCCGTCCTGGAGCAGCCGTTCGCACAAATGGGAGCCCAGAAATCCGCACCCGCCCGTCACCAGAATCTTCTTCCGCACCATCGTCATGTCGTGTTCTCCTATATCCATTCCAATTCGATTTCCAAATCCGCTATAACGGCCGAAGGCGCCCGGCTGAGTCGGTCGGCTTCGCCGGTATCGGCCGCGTAGAAGGCGGGCTCGGCATAGGCGCCGGTTTCATTGAGCCGGTAGGCGGTGACCACTTTGTCGACCGGGTGGACGATCCAGTATTCGCGCACACCGAACCGCTCATAGAGCCGCCGCTTGGCGATGTAGTCCCGGCCGGCTGTCGAGGGGGACACGACCTCGATGATCCAGTCGGGCGGGCCCTTGCACCCGCGCTCATCGAGCTTGTCCGCATCGCACACGAGGAGGATGTCCGGCTGCACCACCGACCGCCCGTTTTCTGCAAGCTCCCCGGCGTCCAGCCGCACGTCATAGGGCGCGGTCCGCACCTGACAGCGGTGACCGATCAGTTGGTTGGCGATCTGACGAAACAGCTCTCCCACGACCCGCTGGTGTGCATCCGATGGCGCCGGGCCTATATAGACCGCGCGCCCCGCCAGCAGCTCCCACCGTTCATCCGCAGGCCAGGTGAGATAATCCCGGTAGGTGTAGGTGCGATCGTCCCGCTCTTTCAGGGGCATACCATCATCTCCTGTTAACGAAGGGTTGCCAGGGTCGAGATTCGCCGTTAGCTGATTCTATTCTCTTTTCCTGATAAAGGCCAGAAGGTCAATAATTTGCAATGTATGTAAATTAGTCCATGGCGTCAACCATGTTTATGGGGACGGCTTCCGCTCCCGATCCGGGCGATGCGCACCTGTGGGGCCCTGTTGGCATCTGAGCCCGATGCGATTCTGATTACCGTCAATCGGCAGCTCATTGAAAACCCGAGACAGAGACGATCGGTCGTTTCACCGGTGGTGTGGCGGGATTCTACTCAGGGCTGATTGCTCCCTTTATGCAGAAGGATATCATGAAAATATATCTGTTTATCGACGAATTGCAGGAGATCGAGGGATTTGAAAAGGCCCTGCGGAGCCTGCGGTTTCTGGCCTAAAAAAAACCTCGGAGGTCTTCGCTCGACATTCCATTCATTGGTGCTGTCATAAATTCATAAATTAAGCATAAAAGGAGCGCATGATGGATGATATCAAAACGGTGGGCAGCAGCGGCCAGATATCTCTTGGCAAAAAATTCGCTGGTCAGACTGTGGTATTGAGCGAGTTGGACCCGGGCGTCTGGTTGATCAAGGTGGGACGATTCGTCCCGGACAATGAAAAATGGCTTCATGCCTCGGATGTTCAAAACACGCTGAAAAGAGCCGTTGACTGGGCGGAAAAAAATCCTCCCGCCGAAACCGACATGCATAAGCTGGAGGACCAAATGAAATGACACCCGGAAAGGACCAGATGGATCGCGATTATACACGTTCCGACTCGGAAAAAGGATTTCGGGCAATCGGATATCGCGAGAAAGAAGCTGGCAGGCGCTTTCGACGGACCCCGCTCTTTACAACTGAAAAGGATCATGAATTGAAAGAGAGATGCCTGCAAAATCCTTAACATTATGTGGAACCAGATTCAAGTTATGGCAAAACGCGGTGGCGCCGATAATGGCGTCAGGCAGGGATGCGGCTGGAATTCAAGCGGTTGTCTAGAAAAGATTTGAATCAGGATGGCCGGGATGTTAGAAGGATATCCGGGATAGGGCCGGAACCATCCTGGACGATCAAACATCAGAAACCGGGCAAGCCGGTCACCCTTGAGGAAACGGATGCGGCCATTCGGCAGCGGCGCCGACATCGGGCGCCCGAATGATCGCTTTTGATACCTGGCTAAGCTACAATAAGAACCTGTAATCAGAGACATTCAATGCCGAGGCAATTTTTCGCGCCCGTTCTTTGCCGATGCTGCGTTTGCCGTTTTCTATTTCGCTGATATGGCGCTGCGGAATGCCGGTCATTTGGGCCAATTGTTGCTGCGTAATACCTTCACGGGTTCGATAGGCCCGCAAGGCAACCTGCTGCCCCTTTCCGATAAACTCTGGAAACACCTCCGCCACCTCATAGGTGCGGTCTTCATCCGACTCAACAGCCCGTGCATATGCTTGAATTTTCGCCGCATTTTGTTTGTGCACCCGTAATGTCAATGTGATTATGTTCTTATCCGCAGGGGGCTTTTTCGTGACTTCCGGCATAGATGACCTCCACCAGTTTAATTTCCTCTTGTACTTCTCGCCAAACGGCTACATAAGTCGGTCTGCCTTTTTTTAAATGGCAATGATGCGCACCTGAGGACAGCTTGGAATAGTTGGGCCAATTTCCACGAACCGGGCCGGCCATTTCAATTTCACGCACTAGCTGGAACAGAGCTTCCTGTATCTTGCGGGGCAGTTTCCCTTTTTGTTTTCGCGCTTTGTTTGTAAATACAACAATCCAATTCATGAAGAATATACCTTTTTCAGGTATGCTGTCAATGCAATAACAGCGGAATAGTGAGGAAGGTTTTACTCATCAGCGGCAGGCCGAAATTGATCAGGAGACCACGCCTTTATCCGCCAGCGGGAGATAGGTGAGGACCTGTTAAAAATGGACCGGCATTATGTTTTCAACCGATTTGAGAATCAGGATGGCCGGGATGAATGAAGGATATCCAGGATCGGCACGAACCCATCCTGGCCATCCGTTCTAATCCCGGCCATCCGGGTTCAAAAGAAATCAGCCCCCAAGGGCAGATCGCGGAAGGCATTTCCGAACCCAGACCTCCGAGGTTTTCAAAACCTCGGAGGTCTTCGTATCGCCTACCCTGTTGCCGATCGCATCACTCACACACGGAAACCGAGAAAAAGATACTTTTTTGATCCCCTTTGGCAATGGCCGGATCTTCGTAATGATACCCCAGTTCATGGCCCAGTGCCGCGATGTTGTCCATCGCACCCGCATCCCACACCCCGGGCGTCGCCCGGAAAGAATAGGTCCCCGCCACCCCGAGATCATGCTCCAGGTGTGCCATTTTCAGGGCGTTGGCAGGCAGTTTGTCAATGTCGTGGCGAAGAACACCTGTTTTGGGAGGAGGGGATAATAGGAAAATTGATGAGCGGGGCAAAGGACGTTATAGACACGCTTTCAAATCGGCCAAAGTGATCATAAGTGTCATCGGGTCAAGCGGTGATACTTCGAAACCTACGTGCTCGTAGAACGTTTTTGCCTGGATAGAGACCGCTTGCGC
>CAZNLT010000005.1:0-68339 GCA_964573705.1 uncultured Desulfobacterales bacterium
CGCCTTCGAAAATGAAACCCCCCCCCGGGGGGCGGTATTCTCTTTTGTGGAACTCGGTTTCTATCCGGGGCAGTTCTACGGCGCCGTAAGCAGTGTTCACAAATACAATCGGGACCAGACCCGCCGCTTTATCGATCATCTGAAACGGAATACTCAGGTTCGCCTCTCGACAGGGCCGCGAGGCGACGGCCTGGCATTGTCCTTCCGCTGTGATTTTTAATTTCTCCGCTTCCACTTTCGCGCCCGACATTCAGCCTTCCGAACGGCCATCCATATTTCGGCTTTCGGATTCGTTTCGTGAATGGACCAATTATGGTAATAAGTTCTATTTTGTTCGGCCATAATATGCATACTTGCATATGGCAAACATTCTTTCATCGTACCCACTTCAACCGACCCTTGGTTCATGGAAACCGGCAATCTGTTTAAACCTTTTCGAATTCGCGACAAACTGCTGGTAAGCTACCTGGCCGTCATCATACCGATTCTGGCTGTGGGCGGCTTGGTGGTGTATTCCCTGGCCAAAGAGACCATCGAAAAGAATATCGAGAGTGAACTCAACAATTCCACCGGCGCCATCTACAATATGGTCCGTACCGCCGCGGATGTCTCCATCAAGAACCGGCTGCGGGCGATTGCGGAAAAAAACCGGGAAATCGTCCGCTCGGTCTACGGTCGATTCGAGGCGGGCGACCTTCTGCGTTCGGAAGCCGAAAACACCATTCGAAGCATTCTCCTGAGCCAGACCATCGGCAGGACCGGCTATATCTATTGCATCAACGACCGGGGCATCGCCACCGTCCACCCCGAACCGCTGGTTCAGGGGGATAACTTCTCCCATTTCGCTTTTATTCAGGAGCAGATTCGAAAAAAGGAAGGCTATATCGAATACCAGTGGAAAAATCCGGGGGATCCCGAACCCAAACCCAAAGCCCTGTATATGACCTATTTTGAGCCGTTGAACTGGATCATTTCCGTCTCCACCTACCGGGAGGAGTTCAGTGAACTGATCCATGTGGATGATTTCCGCAAAAGCATTCTGCCGATGCGGTTTGGAAAAAGCGGGTATTCCTATGTTATCGACAGCGTTGGAAATGCCGTAATTCATCCGCTTGTGGAGGGTGCCAATATTCTCCGGAATCCGCAAATCGAAGACGGTTTTCTAAGGGAGATGCTCCGGCGGAAAAACGGAACGATGACCTATGATTGGAAAAACCCGGGGGAAAAGATCCCTCGCAAAAAAATCGTCAAATTCAATTATATCCCAGAATATGAGTGGCTGGTCGCCTCCGCCTGTTACATGGATGAAATGTACGAGCCCCTGCGGAACATCCGCAATATTATTTTTTTGACCGCTTTGGGCTCCCTGGCCCTGTTCACCTTTCTTACGGTGCTGATCAGCGGGTCTATTACCCTTCCATTGACCCGACTGAGAGATTATTTTTCCAGGGGGATGGCCGGCGATTTTTCGGTCCGCATGGCCCACCGATCCCGGGATGAGGTGGGGCAGCTGGCGGACTATTTCAACAATTTCATGGAGCGCCTGGAAGAATATGAAGGCAACCTGAAGGGAGAGATCAGCGACCGGCTTCAGGCCGAAGAGGCATTGCGCCAGAGCGAATCCAAATACCGCCAGCTGTTTGAAATGGAATCGGACGCCCTTTTTCTGGTGGAAAATCCGACCGGACATATTTTAGAGGCCAACTCCGCCGCCATCGGGCTTTACGGATACAGCCGGGAAGAGCTGCTCCAAATGAAAAACACCGACCTCTCCGCGGAACCCGATGCCACCGGCGCCGCCATTCAACTGTCGCTGCCGCGGGTGGGGATTCGACAGCACCGGAAAAAGGACGGCGCCGTTTTTCCGGTGGAAATCACCGGCCGCAATTTTTCTTTCCACGGAGGGGAAGTCCAGGTGGCGGCCATTCGGGATATCACCGAGCGGGTCCGGACGGAAAAAGAGAACATGGCCCTTCAAGCCAAGCTTCAGGAGGCCATCAAGATGGAGGCCTTGGGCGCCTTGGCCGGCGGCATCGCCCATGACTTCAACAACATCCTCGGCGCCATGCTCGGATATACCGAGTTGACTCTGTACCAGTCTTCCAGGCGAAACCCGAAACTCAAAAATCTGAACAAGGTGCTGGAGGCCGGATATCGGGCCAAGGACCTGATTCGTCAGATTCTGACCTTCAGCCGCAATACCGAACCGAAAAAGGCCCCCATTCAGATCGCCCCCATCATCAAGGAAACGGTGCGTCTGCTTCGAAGCACCACTCCGCCGTCCATTCAGATTCGCAAAAAGCTCCAATACCCGTCCGGCACCGTACTGGCCGATCCCACGCAAATCCACCAGGTCCTGATGAACCTGTGCACCAATGCGGTCCAGGCCATGGAAGAGACCGGCGGTGTCCTGGAGATCGGCCTGGAGGAGATCGACCTCACCCGGAATGCGGAACCCGACCGGTACCCCGACCTCGAACCGGGCCTGTATGTTCTTCTTTCCGTGGAAGACACCGGAGAAGGAATCAATCCCACAGTGGTGGATCGCATTTTCGAACCCTACTTCACCACCAAATCCGAAGGGCGGGGAACCGGCATCGGCCTGTCGGTGGTCCACGGCATCGTCAAAGACCATCAGGGAACCATTCGGGTGGAAAGCCGGCATGGAAGGGGTACCCGCATGGAGGTCCTGATTCCGGAGACCTCCTCCTGCGCCGCGCCCCGAAAGCACGGGCCGCTGAAGCCTTTGGCGCCGGGTAAAGAGCGGATCTTGTTTGTGGACGATGAAATCTTTTTGACCGAATTGAGCCGGCAGACGCTGACGCCCCTGGGATACGGCGTGCATACCGAAACCGATGCCCGCTCGGCGCTGAACACCTTTTGCGAACGACCCGAAACCTTCGATATCGTGTTTACCGATCTGGTCATGCCGCATATGCCCGGGAATCAGCTGGCCCGTGAAATATTGCGGGTTCGCCCCGACATCCCCGTTATCCTCTGCACCGGTTTCAGCGATCGAATCTCCCCGGAAAAAGCCAATCAGATCGGCGTCAGCGGGTATCTTCTGAAACCGATTTCGGCCCATGATCTGGTCGAGACCATCCGCCGCCTCTCCGATACAGACAAGCCGGACCAAGCCCATCCGGTAAAGGAAAAAGAACCCGCCTGATTCTTTTTTTCCCGACCGGTTCTTATTCTACCGGCTATTCCGCCGTTCGAAATCCCTCCTGTGTGATCAATGCATAGGAAAAAGGCCCCTCGACCTCTTCATGGGCCCGGGCCTGTTGTTCCATACCGTTCTTGACCACCGGCAAGAGTTCATCCAGAGGTGCGTTATCCTTGCAAAGCGCATTCAATTTGATTTCGAGGCTCATGATTCTGGGAACGGAAAAGGCGGTGGCGATATCCTCCCCGTCCAGTTGGGGCATCTTCTTTTTGGTCCACAGCAGATAGAGCCGATAAGGATCGGCGGAACCTTTGTGGGTATACCCGCCGAGAATGAAATAGACATGATGGATCGGATCCAGGGGAAGCACTTCGCAGCTTTTTCGCATATACCGTTCATATTCGGCGGCCAGAAAAGGAAGTGCGGCGTTGTAGATATCATCGATCTCATCTATGCCTTCCTCTGAAATGAACCCCTTCAAATTGCGGCACATGCGCTCTCCCTCAGCCGCACCCCCGGTGAGAATGCCGGTGTGCGGCGTCAACTCAAAAAGATGATCGATCCGGCGCTCCTTGGGTTTACCCGTGATGTCGAAGTCGATGGCTTTGCCGTCCGCCGCCAACAAAATCCCGTGGTCGTTCTTGCATGCGATTATCTGAGACATAGTGACCTCCTTTGATCTTTTGAAAAGAAAATACTCATATTAATCTTCAAACGTAGGAATCGCCCCTTCAGGTGTCAAGAAAAGAGCGCACTCAGATCTTCTCTGAAACCGGACCTCGCCAAAAATACAGGATTCACCCTATTTTCATCTCACCGATCTGTTCTAATTATTTGACATGGAAGGTCAATTATTGAATCCATCAACCTCAACGGCGAATACGGCGCGGCTTACCTCAGTCGAGCCAATGCCCACGCCGCCCGGGGCGACTCGGAACAAGCGGAAGAAGATCTCAAGACGGCCACCCACCTGGGTGAAAAAAATGTGCAGGAATTTGCGGCCGACAACAATATCTGGCGGTCCCAGCATTTGAGACTGGAAGCGGAAGGGATCGTCTCCGAAATGGAGCGGTAACCGGTACCGGCTTTCTCGGCGAAGGAAACGGAGCGTTCGGCGAAATCATCCCGGCGGGACTGGAAAATGGTCCCCGTCCGGTGAATGGATTTTTTCCCCCTGAGCGCTCCGGTCCTCTTTTTGCGCCAGGGCGTTGATGACTGTCACTAATAACCGGGCATCGGCGGGTAATCGCTGATATGCCTTCATCCGCAGGTACATCAATGCACCCGCCACCCCTGCCGAACCGACAACCATCATCCAGATCATGTAAAGCCCCCTTGTTAAAACCCTCCACTGGGTTTCAGAAAAAATATTGAGGACCCCTATTGGACACCCGAATCGTTACCTGCGGATTAGTTTTCGGTTAGAATTCAGTTAAACCTCATAACCGGATACCGGACCCACTGCCTCACTGATAGCCATTTATTTTCTGTAAGTAGTTCATCCAAATTTCTTCCTCCTGAACTTATTTGCAATTACCAAAAGGAGACCGCCATTCCGAATTTTCTTATTTTTTGTGTTTTCAGCTACTTAATTTCATGTATTTTACCATTTTCTCTTCGGCGCCCGCCTGTTCATCTGTTCCGAAGTGTTTTTAAATTTCCTAAAAAAATCTATAACTTGACAGAACCGCTCTCAAAAAGGTAGACTATACAGATAGATAAATCCAGTATTACAACCATACATCCACAAGGAAGGGAATTATGGGAAAATTCATGCCAATGGAAGATGTTGAGTTCAAAGTCGGTGAAACATATGAAAACATGAAGGGGCCTTTTGAAGTGCTCGACATCCACGGCGAAACCATGGAAATTCGTTGGGAAAACGGCGAAACCACCTGGACGCCGATCGACCTGCAACAGCGAATCCTCGAACGCCTTGAGCGTGAGCGTACCCAAGCCCTCGAAAAAAAGCTTCAGAAAAAAACGAAGGCTCGCCGCGGCGCCGCGAGCACCAAAGGATTTGACGGGTTTACCGAAGCTGATTTCTCCAAGAAAGTGGCCGGCTCCAGCTGGCGCAGTCAAAAGGCCTTGGGCGGCGCGGTCAGCGGACAGATAGACGGCGGTTCTTATCGATTCAATTCCTGGGCGGTTTCCCGAATCCCCATGGTGCATTGGGCCGATGTCGCACATCGCGGGGCGGACGACATTCAGTTCCAGGCCAAATTTTTCGCCCAGGTGGATGAAGAACGCCTCTATTACGGGTTCTATATTGAACGGTCCGATAAAGAAGATGATCCTCGAAAAGACTGGAACGGCTTTCTGTTATCGCTGAAGGATCCCAATCGGGAGTCCTGGTTGAGAGAAGTGGCATCCGCCAACGCGCTCTCGCTGTATGACCCGAAAAAAAAGGGCGCTTTTGAAGGTCGCATTCACCCGTCGGAAAACGGATGGCGGTTGGTAAACGGGAGCGAAGAAACAGAAATTCCTTCCCTTGCCGATTTTCTGGAACAGCTGCCGGACGGCAAATGGCTGGACCTTCAGATCTGCAAGCAGGTAGACAAAGCCGAAGTGATTGAAAAGGGCGAGCAGATCGCCGAGGACATCGCCCGATTATTTGAAATCCTGATGCCGCTTTACCAGTCTTCCCTGGCCCATCGGGAAATGAATTAAACGTTCCCCCAAAAAAACATTTTTCTCCTTCTCGGTTGTCGGATTCGGTTACAGCCATTGTCCGGTGATCCCGTGCCGCCGAGAAAGGAGACCCCTCCAAAAAGCTCCACCACCCATCCGCGCTCAGAGATTGTCTGGCACTTGCTTGCTTGCGGCCCGAGACATCCGCTTGCCCAATGATTCAGAGAATTCAAGCCCTTTTCTCACCAATTCCAGTTCATCGGTGGAGGCGGTCCCCAACCGTCCCTCTTCTTCAAGAATTTTCTTGAATACGGCCAAGGTTTTGCCGTAGGCATTCACGATTCGAGTCCGCTCTGCTTGATTCAATAAACGGCCGGCTTTCCACCCGATCGATTCCCCGCTGAATGGCGGCCAACCGAAGATCGAAATCGGGAATGCGGCTTTTCAGCAGATCCAGCCGGTTTCCCACATAATGAAAACGCCGCCGGTGACCTTCGCTGTCGGTATCGCCGTCTTTCAGAATGGGACCGGACTGGAACCCCTCCTGCCGAATCGCCACCTGAAGCCGGTCTTTTCCCTGTTCGAAATTGATCCGGATGGGATTGTCCCGGCTTAGCACATTCCCGGTCACCTTGGGGAAATAGGAATAGCCGCCTTTCAGGAACTGTATTTTCGTCTCCTGGGGAGCTTCAGACCGGGTGTCTTCGAAATAGTTGTTGTCCCGCAGGGAAGATGGAAGCATATCGGACATCAGGTCTCCGAAATATTTGGCGGCTAAACCGCCGTCGGCTTTTTTAAAATCTTCGGAAACCGCTCCCGATCGAGGCGCACCGTTATTTCTTCTTCGCAGAAAACCACGATGCCGCTGGCATATCCCGGAAACGCGATTGAACGGTTGTGCTGAATATCCGACTTGTGAATCGTCTTCTGAATCGGTTCTCCGTTCAGAGCGCCGTAAACCCCGATGGCGGTGATTCGGTCGGCCAGACCTCGGCCCGACGGGGGTTCACCGGACCCCGGGGAGGATCCGGTAATTTTCCTTAAGGGATTTCCTGATCCAGGTTGCGCAAATACCTTGATCCCTGTGCATGTTGGTTCTCCACATAAGGACGCACCTGGAAGAGCCAAATTTTCTCTCCCAGAAAACCCAGCTCCACATCGAAGGGACCGGCACTGCCGATGCCGGGCGCGCCCGGCAGAAGCCGGTTTCATGATCACCCTTCCGCCGGGAGAGACCGCATAGAAAATGATCCGTCCCGAAAAGGGGGCCAGCTCCCCGATGTGCTCCGGGGATATCACCGCATTGGGAATGTCCAGGTTGCGGGCCAGAAGCTGAACGTGAGAGACCAGGTTGCCTTCGGATGCGGTGGCCACCCCGGCCACCGGCTTCATATCCGCAGGAACCCGGGGGAGCACATAGATCTTGTCGTCCTCAAACCGGATATCCGCCGCCGGGTCCCGAACCACCACCAGTTCTCCCCGGGCAAAGCCGGGATTGAGACCGCGAATTCGGCCCGAATCGGATACCCCCATCACCTGATTCGAAACCTCGGTAAGCACCGCCTGGACAGTCGAAAACCGCCCGGCCGTTTCCCCCAGGGGGAGAACCAGAGAGGAGCGAACCCGGTCATCCAGAAATCCCCGGGCCTCGGGTTCAAACTCGGAAAAGGTCTCGATCACCGGTCCGTAGACCGCCTGAACCATTCCGGTGGACCATTCCACCACCCGCCTCACATAATCGGCGGTGTCCGCAAATCGGCCTTGAGTGATCTGATCTTCGGACCGGGGCGGGCTTAGAATGCCGCCGACCTCTTCCCATTCCCATAATTCCAGAAATCCGCATCCCGCGGCGGCTCGCGTCATGAGATATCCTTTTTCCAGCAGCATCCGGTAGGTCTGCGGGTCCCGGGATACCGCATCCCGGAAAAAGACGGTCTCCAGATCGACGGAGAGATCCAGAAGGGTCAGCCGATCCTCAGGGGATTCGACCTCCGGGAGGCGCTCCCGAATGTTCAAAAGCAGGTCCGCCATGGCGCTGAACCGGGCCAGCCACGCATCGGCATCATCCGGAGACTGAGTCTCGGCATGGGTGGTCACCAACCGGTTCAATTCATCCCGAAGGGAAAGCGTCGCAGGCAACCGATCGACGGATGCGGAAAGGGTTGTTAACCGCGCCGTTTCAAAGGCGCGCTCCAGATCTTTCACCAGAGCCTGAATCATCTTCGACACCGCGGAAGGCATATCGGCCTCACGGCTTTTCAAAAACCGGCGAACGGCGTCGATATCGTCGGCTTCGGGCTTTCCGTGGAGCTTCACTCGAAGATCCATAAAGGCTGGATATTTATCTGCAATATCTCCGGAAACCGCTCGAATTCGGGTCCAGAGGTTGTCCCGGAACCGGTGAGGAATCTCCTTGACCGCCTGGCGCACCAGATAGAACTGAGATTCGATCGCGTCCTCCTGGGCCAAAAGCCAGGTCAGAAATTCCCGGCCCCAGCGCTCTTCGTCTTCAGCCTGAACCGCACCGCGATAGAACCGGGCCCGGCGCATGATCCAGCCGTCGTCGGCCGCCCGCTGGTATTGCTCCAGAATATATTGTTTCAGTCGTGAATTCCGGTTTTCAGCATCCCAGAACTCCGCATGCGGGGCGCCGGCCAGGATCTGCCCCAGATAGATCCCCCTTTCTTCGCCCAGGGATCGGACCTCCTCTTTGAGAAGCCCATGCTGTATTCCGCCCGGCTTTTCACAGCGCTCCTTTGCGGGAATGACGGTACCGTCCGGGCAAAACCATTTGATCGCCTGATACGGTCCCCGGGGGTCTTTTTTATAGGCGACGACCATTTCTCGAAGCGTTTCCGGTGTCCATTTTTCCGCACCGAAGCCCTTGGAAAGAAAACCAGGGGTACACAGAAAAAGTGAAATGAGAAACGCCATAAGAGGTCGGGCCGGCCGGCATGTGCGGTTCACCCGAATCGGAATTATTCTTATTGTCATCGCCTTTTCCTTTCTTTATTCCGTGAGAGGTCACAATGAACCGAATCGGTTTTATTCAGCAGGCTATTTTACGTGATCCCTCCACGGAAAAACAAGGGTTGATCCGCGAAATTCACACATCCTACTTGATTTCCCGACCCAGCTAGGCCATAATTCTGGATTACATAAGGCTTTTCTCAACCGGTTTGCCCACCTGGTGAAGCAGTTCAGGGGGAGACGGGGCCGGTTGTTTTCAGGATCAGAGCAGGCTGCTTCCATTCAGGGTTTGGTTTCAAAAGGTTGGATCCGCATGGAGGATTCTACGATATCCGTGGATCAAAAAGACAGGTAGAATATGAAAAAAATAGGTGAATTGCCGCAAATCATCCAGGGCGGAATGGGAATCGGAGTCTCCAATTGGCGTCTGGCCAGAGCGGTCTCCCTATTGGGGCAGATGGGGGTGGTTTCCGGAGCGGCCCTCGATTCGGTGTTCGTGCGACGGCTTCAATTGGGAGATCCGGGTGGGAACCTGCGAAGGGCGATGTCCAGATTTCCCTGGCCGGACATGGTTCAGCGGGTCATGGACACCTACTTCATCCCCGGGGGCAAACCACCGGACAAGCCGTTCAAGTTGATCCCCCTGCCCCGCTTGAAGATGAAACGGGCCTATATCGAACTGGTGATCATCGCCAATTTCGTGGAAGTATTCCTGGCCAAGGAAGGCCATGCCGGACTGGTCGGAATCAATTACCTGGAAAAGACCCAGCTTCAGACCCTGCCCTCCTTATTGGGCTCCATGCTGGCGGGCGTCCACTTTATTCTGGTGGGCGCCGGCATTCCGATCGGCATTCCGGGCGCCATGGACGGGCTTTCCCGATGGACCCCGGTAGAACTCAATATTCGGGTCGAAGAGAATCATCAGCACCACAGATTTACCCACCGGTTTGATCCTCGGGAATATTGTACTGAACCGTTGCCGGAACTGCCTCGGCCCAAATTTCTGCCGATCGTCTCTTCGGACATTGTGGCCAAATCACTGATGCGAAAGGCCACCGGCGAAGTCGACGGATTCATCATCGAAAATCATACCGCCGGGGGCCACAATGCACCACCCCGAAAAACGGTGAAAGCCGATTCCGGGTCTCAACCGATGTACGGCCCCAAAGATATTCCGGACCTAACCAGAATCAAAAACCTGGGGCGTCCGTTCTGGATCGCGGGGGGATACGCCTCTCCCGGCATGCTTCGGGAAGCATTGGAAGCGGGGGCCGACGGCATACAGATCGGTACCGCTTTCGCCTTCTGTGAAGAATCCGGAATTCTTCCCGAAATCAAACAGGAGGTGTTGCGCCGGTATTTCAACGGCCAACTCGAGATATCGACCGATGTCAAGGCCTCGCCGACCGGTTATCCCTTTAAAGTACTCCGCCTCACCGATTCGGTCGACAACCGAAGCGGAACCGGCACCCGAAAGCGGGTGTGCGACATGGGGTATCTTAGGCAATTCTATTTCGACGGCGTATCCGATATCGGATATCGCTGCCCCGCCGAACCCTCGGAAAGTTTTGTCAAAAAAGGAGGCGGCCGCCAAGAGACCTTGGAGAAACAGTGCCTCTGCAACGGTCTGATGGCCACCGTGGGATTAGGGCAGCCCCGTGCCGAAGGGTGCGAACCGCCCCTGGTGACATCCGGAGAGGACTTTTCCTTTCTTCCCCACCTGATAAAAAAGGGCCGCACCACCTACACCGCCAAGGATGTCGTGGATTATCTGACCTCCGGCATCGAAACCCGGCTGAGAAACCGGAAGGCGGCTCAAAACGCAACGGTGTAAGCGCTCCCGCCGAAGGATCGGGCCGCTCCGCACGGTGAAATGAACATCGAATGATCCATCTCCGCCTCTGCCTCATCGGATTCGGACACGCGGGACAGGCATTGGCCCGCCTTTTGTTGAATCAGAAAGAATCCCTGGCCCGCGACCACCGCTGCCGATTTTCGGTGACCGCCATCGCCACCCGCAGCCGGGGAGGTCTGGTCGATGCGGATGGGATCGATTTGGAACGGGTTCTGGAGAATATTCGATCCCGTAACCGGTTTTCAACCCAAGACGGCCCTCTGCCGAATTTGACGCCGACCGAGATGATTCGAACGGTTCCGGCGGATGTGGCGGTGGAGATGACGCCGTTGAACATTTCCACCGGAGAACCCGCCCTCACCCACATTCAAACCGCTCTATCAGCGGGCCGCCATGTCATCACGCTCAACAAAGGCCCCATCGCCCGGGCCTACCGGGAGCTGCGAAATTTGGCCGAAAGCAGCGGAAAACGGCTTTTATTCGAGGGGACGGTCATGGACGGTTTTCCGGTTTTCAATCTGGTGCGGGAGACCCTTCCCGGGTGCCGGATACTCGGGTTTCGAGGGGTGTTGAACAGCACCACCAATTTTATCCTGTGTGAAATGGAGCAGGGGAAATCCTTTTCCGAAGCGCTTGCCGAGGCCCAGCGGCTGGGAATCGCCGAAGCCGACGCCGACCAGGATCTGGACGGTTGGGATGCGGCCGCCAAAACGGCGGCCCTGATCAACGTTCTGATGGAGGGCGCCGCAACCCCGGAAAAAGTGGATCGGGAAGGCATCCGGCATCTGAAGCCAGAGGATGTAAGGAAAGCCGGACGGCAGGGGAAAGCCCTGAAACTGATCTGCGAAGCCCGCCGGACCGACGACCATATTCATGCACGGGTGGCCCCGGCGCCGCTTCCGCTGAGTGATCCCCTGGCCCGAACCGAGGGCGCCTCTTCAACCCTGACCCTGTTCACCGACCTGATGGGGCCGGTCACCCTCACCGAAGAAAACCCCGGCATTTCCCAGACCGCCTATGAAACCGGAAAGAATTAACTCGTCGGTTTGGTTAGCTAAACCTTTTAATCTTAAATATTTACAGATTATAAAATCGATGAGTTATTTATTTCCAATTCCTATGCGGTTCTATCCGATCTTCTCACCCTCGTTCAGAACCAAAATCCGGGCTGAATGATTGCGGCCATCCCGGGATATTTTCCCGGGCCGGGAAGCTGTTTGAACGAAAGCGAGTTCTTGCCGGGCCGGGACAATATCCCGGGGTGGCCGAAACGATAAGCACGGCCGACATCTGCATCGGCTGCGGACGGTTACTCCTTGAGATCGAATCCCAGGCCGGGTTTATCGGTGGGATAGAGCACCCCCTCTTTCAGTATTACCGCACCGTCCGTGGGATCACCGATGAGATCGAGGTGGCCGTCCAGGTCGGCGTAGGCCACATTGGGCCGGGCCAGGGCGAAATGGAGTCCGGCGGCGATTCCGAGGGCGGCCTCATCCATGCACCCCACCATGGCCTCGAGACCGGCGGCCCGGGCCACCCCGTTGATCCGAATGGCCTCGGCGATGCCGCCCACCTTCATCAGCTTGATATTGACCATGTCCACCCGGTCGTTCCGGGCCAGTCGAAAGGCGTCTTTGAGGCTCACCAGACTCTCGTCGGCCATCACCGGAATGGAGACGCAATGCGTGATCCGGCCCAGCAGCCGCTCCCGTTGCCGCGGAGACGGTTGTTCCAGGATTTCCAGCCGGGCCTTGCGGGTACCCGCCACAAAACGGACCGAATCGGCTTCGGTATACCCCTGATTGGCATCGAACCGAAGCTCGATCCTGTCTCCCACCGCTTCGCGCACCTTCAACAGCCGTTCGATATCTTCCGCCGCATCGGCGCCGCCCTTGATCTTGAGTGAGGTAAATCCTTTTCCCACAAATTCCCGGGCCTTGGCCACCGTTTCCGCCACCGAAAGAATGCCGATGGTGATGCTGGTCTTCATCCGTTCCCGGTATCCGCCCAGGATTTTATACAGCGGAAGACCGGCGGTTTTCCCCAGAATATCGAACAGCGCCATGTCCACCATGGCCATGGCGGACGGATGGGCCTCCGCGTGGGGGCGAAGCCGTTCCATCAGCAGAGCGGATCGCAAAGGGTCCTGCCCCTTCAGAAGGGGTTCGATAGATTCCCGACAGACCGAGAGAACACCCTCCGGGGTTTCGCCGGTGACCTCCAGGTCGGGCGCGGCGCATCCGCACCCGACCACGCCGGTATCGGTATGAATCCGGATAAAAATATTGGGTGCGGTATCGATGGTTTCATAGGCGATGGTATAGGGTTCGACCAACCGCATCACCACCGGCCAGACCTCCGTTTTGACGATCTTCAATGGGATCTCCTAATACCGCCGCTGATGGATTTCATCCAGGGTCATCCGTTTCAGCTCCTCCACGAAAGCCACCAGATGGGCGATCATCAGCTCCCAGATCCGCTCCCCTTTTCGGGCGTCGGCCCGGGTGGGGTCCCCCATCACCCCGGTGGCGGAAATCTTGCGGGTGTGGGCGTACCAGGAGACGCTTCGCTTGGAGGTGAAGTCGAGATACCGGCTCGAAAAATCCGGCACCGATGCTTCGGCCCGGTCCATCCTCACCAGATGGGGCCGCACCGCCAGGCTGGTGCTGGTCTCCACCTCGCCGGCGTGGACATCATTGGGTGTTTCGGTGATGGCGTCGATATCCACATCGCTGGTGTCGCCGGTGTCGACGCAGATAAAGATCCGTTCGTCCCGGTTGATCATCTGGGCCGCATAGTTCAGGGCCGGAATATTGCCGCCGTGGCCGTTGATGATGAGCATTTTTTTGAATCCGTTTCGGGCCACCCCGACCCCGATGTCGTATACCATTCGGGATAATGTATCATTGCTGATACTGAGGGTGCCTTTGAAATCCTCATGGTGGTAGGAAACCCCGTAGGGGATAAGCGGCAACACCAGGGGCTTGGGGTCGCTGCACGCCTCGGCCACCCGCTTGGCCAGGTATTCGGCGTCGAAGGCGTCGGTATCCAAAGGCAGATGGGGGCCATGCTGCTCGATGGCCCCTACCGGCAGAATGGCGATATCCACCTTGCCGAACCGTTCAGCCGCATCGGGCCAGGTGAGTTCGCCCCAAATGTGGGTATCCCCGCTCGATGTTTCCGGATCGCACGCCGATGCCGCAATCTTTTCGGAATCGATTTCAAAGGGATAGGGATGGGACATGCCTGAATCGGCGAACAGATCGAAGGCTTCCCACCGGCGTCCGGTTTTTCTCAGGGCCCCGTTGCCGTATTCCGAATAGATCCGGTACAGATCGGCGCGAAGGTCCACCGGAATCGCCCCCACCGGGGAGGCCTGAGGGTCGAACCGCAGCTGGAGGGTTTCCGGGTGCGGTTTGATGGATTGCTTCACCGGCCCCGGGACCTCGATTTTTCCTTTTTGAAGAAGCATATGGAACAACTGAGAGGCTTCCGCCTCACCCTGGGCATAGGCGCCCTTGTCCGCCAGCTGTTGGAGACAGGTATTGATCTGTTCTTCCGTATAGCCGCATCGCTCCGGTGACTCATCCAGGGCGGTGAGCATTCCCACGATGCGGCGGCATTTTTCGCACCGCCCGCACGGGCGAACCCGGTCTCCTTCCTTATGGGTGGCGTGGCAGGAGGTCTGGTGTTCCTGAAGATGGGGATACCGTTTGGCCAGAATGGTTTCAATGAGCAGCTCCGACAAGGGCCTCAGGATCGAAAACTGGCTGACCGCCCATCCTTTTCGCAGGTAAAACCGGGTCAAGGCATCGTCGAAATACCGGCTCTGGTCGTAGAGGCCGTCGTAATGGGGAATTCCCCGGTGGGTCAGCCGGCGGGTGGTGTCGTATTCGTCCCCGATCACGAGTCGACCGATCCCCCGTTTTCGCATCAGGGGGAGGGCGCCGAACAGAAACACCGCCACGGTCCAGAGCCGAATCGGGTATTCATCCGAGCGGATGTCGGCAAAATTCTTTCGAATGAAGGCCATGTGCTGAAGCATCCATGAAAAAACCCGGTCGGAATTGACCCAGACCCGGCCGGTGTGGGGAACCCGCTTCTTGAAGTAGCGATAGGCGTTCAGGGCGGTAAACCAGTGGCGGCCCGATTCGTTGATGAAAATGGAATGGGCCTCGCGCCCGATCTCATCGATCAGGCCGAAGCTCAGCAGGCTGTCCTTTCCGCCGCTGGACAGAATGCAGTGCCGATTCCGATCGGTCATCCAACGCCGCCACCGGGCCTTTTTCATTTCCGGGGCCCCGTTCTGAAAAACCAGTTTGGCCCGGCAGTACCGGGGTTGTTTGACCGCCGGCATTCGGGCCGCCGTGCCGAGGAGAAACGGGTTGGGTTCGAGAAATTTTTTTACATAAATTTCCCGGGCGGTGTTCTCGGCCATGTCCCGAAGAAACTGCCGGTCGGTGGCGTCGTAAATCCCTCGAAAGACGATTTGCCCGCAGAAAAGGCCGTAATTGAGGGCCACCTGGGCCGCGATCATGTCGGCCAGGTTCCGGGATTCGGGTTCGGTCGGATCGAACACCCCCTCCTCATAAGTATAGATCAGCTCGGTCTCTTCGGTTTTGCCGTCGAAAAAGAGCCGATAGGGTGCGATCAGCCGCCTGCGCTCCAGCCGAACCGGACCGACCTCCAGCCGGTCCCAGATCGACAGCACCTTGAACGGATCAGAGGAACCGTTCGCAGGAATGGCTTCCGCGGACGGTCTTTCTGAAAATTCAGAATCGGTATTCATTCTTTCACTCGATCTCAGGTTTTCTTTTTCAGGTAGGGGAGCAACACGCTCATCAGTCCTTCACTGCCGTGGAGAAGCACATCAAAGGCCGGCAGGCCGGTGATCCGCCGAATGGCCGAACAGATCAGCGGGACCTCCTCCCGGGCCAGGTCTTCATGGTTGACGGTAACCGCAACCACCGGTTTTCCGGACAGTTCTTCGATCACCCGAATCTGCCGGGCCAGAGGCTGAATCGGGTACCCCGGAAACCCGTCGTAATCCAGCCGGGCCGGGGCATGCTGAAGCACCACCAGGTCGGGGCGGCCGGCGGCCAGAATCTCGAATCCGCCCGGATAGGCCGGATTCATCAGACTTCCCTGCCCTTCGATGACGATCACGTCCGGCCGGTTTTCGGACCAGGCGGACCAGACCGCATGTTCGATCTCCCCGGATACGAAATCATTGACCAGAGAATCCAGTATCAGACACTGCCGGGCCCCCTGCATCCAGGCGGTCTGCCCGGTCCCGACCAGGTCGGCGGTGTACCCGGCCGCTTCGAAGGCCTGCACGATCAGCCAGGCGGTGGTCCGCTTGCCGACGGCCGAATCGGTGCCCAGCACCGCGACCTTGAGGCTGCCCACCTTTTCGATTTTTCCGCTGAAAAAATGGAGCCGGCTTCGGTGGGGGGGCTTGCGGATATCCCGAATCACCACCCCCTTTTCTTCCGCCAGGGGGCCGATCTCCGGATCTTCAGACAAAAAATCATGCAGCCCGCAGTCGATTCGAAGCCCCAGTTCCACCACCCGCCGGATATCTTCCCGGGCATCCGGCGGCAGCCGTCCGCCGTCCGGGGCGATCCCGATCACCAAGTGGGTGGCCGGCGCAACCGCCAGTGCGGCCTGAACCGCATCCGCCAAGGTGGCATAAATGGGAATCTTTCGCGGGGTTCCATCCAGAACATCCCCGGCGTCCCGTCCTGCATACCGGGAATCGACCACCGACATCACCCGGTACCGGCGGGTGAACCGGACCAGTCCGTGGGCGGTTTTTCCGTTGGGGGTGTTGAAAGCCCCTTCACAGTAGACGATCGCGTTTCCTTCGGGCATCATCCGGATTTCCTCCCGGTCAGGACGACCACATACCGGTCGTTGGGCAAAGGGTTTTTTCGGTGGTGTTCGATCAGGGCGATCAGACCGGCGGTGGATGCGGGCAGCACATCCAGACCCTCCCGCTCTCGAATGAGGCGGGAAAAATAGCGCATGTTCTTGTCCGAGGCGTTCCCGGCCCATCCCTCGGTCTGACGGACGGCCTCCAGGACATAATCCCCGTCGATGGAATGCCAGTTGATGAGCGGTTCGTTCACCGGGGTTTCATGGATCTTTTCCGGTTTCAGGTCTTCGCATGTAGGAAGGTTCTTGAGAAAGGCCTGAACGATGGGGTTTTTGCGAAAAGAGGAACCGGCCACCATTCGGGGCATTCGGGAGGTTTTTCCCCGCCGGTTGAGGCTCAGAAATCCTTTGAAAATGCCGGCAAGGGTGGTGCCGTTGGAGACCGGCGCGGCCACCGCAAACGGGGCATCCCGCAATTCATCGTAAATTTCGTCGGAAATTCCGCCGTAGGCCCGAAGCTGAAGCAGGGTGTTGTTGCCGCCGGGATTGGCGTCATAAAGCTCGTCCTTTTCCGCCCGCTCTCCGGAGGCGACCACCGCATGCTCGTAGTCTCCCGGCACCCGGACGATGTCGGCGCCCAGGGACTCCATCTCCTTGATTCGGCGGGTCCGGTACATATCCGGAATATAGATGATGCACCGAATCCCGGCCAGGGAGGCGGCCAAAGCCTGGGCCACCCCGTAGTTGCCGCAGGTGGCCACCGTAATCCCTTCGAAGCCCCTGCGGACCGCGTCCATGGCCTGGGCAAAGGCGATCCGGTCTTTTTGCGTGCCGGTGGGGTTACCCCCCTCGAATTTAAGATAGATCTGGCGCAGGCCCATTTCCCGTTCGATGTTCCGGGCCCGGACCATGGAGGTGTCCCCGACCTCCGAGTCGATGATGTCTTCATAGGCTTCCAGCCGCTCCTCGATCGAATACTCGGGGTTGGACGCGATCTGTCGCCGGGCGTCGACATCCCGGGCGATCCGGGAAATCTGCCCGGTGGCGCCGTCCATGAGGTCATAGGGCTTGGATTCGGCAGGGCCGCCGGTTTCTTCAACGGCGTTTTTCGAAAGCATGGTTTTCCTCGATGAAACATCCTTGGTTCTCTATAGGAGAAGATTCAACACAGGCTTAAAGCCGACCCCGGTCAATGAAAACACCGAACCGAGACCACCTTCGATGTCGAATCGGTTCGCGTCAGCGTCTTCTCTCGCAAAATGCGATTATCGGATGATTATACCGAATCAGCGCCGGGTTGGCCATTCTTTTTAAGGGGATAAAGAAAATAAGATGCGGGGCGCCCTCGGCACACACCGCCGTCGTAAATGCCGAGAGCGGTTCGAAGCCGGCTGCGGCTAGTGAATACTGTTTCGTTGGGGAATGCGGATACAAAAGGTGGTCCCTTCTCCTTTTACGGATTCCACCTCAATAGATCCGGAATGGGCATCGATGATCTTTTTGGTCACCATCAACCCGAGACCGGTGCCGTCATATCCTTTGGTGGTGAAAAAATTTCGGAATACCTTTTGAAGGGTCTCCTCATCCATGCCGCAGCCCGAATCCCGGACCTGGTATTCCACGGCCCACTTTTCCGGCCGCCGGGTGACCAGGGCGATTTCCGTCTTTTTGTGGGTACACCGGATATCGGTGCAGGCATAGAGCGCGTTGGTGACCAGGTTCAGCAGGGCCCGGTGGATGCTCTCCGGGTCGAGCCAGACATGGGGCAGGTCCTTGTCCAGATCGAGGACGAAGCGGACCCCGTATTCCTGGGCCTGGGGAAGCATCAGATCATAGATCTCACGGGCCGGTCCGTTGGGATCGCAGTGGCGGTAATCGGGGGAAGTCTCTTTGGCGAAATTGAGCAGTTCCAGGGCCACGTTGTTGATCTTGTTGACGTTTCCCTTCACCATTCTCCAACCCTTTTGAACATAGGCATCATCGTCCAGTTCGATGCCTTTGTCCAGGACGAACATACCGCCGGCCAGACCGCCGCTGATGTTCTTGATGGCATGGGCCAGCCCCGCAGCGGTCTGGCCCACCGCGGCCATCCGCTCCGCCTCCACCAGGCGGCGGGTTTTCTCCTCCACCAGCCGCTCCAGGTTTTCGGTGTACATGCGAAGCTGCTGTTTCATGGTGATCCGCTCTTCCGCTCGCTTCAGAGCGATTTCCAGGATATCGTCGTTGATGGGTTTGGTGACGAAATCGGTGGCCTCATACTTGAGGCTCTTGATGGCCAGATCCAGATCCCCGTGGCCGGTAATCATGATCACTTCGGTATCCGGGGCTTCCGATTTGAGGGTCCGAAGCAGGTCGATGCCGTCCAGCCCCGGCATCTTGATGTCGGTCAGCACAATGGGAGGGGTGAACTCTCTGAACAATTGAAGGGCCTGTTCACCGTCTTCCGCGGTCAGCACCTCATATCCGATATCGGTGAGGACAATACCCAGAATATCGCGAATGTCTTCCTCGTCGTCCACCAGCAAAATCCGCCTATCGTCCATTGGATACACCCTTTTTTTCGCTCGGTCGGGGAATGGGGAACTCCAGCTGGAAACAGGCCCCGCCCTTCGGATGGGATGTCACCTCAATCTGTCCGCGAAAATCCTTGATGATCCCGTAGCTGATGGAAAGCCCCAAGCCGGTCCCTTTTCCCACCTCTTTGGTGGTAAAAAAGGGTTCAAAGATCTTTTCCCGCACCCCTTTCGCAATACCGGTGCCGGTGTCGCAAACCTCCACAAACACGTGGCCGTTTCGGGTATCGGTGGTAATAAAAATCCGCTTGTCATGGGCCGCAGCATCCTCCTCTTCCCACCTCTTTTCGATGGCGTCCCGGGCATTGACCAGCAGGTTAATAAACACCTGTTCCAGCCGCCCCGCATCCCCCATGATGGGAGGCAGGTTCTCATCCAGATTCCAGATCACCTCGATTTTCCTCAGCTTCAGCTGCTGGCTGAAAATATCATAGGCCCGTTCCAGCACCTCATTCACGCCGATCTCTTCCAGGGTCAAATCAGATTTTCGTGCAAAATCACGCATATGGTTGATAATCTTGTTGGCCCGTTCGACATTGTTGTTGATCTTCTCGGCCATATTGGTCAGAATTTCGGGAGGGATCAGCTCATTCTGCTGAATCTTCTTGGTGAGAAAACCGCTGGCCATTTTAATCACCGTCAGGGGTTGATTCAGTTCGTGGGCCACCCCGGTGGCCATTTCACCCAAGGTGGCCAGTTTACTGGCCTGGGAGAGCTGCTGTTCCGCCTCCAGCCGCTTGGTGATATCGCTGACGGTCACCAGCAGCACCTGCTGGCCCCAATACTCGGAGGGGGAAACCCGGATATTGACATACAAGGTTTTCCCGGACCGTCCGATCTGTTTGACTTGATTGATCGGTTCAGCATTTTTCAGTTTGAATTCAAAATGTTTCCGCTCTTCAGCCGTAAAGAAATCGAGAAATGACTTTCCCAGCACCGCGTCTTTGGTGCAGCCGTAGACCGATTCGATGCTTTTGTTTGCGTCCAGCACCTCATAAGTCTCCGGATCGAGAACCAAGACCGGATTCGGAATATTATCGAAGATGGCATAATACTTTTTTTCGGAACGTTCCAGCTCATCTTCCAGTACCTTTCGGTCGGTGACATCCAGGCACATCTCAATGGCGGCGACGATTTCTCCCTGGGCGTTGGTCACCGGAGCGGTTTTGACGATCCAGTGCTTTCGGGTACCGTTCTGGTTTTCCCGGGTCTCTTCGCTGGTATGGGTTTTGCCGTCCTGAAAGGTCCGCTCCACCGGGCAGACCTCGCACTTCCGGCTCCGCCCCTTATACACCTGAAAGCAGTAGTCGCCGACAGTGGGGTTGAACATATCCGCAAATTCGCGGTTATACCCGACGATGCGAAAATCCTTGTCCTGAACCGTGATGGTGCAGGGGACGCTTTCGAAAAGGGTCTGGTATTCCTGCCGCTGTCGCCGCAATTTCACGATCAGCAGGATGATGACGGAAGCGACGATCAGGGTGATAATGGTGAGTGCCAATGCCATGTCTTCAGAAACCGGTTTATCGGGTATCGGGTTTATCCGTTCTCTTGCGCGGCGGGTCGCCGTTCTTCACTCTCCCTTACCCAAGCGCGGGGATCAACCGGCGGCGGGTCCTTCCTCGGTCTCGGGACGCCGCTTCGGAATACGGATTCGAAAACGGGTCCCCCGGCCCGGTTCGGAATCCACGGTAATATCGCCGCCGTGCTGGCGAATCATCTGATGGGCGATGAACAGCCCCAGGCCGGTCCCCTTGCTGCCCTTGGATGAAAAAAAGAGGGTGAACATCTTTTCGCGGGTTTCCAGATCCATTCCCACACCATTGTCCCGAATATCGAACACCACCGCATCCCCTTCCGATCGGACCGTAAATTCGACCCGGTGATGCTCCTTGGACGGGTCATCGATACAGGCTTCCACCGCATTTTCGAGGATATTGACCAGAGCGGAATGGGCCACCCCCGGATCGATCTCGATTTCACCGGATGCATCCTCGAAATTTCGAATGAATTCGATGCCGTACTCCCGGGCCTTGGGTTCCACCACGCCCGCAAGTTCCTCGGCAAAGACGGTCGTCTCTACGGTTTCCCACTCCAGTTCACGGTCTTTGGCATAGTAGAGAATATTGAGCACCTGTTTTCGAATTCGGCCCACCATGGTTTTGACGATATCCCATCCCTCTTCCAGGCGATCCTTGTCATCTTTGGAAAAGCCGGTCTTGAGCAGGTACATGCCGGAATCCAGTCCGGTCAGCAGCCCCTTGATACCATGAGAGACCGAACCGATCAACAACCCCAGAGAGGTCAGCCGGTCCTGAAGTTCGCGTATTTCGGTGATATCGGTGGAGACCTCCATCACGTGGGTGATCTTTCCCTCGGCATCCCGAATCGGGGCCGTGGTGATCAATACATTGAATTGGCGGCCGTCCCGCGCGGTCACCACCGCCTCCACCTGATGGCTGGCGCCGTCTTCAAAGGTCCGGGTCACCGGGCACTCGGGACAGGGCTCCTCCCGGTGTTTATAGGCCCGGTAGCAGGACAGACCGTCGGACTCGCCGAAAAATTCTTTGAAGCGCCGGTTGCTCTCGGTGATCTTGAGGTCCCGGTCCTGGACCGAGATGAAGTTGGGGGAGGCTTCAAACAGCCGGTGGTATTTGTGCCGGGTGGCCCGAAGCTCTTCTTGAACCAGTCGGTGGAGATGCTCATGGTACTCGCGAATCTCCTTCCGCATAGCCACTTTTTCATAGGCTCGATTGAGGGAGACCTCCAGAGCATCCTGATTGACCGGTTTGGTGATGAAATCGGAAGCCTCGTATTTGAGGCTTTTTATGGCCAGTTCCAGATCTCCGTGGCCGGTCACCATAATCACCTCGGCGTCGGGATCTTCTTCCTTGATCGCCCGCAGCAGATCGATTCCGTCCATGCCCGGCATTTTAATGTCGGTGACGACCACCGGAAACCCTTCTTTTTTGAATGTATCAAAGGCCGCCAGCCCGTCTTCGGCGGTGGTGACCTCATACCCGAGATCGGCAATGTAGATTTCAAGAATTTCCCGGATATCGGGTTCGTCATCGACAACTAGTATTTTCTTTTCCATATCCAGTCGGCTTGAAAAAATCAGGGGTTGTCATTCGTGTCCGGTGGGCCGGACTCGGGGGCTGGAGCGGCGAAGGAGTTTCCGGGAGATAGGAAACCGAACTGAGTCAGGAAAAAGCTCGACGTGGTCTACTCCTCTTCGGCGTTTTTGCCCATAACCGACCCCGCCACTTTCAACAGGTCTTCGGCCTGGGGCGGTTTTTCAATATAGGCTTCCGGTTCGGGAATGGCCTCGTCCGGTGTAATGTTCATCATCTTCAGATAATGATAGAAGGTCTTCTTTCCCACCCCGGACAGCATAATTATGGGGATGTCCTTCAGATCTTCCTCCCCTTTCAACTGGCGGTACATCTGGACCCCGCCTTCCCCCGGCATCATCAGGTCCAATATGATCAGGTCCGGCCCGGTCTCCTGGGCCTTGCGCATTCCCTCTTTTCCGTCTCTGGCGGAAAGCACCTCGTAACCGCTGGTCTCGAAGACCGTAGAGATAAAAATCCGCATATCCAGCTCATCGTCTACGATCAATACCTTTTGTTTACCCATCGGGTGTCTCCAAACCGCCGCCTCCATCCCCATCCATGTCATACCGAATCGGCCGAGTGCCGAACCGACTCGGTATTGTCTTCCATCGGACCGGCGGTTTCCACCTCCGGCCGTCCTCTTTCCCCGGTATCGAAGGAATTCAGGGCTCGGAGACCTTGTGCGGCCGATTGACGCTGGCCACCGGACAGGAGGCCCGCAAGACCACCTGCTCCACGGTGCTGCCGAGCATGGCTTTCTCGGGGTCCACTTCCCGGGTATGGTGGGCCATGACGATCAGGTCCCCGTTCTTTTCTCTGGCGTATTTGAGGACCTCCACATAGGGGATGCCTTCCCAGACCTCGACTTCGTAATTGTCGAAATCTACCATTTTAGAGATATACTTGGCTTCCAGCTTCTTTTTGGCCTCGGCGATTCGATCCTCCACCTCACTCTGCTCCAGAACGGTGCCGGACTGGACGGAGCTTAAATCGAGGGCGTGAAAGAGGTAGAGCTTGGACCCGATCTCCTTGCAGAGTTTATAGGCGAACAGGAAGGCGGAGTCCGAGGCCTTGCTGAAGTCGGTGCCGAAAATGATGTTGGAAAAATACCAGAGGCAGGTGGTGCAGGGTCGACTGACGATCAAAACCGGGCATCGGGCCCCTTTGGAAACTTTCTGCATGGTGCTCCCCACGATGCTGCGATAGCGGGTGGCGCCCGGTTCTTCCTGCCGGGAATGGGCCCCCATGATGATCAGGTCCACATCCTGTTTTCGGGCCATTCTGAGGATTTCGGTATGGGGAACGCCGGCCAGGGTTTCCACCTTTGCGGTGGCACCGTCGGCCAGCTGCTTGGCGTAATAGGTCTTCATCTCCTCTTCGACCCATTCCACATAATCGCTGTCGACATGGCTCTCTTCGCCGGTTTTGGAGTCGGTCACGGTGGTGCTGAATCCGCGGGAAGGCGTACCGAAGACATGCAGCAGAATAATTTCGGCCTGGTACTTCTTGGCCAGATCGAAGGCCACATGGGCTGCGTTGTCGCAGGCGGGGGTCGCCGTTGTTGCAAACAATATTTTTTTAAACATGGTTTACCTCCTCAATTCACACGCCGTAAGCGTCCCTTGAAAGCCGAGTTCCCACATAATGCCGTCGATAAACTCGAACAGGTTAAACACGGTGTCGAACTCCAATACATCCACCTTGTCGCCAAACACGATATGCTTGAGCTTTCCGAGCTTCAAGGGCATGTCCAGCATATTTTCCAGGGGAACGGACCGAATCTCCACCGCTTCGTTTCCCGCTGCACCAAAGAGGGAATGATAAATTTCCAGTCGGGGTTTTCCCGGAAAACCGATCATCTCGACCGTTTTCCCGAATTCCAATCGATCAAAGCCGTCATAGATGCACTGATCTTTCGGACTGGCCTTGTACTGTTCCATATAGGACGAAAAAAAGGCGTTCAGCTTCTGAAGCCGGGGATGTTTTTCAAATATTCGAAAAAAGCTTCGCAGCGTAAACCCGTCCTCCAGAAGGGTTTCAAAGCCGAGGTACATGAGGGGTTCGGTCTCGATGACCCTCCCCTCGTGCATCATCACACCCTCGCAGGTCACCGTCACCCGATTCATCGGCTCCGCCTATGCCTCTTCTTCCTGGGGTTTCAGGTGCTCGGGGACCTCCACCATTTCGACCAGAAGCGGTTTCAGAAAAGACCAGCGGATCCCGACCTCGAACACCTCTTCCAGGTCCCGAATGGCATCCCAGCAGTTGTGGCAGGGAGCGATGACCAGCTTGGCGCCGGTCTGGAGAATCTGGTCCCGCTTCACCTTCAGCCCGGTGTTTCGCTGTTTTCGATATCGTCCGATGCCGTTGAACCCGCCGCCCCCGCCGCAACAGAAATTGTGGTCTTTGTTGGGGCTCATTTCGCGGAAGTCTTCCGCAATATAGCTCATGATCTCCCGGGTATATTCGGCGAGCCCGGCATTTCGAATGTAGTTGCAAGAGTCCTGAAGGGTCACCGGTTCTTTTATTTTTTTAGCCGGGTCGATCTTGAGTTTCCCGTTCCGCAGGACTTCGGCCACCCATTCCACGTAATGGAGGCTTTCCACCGGAGGTTGTCCGGTCTTGAGGCCGCACCAGTAAGGTCCTTCGATCACCGTGGCCCGGTAGGCGTGGCCGCATTCGGTTACCACCATCCGCTTGGGTTTGAGGCGCTCCATGGCATCGTAGACACTCTGCACCTGTATTTTGCATGCCTCCCAGTCACCGGCGAACATGGCCAGGCTGGTTTCTTCCCATCCCTCTTCCGGAACGGTCCAGTCTTCACCGGCCAGGTGAAACAGGATGGCCGCTTCGGCCAAATCTTCAGGGTAATGTTTCGGCTCCCGGGCGTTCACGGTGTACATGATATCCGCGCCCACCTTTTCGATGGGGATCTTCAGGCCCGGCCAGTCTTCTTCATATTCCTCGGCCATCCATTCGCAGGTCTCCACCCAATCCTCGGTGGTCACATCCATCTGGGCCCGGAAGACCCGGTGCATGCCCGACCCGATCTTCATCTCCCAGGGAACGAATCCCTGCTGAAAACAGAGCCCGCGCAGGTAGCTGAACATGACCCCCATGTCGATGCCGAAGGGACAGTACATGCCGCAGCGGTTGCAGCAGGTGCATTTGGACCAGGCGGTATCCATGCACATCTGCATAAAGGCATTGTCCACCTTGCCCTTTCGCTTATACATCCGCCCCAACGTGGATTGAATCTTGTAAGACGGCACCTGTTCAGGGTCTTTGTTGTTGGCCAGGTAGAGAAAACAGGAGTCGGAGCACATTCCGCAATGCGCGCAGATCTCCAGCCATGCCTTGATTCTCGATTTCTCCTTGAGCGTCTTCTGAAGGGTGGCCCAGAGAAGATCGGTATCCACATCCAGGTCCTGCATCTCCTTATAGTATTGGGCGCCCCCTTTATCATTCAACAGCGCCTGAAGCTGTTCAAGGGTATCGACCTTTTCCCGATTACAAAATTTACCTTGTGCCATGTGCTATATCCTTGACTTTCGTTGATTTAAAAATGAGTGCCGGCTTACCAGGCCATTCCGCGCTTGCGTTTCATTCCCCCTCGTTTGATTCCGTAATCCATGCCGAGTTGGGCCCTGGAAAGGAAGAACAGAATAAAATGAGACAGTTTGGTAAAAGGAATGGCGATCAGCATGATTTCACCGGCCAAAATATGCGTAATCAGCCAGAACTGGTAATTGCCGATCTGGTGCGCAGCCAGAAAGCCGGTGAGAAACGGGGCCACTGCGATGCCCAGTAGCGTGTAATCATACCAGGTAGTTAAGATTCTCACCTCGGGAAGGGCGTACCGCCGCAGCAGAATAAAAAACGCTGCCGTCATCATGCCGATGGTCAATACATCGGCCGTGGGTTGTGAAATGGACCAGAGGCTGAACCCGAATCGTTCCTTCAGAAGAATGTTGTGCCCCTCCAAAAAAATGGGGGTAGTCAGAAGACCGATGTGGAATACGAACACCATCACCGTAAAAAAGGGATAAAACCGCCAACTTCGGGTCCCATAGGGGATCAGCCAGGAGATGATAGAATTGACGGCGCCTTTGAGCCCGTGAATCCTGTGAGGCTTGTAGGCGACCCGGTCCATTTGCCAGTCGAGGCCTCTGATGTAAAGGACGGCGCGAACGATAACACCGATAAAAAAGATTCCGAATGCAAGCCAGGCCAGAGGGCCGGTAACAAGTTCATACATGATTATTCCTCCCCCTCATCCATGCCCAAATCTTTTTTTCGGTCGCTGCCGTTCAGGAATCTCCAGAAAGCAACGATGCCGAGCAGGGCCGCCACAATGATAATATAGGTCACGCTTTCGGTAAACAGCATAAATTCGTGAAGCGTATGAAAACTGCTCTCCATGATGCCTTTCCTCCAGTTTTAATGAGATTCATACTCCGGGTGTTCGTACAGGACCGGCATGCGGGTGACGATAAAGCGGAACATCAGGATTCCGATGGTCACCATGAAAATCGTCAGACCGATCTCCCCGATATGGGGAAAATACCGCTCGCCGAGGGGCAGATACCAGTTGAATGCGATGAGGCAAACGTTCAGCCGATTCAAAGCAACCCCGATTACGGCGATAATGGAGGTTCGACGGATCAGCTTCAGGTTCCGGTCGCGCACCCCGACGGCGTAGAGAAAACAGGGCAGGGCCACGAATCCGAGCAGCTCCACCAGAAACCAGATGCCGTAGGGGGTGAACAGCAGGGCCCACTGGTTGGCCACCGAGATTCCGATGATTTTGATGATAACATATCCGGCCATGACAAAGGAAGCCCCCTTTGCAAACCCCAGGGTTACCTGGTCATGTTCTTTCAGATGCGTCTCATCCATTTTGTCTTTGAAGTATTTATGGGAAAGATTGCTTTCAAGGATCACCATGGAAAGCCCGGCAAAAATGCTGGATACAAAAAAGTAGACCGGAATGTACCCGGAATACCAGAGCGGATGCAGTTTCCCGGGAGCGATCAGGAACAAGGCCCCGAGGGAGGACTGATGAAGGGTCGACAGCACCACGCCGAAGATGGTCAGAACCAGGGTCAGCTTGGTCACGATGTTTCTCAACTTTTTCAGGCCCAGCCATTCCAAGGCAGCCGGCGTAGATTCCAGAAACAGCACCGTCAGGTAAAGGCCCACGCAGGCGGCCACTTCAAAGAGCAGCGAGGTGGTTCCCTGCTGCACCAGAAAAGGGAAGGGAAGCCGCCAGGGACGCCCCACGTCATAGGTCAAGGACACCACCACCAGGGCATACCCGAGAAAACCGGTAAGAATGGCCGGTCGGACCGCGGAATGGTACCGTTTCAATCCGAAAATATAGACCGCGGCCGAGGTGGTATATCCGCCGGCGGCCAATGCGACACCGGCCATCAGGTCGAAACCGATCCAGAGCCCCCATGGGTAATTGTGGTCCAGATTGGTCACGGTTGCCAGTCCACCGGTAAAGCGAAGAATGGAAAGGATCACCCCCATGATCAGAATCGCGCCGACGACCACATTAAAGGGGGTGTACAGGGATCGATCCGGTGGAAAAATCTTTTTGACGACGGTGGTTTCTTCAGCCATTACTCTTCCTCCTCCGGTTTGTCTGCGTCTTCCTCTTGCGCTTTGGCTGCTTCTTCGAGGGCTTTTTTCACCTCTTTTTCAATGGCGCTCTTCTTATCTTTTTCCGCCTTCTCCAAGGCCTGAGTCAGCTTCTGATCGGCTTCCGACCGGGTTTTTTCCACCGCCGAGGCGACCGCCGCCTTTTGCTCTTCTTCGGATATCTTTTCTTTGCGCTGGTTGATGGCCCAGATACCGGTCAACAGGACCGGCCAGAGCCCGACCACGATGGGAACCGCAGACAGGGCGCCGGAGGTCAGCGCAGGCGCGGGGGTGTTTCCGAGGTCCGTGCGCATTCCCACCTTATCGAAATCGACGCCGCTGACATACAGCCAGTTGGTACCGCCCATCTCCCGCTCGCCGTAAATATGATCGATATACCGTGCAGGATGCTTGCGGATCCGTTCCCGGGCCAGCTTGATCAAGTCGTCTCTTTTGCCGTAAACCAGGGCCTCCACCGGGCAGGCTTCGACACATCCGGGAAGGTCCCGTTTGCCCGCCTGAATCAGCGGATGGCACATGGTGCATTTCATAATCCGGGGTTCCAGGGCCTTGTGGTACTCGTAGGTGGGGACATCGAACGGACACGCCACCATGCAGTAACGGCATCCCACACAGACATCCTTATTGTAAACCACCGCCCCTTCCGGTGTCTTGGTAAAGGCCTTGACGAAACATGCCGAGGCGCAGCCCGGTTCCAGGCAATGGTTGCACTGAAATTTCCGGTACACCGGGCTTCCCGGAGCCGGACTCCCGGGCTTTTCCGTCACCGCATAGGGGGGTCGGTCCTCGACCTCGTATTTGTTGACGATCGTATAATTGGCGGCATCGGTTCTGCGCTTCTCTTCCAATACCGTCAGGTCGGTGAAGGGTTTCTCCGGGGCAGGAAGATCATTCGCTTTTTGGCATCCCTCCTCACACCGGCGGCAACCGACACACAGCACCGTGTCATGCAGCACCCCCATGCTTTCAGGATATCCTTCAAAATGTTTTTGAGTCGCGGCAAACGCTTTGGAACCGATGGTCGTACTCAGCCCCGCACCGCCCATCCATGCCAGAAATTTTCTTCGGGATACAGACATAAAGGCCCATCCTCAGGTGTAATTAATCTTTAAAAGTTCCATATCTCCCCGAATGATTCGGGGATTTTCCCCTCCCCGATATGGGGAGGGGAAGCGGAGAAAAGGAATAGGGTATAAGGGGTATAAGGGAAATTATTCACGATTTCTCCGGGTTTTTCTTATGGCAACCGGTGCATCCGGTCGGTTTTTCGAGCTTCATCTGCTCGTGACAGGTCATGCACTGCCGGTGGTAAGCGGCCAACAGTCCGGGCCGGAGCGGATTGTTCTGGTCGAACGGTTTGCCGTGGCAGGTCAAACACTTGGGGGGTTTTTTGGAGGGCGGACTGTTGTGGTGGCACCCCTGACAGAGGGTTCCCTTGTCGCTGTGAAAAAAACCGGCCAGTTTGTCTTCACTGATATTGCTCTGAAGTTTTTTAACGATCTTTCGATGAGGGAACTCGGCCCCTTCGTACTGGTCCATCATCTCCTTGATGACCAGTTTTTCAGGAACATCTTCGTCCGAATAGGTTTCCTTCAGATAGGTGCGATCCGTCAGCATCTTCTCCGCCAGCTCCTTCATGACCTCGGGATCTTCCTCCTTTTCAGCCTTTTGGGCCATTTTTCCCATGTCCTCGGTCATCTCCTGGTGGCATTTCAGACAGGTTTCGTCTTTCTGTTTTCGATGCGGAGACATGAAATAATGGCAGCCGGAACAATTGGGATCTTCCTGTTTGTTTTCTTCATGGCACCCCAGGCAGCTTTTTCGGGAGCTGATCATGTGATAGGCCTGTTCCAGTTTCACCTCGTCGCCGAGTTTGGACCCCCCGATGGTATGGCATCGGCTGCAGGTTTCCATGCTGGCATGGTGACAGACCCGACAGGTATCGGTATAGGTTTCGTGCGCCTTGTGGTTGTAGGGAACGACATTCATACGGACGGCGCCCAGGTCTTCATTCTCTTCGGTCGCCGGTTCTCCGGTCTTGACCAGCACCATATCGGGCTGTTTACGTTCCATTCGCGGAATATCTTCCACCGTTTCAATCTTGGCCTGCGCCTCGGGGGAGTGGCATCCCCGGCACTGAATGGGACCGGCCTTCTGTTTTTTGGCCGTTATCTTACGGTGACATTCGATACAATCCAAATGGGATGCTTCCCGCATACTCAGTTTGGAGATCTGGGTCTTGTCTTCCACATAGGGCGGAATGTCCGCATCCTCTTCCAGATGGCAATACCGGCAGGTGCTTTCATTGCCCTTGTCGTAAACCAGTTTTTCCGCCTCTGCATCATATTTGTGATGGCAGCGCTCGCATTTTTTCTCCTGGGTTTTGGAGTGCCGGTAGTGCAGAGATCGATCAAACCCCATGGGCTGTCGGGTGGAAACCAGGTCGGTTTCCTGGTGGCATTTGCCGCAGGTGATCGGCCCCGACTCGTCCCCCTCGGCCCTCATCTGGGTGTGGCAGTCGATACAGAAGGTATGATAGATATCCATCACCTCTTTGCGGGCGGTATTCTCCAACCGCTTGAACTTGGGCGAGAGCGGATCGATGCCTTTGACCGCCTCTTCAATGTCCCCGGGTATTTTGTTGCTCCTGGGCAGATGACAGGCGGTGCAGTCTTTTCCTTTTTTATCCAGGGCCTCGGTATGGGCATCATGGAGAAATATGACTTCGGGTTTATCCAGGTCCCCGAAGATCTTTAAGGTATTGATCTTGATGATATCGGCCCTTGCCTTCTGCTGTTCGTCCGGCGCGAGTTTTTCCACCGCCCGGACCCCGATCGCGTATGTCGAGGCCAACAACAGTGCAATCAGAACGCCAACCACTCGATTTTTCATTATTCCCTTCGCCATAGTAAAGATTCCTTAAAAAAAAGATTAGCTGGTGATGTGTGTTCAGGAAATCCCGGTACAGACGTATTTGTGTTTAAACCATTGACGATGTTCGGTAAATGGGTTCCAGGCTGTATATTGATACCAAAGGGACCCTAATTTATGGCTGGGAATGGTAGGGTTTGCCGGGCGGATCAAAGGCCATCCGAAAGACGCTGAACAATCTCTTCAATATCCGACAGGTTGAGCGCCCCCTTCGCAATGAAATCATCCGCCCCTTTTAAGAATGCGGCGGACCGGTACTCTTCCAGATCGTAATCGGTGAGGATGATGACCACCAGCTCCGGCATGCGGGATTTGATCTTCCCGGTGAGTCTGAGCCCGTTCTCTCCCGGAAGACGGATGTCCATAAAGACCAGCTGCGGCTGAAACGATCGGATCTTCCGCATCGCCTCCGCGCCGTCTTCGGCCTCTTCGATCACCATATTCGGAAATCGCTTGCCGAGGGCCTCCGAAAAGGTCTTCCGGAAGGTCACACTGTTTTCAACAATGAGGGTCCTGCACATAGAATATCATTCCGCCTAGCCGCGAATGGTTTCCCCTAAGGATTACCTTCCTATACTGTAGGAGCAAACACCGTAAATAGGGTCTCGACTGTAATTGGCGGCGGGTTGGACTCTATATTGCAAAACCGGGGAGGGTAGGGTGTGGGAACCGGAGATAGGGTGTTGGAAGGGTTTTCAGTCATGAAGGCCGGTCGCCGATAAACAGGAAAAGGCGACCGGAGGAAAATCCGTCGGATCGGCCAGGTGGTCGGAACCACCCGGCAAGTGATCCGCATCCGTTTTATTTCTGAATGGTTCAGGGCGGCTATTTACCGACCGCCTTCTCCACCAGTTCGATCACCTTTTCCGGCTCAAACGGTTTATGGAGATATCCTACTGCATCCCGAACAGAAAGGTGCCGGGACGGCATTCCGCTGATGACCAGTACCGGGGTTTCCTTGAGATCCGGGTCCTTTTTAAATTTTCGGTAGAAGCGGGTGCCCCATTCTTCCGGCATTTCCAGATCGAGCGTCACCAGATCGGGTTTTTCCTGCTTCATCACCTCCAAAGCTTCAATCCCGTTTCCGGCGGTACAGGTTTCATATCCATGGTCGTTCAGGATGGTGGACAGATGTTTTACGACCACCGGATCATCATCGATGACCAACACTTTTTTTGCCATAATACACCTCGTTTCTAAAAAAGGTTAACAACAAACGGCCCATGCCTTTTGATGCGGAACCTCAGCCATACACCAGGAGGGCTAACGACCGAAGGCATTCGAAACCGCAAAATTTCTCAGGCGGATCGATTGATCAAATGGACCTGATCATTCAGGGTCCAGTAATCGTAAATATATCCGATTCCGAATAATCCGGCGGACAGCAGATAAATGATTCCGGAAATCCATTTTCCCATGTAAAATCGATGGATGCCGAAGGGTCCTAGAAAGGTGTGTAAAACCCAAGCGACATTGTAGTCTACGGGGCCTTCACTGAACCGCAAATCGGCCTCCCGGTCCATAGCGGGGATCAGAAACAGATCGATGATCCAGCCGATGAACAGCAACCCCAAGGTAAAAAAATAGAGGGTGCCGGATATCGGTTTTCCGAAATAAAACCGGTGAGAACCGGTGAATCCGAACAGCCACAGAATATAGCCGATTATTTTGGAGTGGGTATTGCTTTCCATATCCGCTTTCAGAGAGTTTGCCGGAAGAAGGATTCTCCCGGCCCTCGATTTCAAATTCCCGGCCGGGGCTCAACCCCGGCCGGTTTTACACCGGGTCCGCTGAAACGGTCCAAGCCCACGCGGCAAATCTATTTTTCAAGATGGCACTCGCCGCACATCACCGGACCCGCTTTTCGCTCCTCATGGCACCCCTTGCAATTGAGATGATAGGCCCGCATGAGATCCATTTCGTCCTTCCCGCCGGCCATATGGCATTCCGAGCACTCCATATCCTCGGAGGTTTCAAACTCCAGCCTTTCACCGTCTTCATACACATGGTGGCATATGGTGCAGTCTTCGGTGCCGGCCTTTTCATTGTGTTCATCGTGAACAAACGGCACCATGCCGCGAATCCGAACGCCAAAAGCGCTGTCCCGAACATAGTTGACATCATCCTGGGAAAACCCGGTAATCGCCGCAAACCCGGACATCACCAGCATTATTGCGAAACCAATCATCAAAACCCTTTTATTCATCGGGAAATTCCTCCTTTGTTAGCCGTTTTAGAATGGAGAATCGATTTTACCATCAGGGTATCGACCGCTATTCGGGTTTTTCCATGACCTCATAGATGATATCGCCCAGGAACTTGAGTTCCACACCGAGGTGATAGTGATGAATAATGTCTTCAAGACCCCCGTGACAGTTATGGCACGGAGCGATCACGACTTCGACCCCCTTTTTCTTCGTGGCGGCGATCTGATCCGCTTTGACGCTGTTGCTCACCACCCGTTTGTCTCTGAATGGAGGGCCGCAGTTGATCACCCCGCCGCCGGCGCAGCAGCAATAGTTGTGCTCGCGGTTGGGAGTCATTTCCACAAAATTCTCGCAGGTTTTGTTGACCACATAGCGGGTCATTTCGTGAAGGCCCCGGCCCCGAATGACGTTGCAGGGGTCGTGGAGCGTGACCGGTTTGTCGAATTTTTTCGCCACCTTGATTCGGCCCTCCCGGAACAGTTCGTAATAGAATTCCAGGGCGTGAACCACGGGAATCGGCGGCATTTTCCAGCCCAGGGCCCGGTTGCCCATATCGTAGACCGACCGGAAAGCATGGCCGCATTCGCCCATAACGATCCGTTTCACCTTCAGCCGCGACGCGGTTTCGAAATGTTCTTTTTTGAGCCGGGCCATCAACTCTTGATCGCCGGTGTACATGGCCATATCGCTGTTGTCCCATCCCGGCGTGGCCGGCATGGTCCAGTCGATTCCGGCGGCATTGAAAATGACCGCCGCCTGATAGATCAACTGAGCCCGGAACTTGGGCTCGGGGCCGATGACCGAATACATGACGTCGGCACCCTCTTTTTCCACCGGAATCCGCAGCCCCGGAATCTCCTCCTGGGCCTCTTCCTCCTGCCAGAAGAGGGTATCCACCCATTCGTCTTCCTTGACCCACATCTGGTTCATGGTGGCGGAATGGCTGTGGGCGGTGTCTTGAATATACTGCGGCGTAACTCCGAGCTTATGACAGATGCGGCGCATGGTCAGCATCATATAGGCCACATCGATGCCGAAGGGGCAGTACATAGCGCATCTTCGGCACAGGTTGCACTCGGTATAGGCCACTTCGGCAGCCCGCCGAATGAATTCGGGGGAGACCTTGCCTTTCTTATCTATAATCTCCCAAAGGGTCTGTTTCACCTTTCCGGCCGGGGTGTAAATGGGATCTTGATTAGATAAATAGTAGTGGCAGGCATCCGAGCACAACCCGCAATGGACACAGGATTCCACATAGGCCCGAAGGCGCGGGCCGGTCTCGTTCTCCAGGACTTCATTGATCACCTTTTCGATTTTCTCAGGTGTCAACCGGGCCATGCCCTGATCCAGCCCGATGTCTTTTATTTGTTTCAGTTCCTTTTTATCCGTATGGTTTTCCGTTTTGGAAGCAGGATCAGCCATTACATGTCTCCTATGGTTAATTTTTGATGGATCGTAAGAACAATCAGATAGTTACCAGTCTCTGGCGTGTCTGACGGCGCCGAATTCGGAACCGATGTATCCCCTTGTGAATACGAAATAGAACATATGGCTCAAGCGGGTGAAGGGGATGGCCGCCAGCATGATTTCACCGGAAAGAATGTGAAGGATGTACATGAGTCGATACATGGGCCAATAATGGTGGGCCCAATACCCGGTAATAAAGGGCGCGGCCACCATGGCCAGAATCCAGTAATCGGAACTCGATGTCAGATATTTGACGTCCTTGCGGATCATTCTGCGGCCGGCGAAAAAGATGCAGGCGAAGATGACGGTGAGGGTCATCCAGTCGGCCACCGCTTCCGGCAGATACCACCAGCTGATGTCAAAGGATTCCTTCCAGAGCAGCACATGTGCCAGCAGAAAAATCGGGACCAGAATCACACTGATATGAAAAGCGAAGGTTACCGTGGTCAGTACCGGGTTCTTCCGCCAGTTGACACTTCCGAAGGGGGTCAGCCAGTGGAGAATGGACCGAAACGCATAATTGCCGTCCCAATACTCAAAAACGACACCGTCCTTTTTTTTGGCCTCTTTGGCCATGGTAACCAATTTGTAGATGCTTCCGCCGATAAAAATGACAAACGCAAGCCAGACCAGGGGACCACTGACGAGATTATGTAAAGTATGCATCGCGTTTTCTCTCCTTTAACCGAGTATTTGGTTCAACGGCAGAACGATTCGCACATATTTTTCCGGATCGTCATCCTCTTCGAGGGCTCGAATCAGGATCTTTTCACCGTCCGGGCTGAAAATCGGATCCCAGGCCATTTTGAAATTCTGCTTCATCGGTTTTCCATCCACCAGATAGGTAAAACGCCCTTCTTTTTCCACTTTCAGGGCGACATGGGCGCTGTCGGTGCTGAAGACCGGCTTCCAGGCCATGTCGTATTCACCCACCCAGTGATTGCCGTCCACCATGCACGACCATTTTTCCTTTTCTTTTCCGATACAGGCGACGCGTTGGCCATCGGGACTGAATACCAGATCCGTGACCAGATCGCCAAAGGTCACCTTCCAGGAGGTGTCATCCACAGCCACCGTCCACCGACCGTATTTCGGAGCAACGATGGCGGCGATTTTCCCGCCGGTGGGGCTATACTGGTGGTGCCATATCTGCACATACCGCCCCTTCCAGAAGAGATTTCCATCTTTGGCCAGGGTCCATCCGCCGGCGGTTCGAACGGGTGCGGTAACACTGCCGTCCCGAGGTGAGAATTGGGGTTGCCATAGATTCGTATAGATCGAATCCCAAGGGGTGCCGTCCACCGCAATGGTGTAATCATAAAGGCTTGTTCGAACCTGCGCGGCCACATGCTTTCCGTCGGGGCTGAAGGCAGGCTCCCAGGCATTGATGAAGTTCTGATCCCATACCGCGCCATCCACGGCGACGGAATAACAGCCTTCCTGAAATTTGAAGATATCCCCCTCGCTGAAAGTGACTTTCTGAACCACGGCCGCTGATCTGGCGCCGTCCGGGCTGATCGTCATATTGGTCATATAAGGATAGCCCGTTTCCCAGGGGACATCATTGATCATCACGCAATACTCACCCCCGGCCTGGGCCATGCAGGCGAGGTTTCGGCCGTTCTTTCCCCATTTGGTGTTCCAGACGAACTCGTAGCGGTTTTCCCAGGGTTCGCCGTCCACCGCCAGCGTCCACTCGGCGGTATCCGATACGATGGCGCTCAACCGATTGTCCGGCAGGTATCTCAGGTACCATGCCTTGTCAAAAGTGTTTTCCCAGATTTCACCGTTCTCGTAGATGCCGAATTCCATTTCATCCGGCTTCACAATGGCGGCGATCTTTTCACCGTCGGGACTGACATACGGTTCTTCCATGTACTCGTACTCACCTTTCCATTTGGTGAGATCCGCGATCTGCCGTTTGCCGTCGCTCCAGTCCCAGTTGCTTAAATCATTCATTACCTTTTTCTCCTTTTTCCGTGTTCCCATAAAGTGATTTCCCTTATACCCTTTATAGAAGCGATTCGCCTTTCAGCGTTTTTCCACTTTTGAGAAACCGCGATCCACGCCGAATCGTCGCTCGGTCATCCTCATCAAGCCTTAAAAAATTAAGTTGAGAACGTTACATTCATATCCGGAATTTGTAAAGAGGTTATGCAATTTGAGACACTATTTGGGCTCGGCACCCGGCGTATTTTTCCCGGCCGCATTTACATACTCCAATAAAAGAATTAGATTGGCATTTTAGACAAACAGGACGGAATGGTTTTTTTCCCTTTAAATCAGCAAATGAAAATCGTTACGAAAGGATGGGAAGGTACTTGAAAATAGGCGAGGGGAAAGCGTATGAAACAGATATACCATAAAAATGGGGAGGATACACCATGAATCCCGATACCTGCGCGACCGTTCATGTCGATCCCCAGAACCAGGCGGCCATCTGCTGCCCGGTCTGCGGGTTCATTAAACATACCGACATGTCCAAATTTAAAAACGTCCACTACAACCTGAATATACGGGTTCGATGTCGGTGCGGAAATATCTTTAGACGGAACCTCAACTTTCGCAGATATCATCGCAAACCAGTGCGGTTGGCCGGGGAATACAAAAACATATCCACCGGAAGAAAAGGGGAAGTATTAATTGAAAACATTTCCTTAGGCGGGGTCGGCTTCATCCATTTTCTTCCCCATGACCT
This sequence comes from uncultured Desulfobacterales bacterium, assembly GCA_964573705.1. Classification (GTDB taxonomy): domain Bacteria; phylum Desulfobacterota; class Desulfobacteria; order Desulfobacterales; family Desulfococcaceae; genus JAABSQ01. Next base: position 37,159 of record CAZNLT010000005.1, read on the forward strand.
GTTCCAGGACGCCGAACTGGAATTGCGGTTTCGTCTGGATGATCCCAAACGCAAGGAGGTTCAAAAAAAGGCGATGGTCAAATCGGTACGCCGACAGATAATCGGGGTGGAATTCAGTGATTATCAACCCTTTGACAATGTGCTCAGCTTCTACTTGAGATCCTGAAAAAGCTTCGCTTCTATTTATTCTGAATCAGATACGCCACGCCGACGCCTGTTTCAGAATTTGAATGCTTTCCGTTGGCCTTGAATCCTGTCTTCTTCAGATCCTGCCTTCGTGGTGGAACCTACCCCGCCGCCGTCCGGTCCGGGTACTGAATCACATTACCGGGTTTTCGGCGCCGCAGTACCCCCAAGGTGCGGGTCATCGGACATTCCCGAAAAAGGCCCGACGCAAGGGCCAGTTCATAGACCTGGCGAGGGGCCTGACCGCCTTCCTCAGGGTGTGTAAAGATATCGTGAATCAGCAAATACCCGCCGGGCAGCAGGTGGCCGGCCCATGCATTATAGTCGGTGAATGCGGCGGAAAAAGAATGGCCGCCGTCGATCAGCACCAGACTTAAGGGGGTGGCCCAGGCCCGTGCCGCAACATCTGATGCGCACACCAGCGGCACCACCGTTTTCTCCAGTGCGGCGGCTTTCAGGGTTTGTCGAAAAGTGCGAAAGGTATCGATCTGGCAAGATGCGGGATCATACAGCTCCGGGTCGAAATATGCCTCTCCCGGCTGCTGTTCTTCGGACCCGCGGTGGTGATCGACGGAAAAGAGGGTTCCGCCCCGGGCTCTACAGGCGGTCCCCAGATATACCGTGGATTTACCGCAATAGCTTCCGATCTCGAGGCAGGGTCCTGAGGAAGCCGCTTCCCAGGCGATGCGATAAAGCCGTCGACCCTCCTCGGGATCCAAAAATCCCTTCATCTGATTCAGAAGGTCGGCATTGATATCCAAGTCGGGAATACCGGCTTCAAGCCCTTCCCTTTCAGATTCAAGCCCTCCCGTTTCAGGATGGTACCGAGTCAACGGCCGCCCCTTAAGGGAATGTCGTCGTACCCGGCCACCAGCACTTCCCGGGGTTTGGCCCCGTCCGCCGGGCCCACCACCCCTTCCCGCTCCATGACCTCGATGATTCGGGCGGCCCGGTTGTATCCGATGCGCAAATGCCGCTGGACCATGGAAATGGAGGCCTGGCCGGACTGGGTCACCAGGGCCACGGCATCATCGTAGCGCTCATCATAATCTTCTTCCCCGGCGGTCTTCTCCTGAACCGGGGCCTCCACTACTGAATGATCGTATTCGGGCTGCTTCTGCTGTTTTAAGAATTCGGTAATCTGAGCCAGCTCTTCCTCGGAGATGTAGGCGCCGTGAATTCGCTGAAGCTTGGCGGTCCCCGGAGGCAGGTAGAGCATATCCCCTTCTCCCAGCAAAGTTTCGGCGCCGTTGGTGTCGATGATGGTCCGGGAATCGGTTTTGGAAGAGACCTTGAAGGTGAGCCGGGTGGGAAAGTTGGCCTTGATGATCCCGGTGAGCACATCCACCGACGGCCTCTGGGTGGCCAGAATCAGATGAATTCCAGCGGCCCGGGCCATCTGGGCCAGCCGCATCAAAGAGACCTCCACATCCCGGGAGGCCACCAGCATCAGGTCGGCCAGTTCGTCGATAATCACTACCACATACGGCAGCGGTTCCAACGGTGCGATGATCTCGCCGTCTTCCGTTTTCTGCTCTTTTCCACTTTCGCGTTTCACCTTGCGGTTGAATTGGGTGATGTTCCGAACCCGGTTTTCGGACAAAAGCTCATAGCGCCGCTCCATCTCATTCACCGCCCAGAACAGAGCGTTGGTCGCCTTTTTTACATCGGTGACCACGGGAGAGATCAGGTGCGGAATGCCGTCATATTCGGACAGCTCAATCCGTTTGGGGTCCACCATGATCAGTTTGACCTCTTCCGGGGTGGCCTTATACAGAATGCTGCAAATCAAAGAATTGAGAAAAACACTCTTGCCGGTGCCGGTGGCGCCGGCGATCAGCAAATGGGGCATCTTATCCAGCTGCGCAACCACCGGGTTTCCCACGATATCCTTGCCCAGGCCGATGGTCATTTTCGATGCGGAGTTTCGGAATTCATCGGTGGAGACCAGTTCCCGAAGCCGGACCGTCTCCCGTTCCGTATTGGGGATCTCGATTCCGATCACCGCCTTGCCCGGGATAGGGGCGACGATGCGGACGCTCATGGCCTTGAGAGCCAGGGCCAGGTCATCGCTGAGATTGGCCACCCGGTTGATCTTCACCCCGGCGGCCGGTTTATATTCGAAGGTGGTGATCACCGGGCCGGGAATCACATCCTCGACTTCCCCTTTCACCCCGAAATCGGCCAGTTTCTGCTCCAGCAAACTCGCCTGTTCCAGAAGATAATTTCGATCCACGGAAGCGGGCCGCCCTTTGGGGCTGTCCAGAAAAGAGAGCGGCGGCAGGTGAAACCCCGATGTTCCGGAAAGCGGCAGCACCAATTGCTCTGATTTTTCCCTTTTGCCATCCGATTTGGGCCGGGCGCTCCTCTCCGCCGACCGGGGGGTCAAGATGGCCGGCGTTTTCTCCTTTTTCTTTGATTTCGACGGTTTTGACCCGCCCGCATCCTGGTTGAGGGTCCATTTTTGGGATGCGGACCGTTTTTTTTTGGCTTCGACACGACGTTCCCGCCAGGTCCGCCACAGGGCCAAGGTGCCGCCGGCGCCCCGCTTCAGGCCGGCGCCCCCGCTTCGCACACCGCGGCTCAAGCCCGACAGGCCAAGCCTGCCCAGGCAAGCGGCGGAAGCGGTCAAGGACAATCCGGTGGCCAGAATGAATCCCACCGCCAGCATCAGGACCAGAATAATGACGCTGCCGATATGGTTGGAATACCGGACTATGCCGGTTTTCAGGAATTCGCCGATCAGGCCGCCCGCGGAAAACCGCCCCCCGAAGATCAGGTAGTGATCCCGCCAGAGGGCGAAGAAAACGGCGGTTCCGACCATCAGAACCGCCCCGCCCAACAACCGGGTCGCCACCGCTTTTCTCGAAATACTTCCGAACAGCTGAAAACTGATCAACAGCATCAGAACCGGAATCCAGAAGGCGCCCACCCCCACCAGATGAATCAGCAAACCGGCCGTGTAGGCCCCGATCAGACCGAAGAGATTGTGGATATTCTCGTGGGGGGCGGCATTAAAAAAGGAGGGGTCGGAGCTTCGAAAGGAAAGCAGGCTGGACAGGGTAAACACCACCAGAAAGAAGAGGAAAATGCCGATGATCTCCCTGTAGATGCGGCGCTCTTTGGGATTGGCGGGCTGTTTTCCGTTCTTTTGAGAGGTTCGAGCCATAATGGATTGTTTTTTCGGAAAAAGGCCGAAGCGGTCAGACCTCCAGAATAAAGGGGAGGATCAGAGGCCGGCGTTTGATGGTGAAGGTGAAATACCGTCGCAGGTCCCCCTGAATCCGCGAACGGATTTTCTGAATCCGGTCGGCCTGGTCCGGCCCCACATCCTCAATCGCCTCCAGAATAACGCAGATGGCGTCATCCAGAAGGTGGCCGGTCTCATGTTCGAACACGAATCCCCGGGAGGTGATCTCGGGCCCATAGACGACGATGCCGGTCTCCTCGTCAAAAGCCAGGGTGACCGCCACGAAGCCGTCTTCGGAAAGCACCCGCCGCTCTTTGAGGAGGCTTCGGCCCACATCCCCGATGCCTTTGCCGTCGACCAGAATCCGGCCGGTGGGGACACTCTCGCCGATCCGTCCGCCGGAGGCGTCGAATTCGATCACCTGCCCGTTTTCCGCTAAAAGCACCTTTTCCGGGGCGACCCCCACCGACTCGGCCAACCGGGCGTGGTGAACCAAGTGGCGGTATTCCCCGTGAATCGGGATGAAATACTCGGGTCGGGTCAGTTGGATCATCAGCTTCAGTTCTTCCCGAAAGGCATGGCCGGAGACATGAATGGCGGAGATCTTTTCATAGATCACCTCCGCCCCTCGTCGATACAGATCGTTGATGATCTTGGCGATGGCCTTTTCATTGCCGGGAATGAACTTGGAGGAGAGGATGACGGTGTCGCCTTTTCGAATCCGAATCTGCTTGTGAATGCCGGAGGCCATCCGCGCCAGGGCGGACATCGGTTCTCCCTGGCTGCCGGTGGTGATGATAAAGACATCCGAGAGATCGTGAATCTGGGCGATGTCGATCTCCATCTCTTCGGGAAGTCGAAGATACCCCAGTTCTTTGGCGATCCTGCACGAAGATTCGATGCTTCGGCCGTTGAGGGCGATGCGGCTCCCCTTTTCCAGGGCGATGTCGATGATCTGCTGTATCCGGGGAATACTGGAGGCGAACAGGGCCACAATGATCCGGCCGGTGCTCTTCATGGCGATTTGCCGCAGGGCCTCCCCGATATCGCGGTCGGAGGTGGTATACCCCGGTTTTTCCACATTGGTGGAATCCGACATCAGGACCAGCACCCCTTCTTCTCCGCACCGGGCGAACCGGTTGACATCGGTGAGCATGCCGTCCACCGAGGCATGGCTGATCTTGAAGTCGCCGGTATGGACCACCAGTCCGGCCGGGGTTCGAACGGCCAGACCGACGCCGTCCACCACGCTGTGGGCCACCCGAACCGCTTCGATCTCAAAAGGACCGATCGATACCGGACGTCCCTCAGGGTATTCGCGAAACACCGCCGGGCTGAGCAGGTCATATTCCTCCAGCTTGTTTCGGACCACCCCCAAAGTAAACGGGGTACCGTAGACCGGTACGCTGACCTCCCGAAGCAGAAACGGCAGGGCGCCGATGTGATCTTCATGGGCGTGAGTCAGAAAGACCGCCCTGAGCTTGGATTTGTTCAGACGAATGTAGCTGAAATCGGGAATGACCAGGTCCACCCCCAGCATATAATCCTCCGGAAACATCAGCCCGGAATCGATCACCACCAGGTCATCACCGTATTGGACCACCATCATGTTCAGGCCGATTTCACCCAGGCCGCCCAGGGGGATTATCTTCAGCATCTCCGAATTCCTCACCTTCACCACACGTCAGGTTTTGATGTCCAGCTTCTCGAAAATCGCATCCAGACAATCGATCAGCCAGTTCCGCTGCTCTGTGTTGGCATACCGAATGCAATCGCACCGCATGCGGTTGCGAGTCCGCACCAGAAGCTCCATGGACATTCGACGCTCCTCCAGCTCGATGGCGAAGCAGAGCGGATGACACTCCGTATGGGCTTTCTGAACCTCATCCAGAAGCGCCTCGTCCACCGGAATCCAATACAGCTGAGCCATGGCGGAACCGCCGAAATGGGCTTCCAGATAGTCTCTCAGCTTTTCATAATCCGGGTAGCGTAATTCATCGATAACATACTGTTTCATAATCGATAATATGTACCACAAGCGCCTGTTTTGCGCAAGGCATATGTTTTTCTGCGGTGGCTTTGATCATCGTCTCGGCCAAACCTGAATGGTTGCGGCCGCCCCGGGATCTTTTCCCGGGCCGGGAAGCTGTTTGAGCGACAGCGAGTTCTTGCCGAACCGGGAAAAGATCCCGGGGCGGCCGAAATGTTGATCATGGCCTCCGGCGCTTTTTAATGCCGAGGGGAAAGGGCCTTGCTTCAGACCTTGAAAACGGGTACTATCCATCCAATTGGCTCCTTTTCTTCTACCCGCAGCATGCACCGGAAAATCCGCTTATGATCGACCATTTCAGATTCGCCGCCCCGATTTACGACCAAGTTCTCGGCCGACCGAATACCGATCGATTGAAACGGCTTCTGAATCTTCCCGTCCCGGGCTGGCTGTTGGACGCAGGCGGCGGCACGGGCCGGGTATCCGCACCCTTGGCCGCATGGACCGGCCGTCTGGCGACGGCGGATGTTTCCCTGCCCATGCTGCGGCGAGCCCGGAGCAAACCGCTGTTCCCGATCGGGGCCGGCGCAGAACGACTGCCGTTTGCCGACGGTACCTTTCATCGGGTGTTGGTAGTCGATTCCCTTCACCATTTTTCCGATCCCGTCCGATCCCTCGCGGAATTTTTCCGAGTGCTCAAACCCGGTGGACGGCTGTTGATCGAAGAACCGGACATTCGTCGAGTCGCGGTAAAAATGGCGGCATTGGGGGAAAAGCTTCTGCTCATGGGCAGCCGGTTTCTTCCTCCGGCGGAGATTATAAATCAATGCGCTGCGGCCGGGTTTTCCGCCCGTATCGCGGAAACGGATCTCTTCCGGGTCTGGATTATCGGAGACAAACCGGTGACACCCCTTCTGTGAGGCACCCGCCATGAAATGCCCTCAATGCCTGACCAATCAGAAATACAAAGACGGAATGACCTGTCGGGGATGCAGATACCGCTTCGCCCTGGACCCTAAAAAGCCGCCCTACATCACTGATTCGGCTTTCAAATCCGCCCTTCTCAAGCTCTCCCACCAGGGCCGGTACTGGTTCACTCGGGATCAGCTGTATGTGCGGATTCACCGGCTGATTCAACAGAAAAAGCGGATCGGTCCGCTCCCCCTGGTAATCGGGGGGATTTTTGCCGCCTTCTGGGGATCGGGAATGCTGCTGGGCATCGGCCTGGGGATGTGGGCGGCAATTCTGTGGATACTGCTTCTGACCGGCGGCATCGCCTGGTATCGGTTCCGGCCGGTTTCCGTACCGCCCGACATTCCGGCACGGCTGATTCAGACCTATCAGTCGCTTCAGCCCATCGAGCAACTGGCCGACGGACGGCGATTGGGAAAAGCGATTCCGCCGGAATTGGACGGTGAGCTTTTCGCCCATGCGCCCGAGGGGATTCTCATCACCGATCGAAACGACACCGCGGAGATGCTGATCCTCAACCGTTTTCATTTCGATAACCGGGTACTGGTGGTCAGCCAGGAAAAATATCCGCCGTCGGCGTTTGAGGCCTGCCGGGGATTTCTGGCCCGGCATCCGGATATACCCGTGTACCTGATCCACGACTGTTCCCGGGAAGGCCTGCGGATGCAGGGAAAACTGGTCACCGATCCGGAGTGGCACCTCGACGAAAAGCGGATCCGGAACCTGGGATTTCATCCCGGGAATGTGGATCGGCTCAAATCCCCGGTCTGGATCCCGGAAGCCCTCAGGGATAAGGAAGAAAAGCGCATCCCCAAGGGATCGGCCGCGGACCACAACAAAAACGGATATCGCCTCCCCCTGGGGATCGCCCCGCCCGGGGCCTTCGCCGGCACGCTGGCTCTGGCCGTAACGGCCGGTCTTTCCCTCATGAGCGAAGAACTCCTGGCCATGCAGCAAGAAAGCGCCGCAAGCGGTTCGGGCGGCGTCTCTTTCGGGTTCGGCTGAAGCAAAGGTGTTCTGATGGGCTGTCTTTTCGGCTATGCCGGCCTTCCCGACGACACCCTTCTTTCCGGAATGGCCTCGCGTCTTTCCCACCGATGCCGCGGCGGCTGGGAGCGGACCCGGCTGCGGACCCATGACCACTGCACAGTGGAGATCGGCCGCGGCATTCCGCCCTGGTCCGGGGCCGGCCGGGTCTATCATCATCCAGAAAAGCGGACGGCCCTGGGGTATTCCGGTGTTATCTTTCATAGCACCGGCGGCTCGGCAGTCCGCTCCGGAAAAACCGAGGCGAAAACCCTTCTGTCCCGATTGGGGAACCCCCCGGCGGCCGGATTACCCGCACTGGAGGGCGCTTTTACGGCGGCCCTGGCCGAGGAGGATGCCCTTCACCTGGTTCGAGACCCCTCGGGCGTCAAGGTCCTTTACTGGGCCCGCCACCGGAATCGGCTGCTGTTCGCCAGTGAAATCAAGGCGCTGTTCGCCGACCCGGCCGTGTCTCGCAGAATGCGGTTGGGAGCGCTTCCCGAATACCTGACCTTCAGCTTCATTCCGGGCGAGAAGACCATGTTCGAGGAGATCCATGAACTTCAGCCCGGGACCGTTCTGGAATTTCGAAAGCAAGCCGTGCGCCTTCGTCGCCATTTCACTTTTGAAGATTCTGAATGGCGGCCGAATGATCCCATTGTGCATCGGCCCAAGTCGGGAATGATGGTGCCGGTCCGGTTCTGGTTTCAAAAAGAGATGCGCAGATACGCCCGGCGGGTATTGTCCCCCCGCAACCTGAAGCGGGTCGGTTTTTTCAACCCGGATTACGTCAAAAAACTCCTCCGGTACGACAAAACCGAAATACAAAGCCAGCGGCACGGGCTCAAGCTCTGGATGCTGATCACCTTCATGCTCTGGCACGAACAGATGGCGGAGGGAAAAACCCGTTCAAAATAAGGCTTGCATTAAAAGGTCAATTTGCATAAACGTGACCTCAAAATTCGAACCCGTCAGCGGAATTCTTCCGTTTTCAAGTATATTTGGAGATATTTTATGCATTATGAAGGAAATATCATTCGCCCGCCCAGCGAAGCCAACAGCATTCTGCTCCAGGCCACCGTCGGGTGCTCCCACAACAAGTGCGCCTTCTGCGGCACCTATGCCGGGGAGCGATTTCAGATCAAACCCGATGAGATCATCTTTGAAGACATCGCCTACGCCGCCCGGCATTTCAAACAGAAGCGACGCCTGTTCATCTGCGACGGCGACGCCCTGATCATTCCCCAGAAGCGGCTCCTGAAGATTCTGGAAGAGATCGAACGGCAGCTGCCCCGGGTGACCCGGGTGGGGGTTTACGCCAACACCAAAAGCATCGACATGAAATCCCCTGAGGAACTGAAGATCCTTCACGAACACGGCCTGGGGATCGCCTATATGGGCCTGGAATCCGGGGACGACGTCACCCTCAAAAAGATCAACAAAGGGGCTGCATCCGAAAAGATGATCGCCATGGGCCGGAAACTTCGGGAGGCGGGAATCAAGCTTTCCGTCACCGTGCTTCTGGGAATCGCAGGCCGGGAACGATCCCGTGAACATGCTCGAGAGACCGGACGAGTGCTCAGCGCCATCGATCCCGAATATGTGGGCGCCCTGAGCCTGATGCTGATCCCCGGCACCCCGCTGCACCGGGACTTTCAGGCCGGCGCCTTTCCGCTCCTCGACGCCGATGAAATGCTGACCGAACTCGGGACCATGATCGCCCATACCGACATGAAGGGCCAGTTCCACGCCAATCACGCCTCCAACTACCTGCCCATCAAGGCCCGGCTTCCCAGAGACAAGGAATCGACCCTTCGATTGATCAACGACGCCCTTTCCGGCAAGGTGGCCTTGAAGCCGGAATGGATGAGAGCCTTATAAACCGCTGCAATTCAGGATTTGTCGGCATTTGCCGCATTAAATAGACCAGATAAGGAGAAGATCAGCCATGAGCAACGACTTGCCTGCCGCCCAGGCAATGGAAGACGCCCCCTGTATCAACATTATCCGCACCCTGTCAATGGATGCCATTCAGCAAGCCAATTCAGGCCACCCCGGCGCTCCTTTAGGGCTGGCCCCGGCCGCCTATGTGCTGTGGACCCAGGTAATGAAACACAACCCTAAAAATCCCCAATGGCCCAACCGGGACCGGTTCGTCCTCTCCGGGGGACACGCCTCAATGCTGCTCTACAGCCTCCTGCACCTGACCGGTTATGACCTGAGCCTGGAGGATATTCAGAAGTTTCGTCAGCTGGACAGCAAAACCCCGGGCCACCCCGAATTCGGCGTCACCCCCGGCGTGGAAACCACCACCGGTCCCCTGGGGCAGGGGTTTGCCGCCGCCGTGGGCATGGCCATGGCCGAACGCCATCTGGCCGCCCGCTTCAACCGGGTGGGACAGGAAATCGTGGATCATTACACCTATGTCATGTGCGGCGACGGCGATCTCATGGAGGGTATCTCTTATGAAGCGGCCTCTCTGGCCGGCCACCTGGGGCTGGGAAAGCTGGTCTGCATTTACGATGACAACAAGATCACCATCGAGGGAGGCACCGACATCAGCTTCACCGAGGATGTGGGGCTTCGGTTCAAGGCCATGGGCTGGCATGTACTCACCGTGATGGACGGCAACGATGTGGCCGCCGTTTTCGCTGCTCTGGAAGCGGCCAAGGCCGAAACGGAGATGCCCTCCATCATCGTCCTGCGCACCCATATCGCTTACGGCAGCCCCAACAAGCAGGGCTCCCCGGACGCCCACGGCGCCCCCCTGGGGGTGGAGGAGGTCCGACTCACCAAACGCAACCTGGGCTGCGATGAGGATCTCTGCTTCTGCGTGCCCGATGATCCGCTGGTGACCTATCGAAAATGCATCGAGGCGGGGGTTCTGGAAGAGGCCGATTGGCAGAAGCGGTTCGATGAATTCCAGGAGAAATACCCGGGGCTGGCCCGGGACTGGGAAGAAGCCCTGACCCGGACCCTGAAAGAGGGCTGGGATGAAAACATTCCCGATTTCAAACCCGCGGACGGCCCCATGGCCACCCGGGCCGCCTCCGGAAAGGTGCTCAACGCCATCGCCGAAAAGGCACCGACCCTGATGGGCGGTTCCGCGGACCTGGCGCCTTCCAACAAGACCCTGATCGAGTCTTCCCATGATTTCCAGAAATTCGCCTACACCGGGCGGAACATCCGCTTCGGCGTGCGGGAGCATGCCATGGGCGCGATCCTTTCGGGGATGGCCCTGCACCGCGGGGTACGGCCCTACGGCGGCACCTTTCTGGTATTCGCCGACTACATGCGGCCGGCCATTCGCCTGGCGGCCCTGATGGAGCAGCCGGTGATTTATGTCTTTACCCATGACAGCGTGGCCGTGGGCGAAGACGGCCCCACCCATCAGCCCATCGAGCATGTGCTCAGCCTGCGGGCGATCCCCGGCCTGACGGTGATTCGGCCGGCGGACGCCGCCGAAACCGCCCTGGCCTGGCGGGTGGCCATGGAATCATCCTCGAACCCGACCGCCCTGATTCTGACCCGCCAGAAGCTGCCGATCCTGGACCGAACCCGCTATGCGCCCGCCGAGGGACTCGCCCGGGGCGCCTATATCCTTTCCGACTGCGACGGCACCCCCGACGTGATTCTGATCGCCACCGGCTCCGAGGTCCACATCACCCTGGAGGCCCAGGAAAAACTGAAATCCGAAGGCGTTTCCGCGCGGGTGGTCTCCATGCCCAGCTGGGAATTGTTCGAAAAAAATGATGCGGATTACAGGGAAAAGGTCCTGCCGTCCGGAGTCCCCACCCGCCTGGCGGTGGAAGCCGGCTCCCCGATGGGATGGGAACGGTACACGGGGCGCAGTGAGGCGGTCATCGGGATCGACCGTTTCGGGGCCTCGGCCCGGGGAAATGTGCTGCTGGAAAAGTTCGGCTTTACCGCCGACAACATCGTTCAGCGGGCCAAGGCGCTTTTGAAGCCCTGATTCTACCCCTTCATAAATCGATGGGGCGGCGCATGCAGGCATCCGTCGCCCTGCCGGCAAAACCCCGGGGCGGTGTTTCGACATCGCCCCGGGGTTTTATCGGGTAATCTTTCCTCTTTTCAGCTCCCGATAATCTCCAGAATCTTCCGGGAGGTATATTCCCCCAAATCGGCCAGTCCGTCCAGGGGCAAAAACGCCGGTGCATTGTTGGAAAACAGGCAGGTCACGGATGCGGGGAAATCCTCATCCGCCTCATAGATGATATAGCTCAGCGTGATTTTGGGAACCGGCCGCACCATAAAGGAAAAATCCCCGCCGATATCCGAGAAGACTTTCTGGCCGTCCAGAGTGGTAATGATTTCTCTGGATTTCTCCTGAATTCGGTCGACATGCGGAATCAAAAGGTTCTGGGTATTGGCCGCAAACGCCGCCACATAGGGCATGCTGCCTTGAAAATCCTTGAACGCCTTCAGGGGTTCGAGCACACACTCGAAGGGCCGGGCATGGAGCGCATACAACGACAGAACAATGCCCACCGGCCCATCCTGCGGTTCCTCCCCCAGAAAAATCCCGTCCGGCCGTATTCGGCAGGTTTCTCCCAAAGCGTCGAAGACAAAGGCATCGCCTTCCTTTCGACTCGGCAGGGATCTCAGGATATCCGTTTCAGAACGGTTTTCAAACAGGGTCTTGATATTTTCACGAACGATCATCGCATAATTATCGGTCACAATGGTTCTCCTTATTTTCGAATCCGGGTCAGGAAAAAATAGAGCACCCCCGCCACAACCATGGCCGGAAGGGAGCCGCCCACCGGGTATTTCATGACGGCGATCAGTTCAAAAACCAGAAAACCGGCGGCCCAAGCCCCCAGAGCGACGGGGTTGAATCCTTTCATATACCAATAGGCCCCGCCGACCTGATATAATGCTTCGACAGTGAGCCGGCGTTTTCGGACTATAAAATAGTCGGTCAGCACCACACCGAACAGGGGCACAAACATGGCCCCGATGAAAAGAAGAAAGTTTTCAAACTGATCCGCAGGAAAAATCAGGGCCACCCCGATGGAGAGAATGCCCGCAATCCACATAAATGCTTTCGCCCCAACCTTTCTCGAAATATTCATCATGGAACAGGTGGCGGAATAAATGTCCGGAAAATCCGACGTAATGGTGGAAAAGACCACCAGCACCAGAGCCGGGATGGCCAGCCCTACCTGGCCCATGATCTGGAGCACCAGAATTTCCGGAGCGGCATTGCCGGTGACCAGGGTCGCCGTCAGGCCCAGCGCGTACATCCAGGAAGAAACCAGGAAATAGCCCCACCAGGTATTCCAGAAAGCCGGTCCGGTCTTGCGGGAAAACCGGGTATAATCGGCCACCAGAGGCAACCAGGAAATCGGCATGGCGATCACCAGGTCAAGGCCGATCATAAACGGAAGATCTCCGGTCGCCGGCCATTGAAAGTTGTCGCCGAAACGCTGCACAGAAACCCAGGTCATGAGGATCAGGATCAGCAAAAGCGCCACCACCGCGGTGTTCTGAAGGATTTTCCACACCGATTTTCCGGTATACAGGGCCCAGAGCAGGGTCCCCATGCCGATGGTGATGATCCAGAACCGGTCGCTTGCCAGAAGCCCGCCGGCGGAAGCCCCCAGCATGGCCCCGGCATGCCCGCCGATGATCAGCATGATGGCGGCCCAGCCGATCAGTTGAATGATATTGAGCACCGCCGCCAGGTCCGCCCCCCGCAGGCCGAAGGCGGGCCGCACCGAGACCATCGACATGATTCCGTAATCGGACCCGATGATGCCGCCCAATCCCATCAGGGTATTGCCGATCAGATGACCGAGGAGGATCGCCCAAAGTCCGGCCCAGAGCCCCATTGGGGCCAGAAATCCGCCGGCCCAGATTTCAGCCAGGGAGATCGCCACCCCCGCCCACAGTAAAAAATAGTCGATACCGCCCAGATTTCGCCGGGCCTGCCCGATCGGTTGAATGTCCATCATGGGTGCACCTCTGACCTGTAACTTTATGTTCGAAAAAAAAATCCAGCATAACGGCTCAGGGAGTAACCGATTTGAATGCGGGATTCAAGGGAATATCCGAATTCCGCCCGAAAAAACCCTTTTCCAAAACGCCCTACCCTTTTTTCAGGATTTTTGTTACAGGATAAGCCAAAAGGGAGCGACCCCATGGGAAGATACAATAACGGTGGGCTCCGATCATCGTTCCGACTGAGCCTGATTGATTGAGGCCGACCGAAACGGTGATCATGGCCTGACGGTGCTTGCCGTCACCGTTGAGCGTAATATGTTTACATAAAGAAGAGGGTGGAAGTGATGACGACGGAACACGAACAGATCGAATTTGATGTCCTATTTGTCGGCGGAGGCCCGGCGAGCCTTGCCGGCGCCGTACGATTGATGCAGCTTGCGGCGGAACAGGGAAAAGAGATCGAGGTGGCCCTGATCGAAAAAGGCGCTGAAATCGGCGCCCATGCGGTGAGCGGCGCAATTCTCAATCCCATCGCGCTTCAGGAGTTGATGCCCGACTACCGAGAGAAGGGCTGCCCCATAGAAACCACCATTCGGGATGATGAATTCTATTACCTCACTCCGGACCGCCACTACCCCATACCGATCATTCCCAAATACATGCATAATCAGGGGTTTCATGTGATCAGCCTCTCCCGGTTCACCCGCTGGCTGGGGACCATCGCCGAAGAGGCGGGAATCAATATCTTTCCGGGTTTTGCCGGAAAAGAGGTGCTCTGCGGGCCCGACGGGAAAACCATTGTCGGCGTCCGCACCGGCGACAAGGGAATCGGCAAGGACGGCAATCCCAAATCCAATTTCGAGCCCGGCTTCGATCTCTTGGCCAAGATCACTGTGTTCGGTGAAGGGGCCCGGGGAAGCCTGGTCAAAGAACTCGCCGTCAAACTCGGCCTGTTCGAAGAAAAGATGGACCAGGTCTTTGAAACCGGAATCAAGGAAGTGATTCAACTGGACGAAGAGAAGAATTACTTCAGCACCGCCGGAGGCAACGGCATCCACCTGATGGGCTATCCATTGGGATGGGACACGCCGGGCGGCGGGTTTATTTATGAAATGAAGAACCACCGGATTGCTCTGGGCTATCTGGTGGGACTATCCTATGAAAATCCGCTGCTGGACCCCTATGATGAATTCATCAAATTCAAACGGCATCCCTTTGTGGCGAGTATTATTCAAGGAGGAAAGGTGATCGAACAGGGGGCGCGGACGGTCTCCACCGGCGGATATTTTTCCATTCCCGAGCTGGCGGTGGACGGCGGCATGTTTATCGGGGGCGCCGCGGCCATGCAGAACACCCCGGGGCTGAAGGGAATTCACCTGTCCATGAAATCGGGAATGCTGGCGGCCGAAGCCTGCATGGGCGCGCTTCAGCAAGAACGGTTCGATCAGTCCACCCTCGGGGAGTATTCACGAAAGTTTGAGAAAAGCTGGGCCAAAAGCGAAATGTACGAGGGAAGAAATTTCGCCCAGGGCCTCTCTAAAAAGGGGCTGTTGAAGCTGGTTCATCTGGGGTCCCAGTATGTCACCGGCGGGCGGGGGATTCGGGACCATATGCCCCTGGAGGCGGACAGCGGCACCCTGAAGCCGGCGGATGCGGTCGCCGCACCCAAACCGGTGGACCCGAAGGCCCTGGACGGGGTTCTCTACGTAGACAAACTCACCGGGGTTTATCTGTCCAAAACCCTGCACCGGGAAGATCAACCCTCTCATCTGATCGTCCATCACACCGACCTCTGCGTCCATCTGTGCTATCCGACTTACGGCAGCCCCTGCACCCGTTTCTGCCCGGGCAAGGTCTATGAAATGGAGATCGACCCATCCACCGGCGCACGACGGCTGAAACTGAACCCGTCCAACTGCTTCCACTGCAAAACCTGCGATATCAAAGATCCCTATCACAACATCACCTGGACCTGTCCGGAAGGGGGCGAAGGGCCGAGTTACGGCATCGTTTAGAATTTCGCCTCTTTTTTTCGCATGGTATCGACTCGAGGCCGGCATCGCGCCGTTCTCGAGCCGAAAAGCCTTGACAGATCGAGGGCCCGATTCTATTTTAGAGACTTCTTTTGCTCCTCAACCTTACACTCGGGCAGACCGCTCGGAATCAGAGATTAACACATTCGGTCGGCAGCGCTGGGCATCGAATCATCCGGTTTTCGGAATTCCGCACCTGCTGATCCCATTCGGCAGGATACCGGCCCCATCTGTGGGAGACTTTTTCAAGAAACCGTTTCTCAGGAATCGAGTGAATGATACGCAATTCTATATGGTTAACAGGATGCCTCATCCTTTACGCCGCTCTTTTCAGCCATTCGGTATTTTCATCGGAAAAGCCCCGGACGATTACCATTCTCACCCATGACAGCTTCAGCGTCAGCAAGCATGTGATCGAGGCCTTTGAACAGGACCATCAGGCAACCGTTCGATTGATGAAAGCCGAAACGGCCGGGGCCACCCTGGATCGGGCGCTCGCCTTTCATCGACGGTCTCCGGCGGCCGACATCGTATTCGGGCTCGACAACACGATGATGGGGCGGGCCCTGGAATCCGGCATTTTTGAATCCTATGCCTCCCCGCTTCTGAACCAAATTCCGAAGGAATTCAAACTCGACCCCGAAAACCGGCTCCTCCCGGTGGATTACGGGGATGTCTGCCTGAACTATGACAAGAAATGGTTCGCCAGGCGGGGACTTGCGCCGCCGGGCAGCCTGGAGGACCTTACCCGGCCGATGTATGAAGGATTGACGGTGGTCGAAAACCCCGAGACCTCTTCACCGGGGCTGGCGTTTCTCCTGGCCACGGTCGCCCATTTCGGCGAAGATCACTTTCTCGAATTCTGGGCCGACCTGCGGGACAACCAGGTTTTAGTGGTGGACGGATGGAAGCAGGCCTATCTCGGACATTTCAGTGCCGCTTCCCAAGGCAGCCGGCCCATCGTCATCAGTTATGCCAGCAGTCCGGCGGCCGAGGTGTTTTATTCGGAGCAACAAATCTATGAAGCCCCCAGCGCCGCCATCACCGACCCGGGGATGAGCTTTCGGCAGGTCGAATTCGTCGGTATTTTAAAAGGTTCCCGGAACAAGGAACTGGCCCGCCGATGGGTCGATTATATGCTGGACATCCCCTTTCAGAAGGATATCCCTTTACAGATGTTCGTTTTCCCGGTCAATCCGAAGGCACCGCTGCCGGACCTTTTCACACGATATGCGCGAGTGGCCCGCAAGCCGATTCAAATGCCGGTGGAACGAATCAAAGAAAACCGCCGAAAATGGGTGGAGGCATGGTCGGAGGTGGTGCTCAAAAATAAACTTTGAACTCGTGAAATGCCGATTCCAATTTCATCACCAGATCCGGAACCCCGGATAGATGCCCCTTCCCCGCTGCCTTTTCTATTTCAGCGGCGATTCCGGAGAACCGAACCACCGACAAGTTAACCGCCATGCCTTTAAGGCTGAGGGCCTCTATTTTGACTCGATCCGCATCCTGTTGATTCAGGGATTTCTTGCGCCGCTCGATTTGTGCGGGAACCCTTTCGATGAAAATAGAGACCAGTTCATCACACAGGGCTTGATTTCCCCCGATTCGTTTCAATAACACCTCCCGATCGAATATATTCCCCTGTTTCATCCCAGATACTTCCTTTTTTTTCCTACCCAAATGTGATAAAATATTTTGACAAGTGGTACTTCAACCTGTAAAGTATAAAATTATATTTCTATTTAAATAATAAACCCTTATGAAGAAAATTCATTCACGGAGCCTGGACCGATCGCCATTCGTTCACGGCCGATATCTCTGGTGACCGCCGAATTCCTCCTCCGGGGAACATGCAACGGCAAATGAAAAAGATCATACCCCAAGATCTGGCGCGAATTCTGAAAAACCACAAGCAATGGTTACGCTCCGACGGAAAAGAAGGGACCCGCGCAGACCTGATCAAAACCGATCTTTCCGGAACCGATTTATCCGAAGCCAACCTCATGCTGGCCGAACTTTCCGGTTCCCAGTTATCCGGGTCGAACCTGCTTCTGGTCGATCTCTCCCAAGCGAATCTGTCGGATGCCGATCTTTCGGGCGCTGATCTGTCCGGCGCAGACCTGCTGCTGACCAATTTTGCGAGGGCGGACCTGTCCCGGGCAGACCTGTCGGTGGTCGACCTCTCCGGCGCCACCCTCTCCCATGCACGGCTGACCGGCGCCATTCTGATTCAGGCAGACCTGTCCGGAGCAACCCTGAAGGGAGCCGATCTATCCGGCGCCGATCTATCCGGCGCCAATCTGTCGAGCGCGGACCTGAGCGGCGCCGATTTATCCCAGGCCCGCCTGCCCAAAGCCAATCTTCAGGGGGCCAATCTCACCGGAGCCAACCTCTTGCTGGCCAACACCTATGCCGCGGAATTCACGGGGGCCGATCTAACCCGGCTAACGGTCGATTCCCTGACCATGACCCAGTTTTCCCCGGATCTGATTCATCGGTTTCAAAGAACCTTTCAGGTCATCAATCTAGACTATTCCAGTCAGTTTTCTCTGGTTCGCCAGATGGATTTTCCGCCCGCCTACCATCTGGCGGGCCTGTCTTTTTTAAACTATTTCGGCGCTTTTCTGGTTCAGAAATTCCCCGAAGAAAGCATCAAAGTTCGAATCGAGATGAGGGCACAGACCGTTACTCTGATCATCGAAACCCCCAATGAAGCGGCCAAACACAAAACAGAAGAGTTTCTTGAAATTTTCGGACTCGTGATTCAGGGAAAGCTGATTCCCGAAGCCCTGTCGGACAATCCGCTGGAGATTGAGCGCTTAAAACAACTCTTTCGCCATTCCGAAAATCTCCTCGACGGTGAATACGTCGCTCAAAAAGCCGAAACCGATTCCGGCGCAAACACCCCCCCCGACATTCATTGGCTGAGGGAATATGTGGGGGGCCGGTTTCAACATATGGAACATATTGAATCCAGGACCCTGGGGCCGGGAGATCTCAGAGGCAATGTGGCCGCATATGCCAGCGGTTTTCGCAAATTTCTGGGGTTTATCAAGACCCTCATGGGCCAGAATGAAGAGATCCGTCCGGAACTGACGGTGCTGTTTGAAAAGTTGAGCCTGGAGTCTCCAAGAGGAGTCGACATCGAAAAGGTCAAAAAAAGCCTCTCCGCAATCCAGTCCAAGTCTCCGAACCGCTACCATGAGCTATCCGCCCTGTTTTCGGATCTCAGCTTTAATGAAAGCGGCAGTCCGTGGGGCGAAATCCTTTCGGATCTATTTCGAAGATGATCAGCGCTTCGGCCAAGCCTGGCATAGCCTGAATGATCGGCAGGCAACCACAATATATTTTCCCGGGCCAGAAAGCTGTTTGAACAAAAGCAAGTTCTTGCCGGGCCGGGAAAATATCCCGGGGTGGCCGAAACGGTAATCATGGCCGTAAAAACAGACTTTTGCACTTGACCAATATGTCGCCGGCAGCGAAAGGAGATAGAAGATGACATTCTTTCCATGGGACGACCGGTATCGCATCGGTGTGGACAGAATCGATCTACAACACGAAAAACTGGTCGGCCTATTGAACGATCTGTATGAGGCCATGCACGCGGGTGAGGGACGAGAAGCCCTGAGCCGGGTGCTGACGGGCTTGACCCGGTATGTACAGACCCATTTCTCATTTGAAGAGCAGATGATGCGTGAGCGCGGATACCCCGGTTTCTCCGCGCACCGTGAAAAGCATGAAAAGATGACCCGAAAGGTGATGGAGATTCAAGAAGCCTTTGAAAAAGGAGATATCATCAGTCCGGTTCAGGTCAGCAATTTTTTAAAAGGGTGGCTGCAAAAACATATCATGGAAACCGACCGGAAATTCGGTGATTTCTGTCGAATTCAGGATTGAAAAAACAGGGACGCGTCCGGTCCCGATCGAAAAGAGGAGTGGATCACATTTTGAGAAAAGTCGGCTTGTATGTCAAAATCGATACGGAGGCGAGCAAAAAGGCGGACGAATTTGAATCCTGGCTCCAGTCTAAGCAGGTGGAGGTGGTCCGGCGAGAAACCCTTCCGCCCAGCCGCAGACTCCCCCCGAAACCGATATCCACCGCCCCGCCGGATCTCGACTGCATGTTCGTGCTGGGGGGAGACGGCACCTTTCTGAGCGCCGCCCGATGGATCGGAGAACACCCGATTCCGCTGCTGGGCATCAAGTTCGGAGAAGTCGGCTTTCTGGCGGAAACCGCCGCGGACTCTCTGTTTTTGGCGGCCGAAAATGTACTGAATGAAAAATTCACCACCTCGGCCCGCATGCGCCTGTCGGTTCAGGTCTTTCGGGAAGGAAAAGAGATCGCCCGGGAACCGGTGCTCAATGATATCGTCATCAACAAAGGAGCGCTGGCGCGGCTTGCCCATATTAAAACCTATATCAACGACCGATACCTCACCACCTATAAAGCCGACGGGCTGATCGTTTCCACGCCGACCGGGTCCACCGCCTACAACCTGGCCGCCGGCGGACCCATCATCCATCCCTCGGTGCCGGGAATCATTATGTCCCCCATCTGCCCCTTTACCCTGACCAACCGCCCCTTGATTATACCGGATTCAGCCAACATCATGATTCGGCTGGCCCAAAAATCTTCGGACATCATGCTCACCTTTGACGGACAGGTCGGACTGGATATCAGTGAAAAAGATACCATTCTAGTTCGCAAGGGAATGAACCCCATCCAGATGATTGTGATGCCGGACCGAAACTATTTCGATGTCCTCAAAACCAAGCTGCGATGGAGCGGCGGACAGCTATAATGATTGACAAAGCGGATTCGTATCGGTACAGAAACGTACCCGAATCATTCTTTTACCCGCACCTTCACGGGTTCAAAGGAATCACTGCCGTATGGGAATTCTAAAAAAACAACCGACGATTATTCTGGGCGTCGTCATCACGGCGCTCTTCCTGGTTTTCAGCATCCTTCGAATCGATTTTCTCGACAACCTGGAGCTGAAATTCTATGACCTGCGAATGAATATGAGAGAAACCCCGGGAGATTCCGA
Source organism: uncultured Desulfobacterales bacterium (assembly GCA_964573705.1). GTDB lineage: Bacteria > Desulfobacterota > Desulfobacteria > Desulfobacterales > Desulfococcaceae > JAABSQ01. The sequence continues at coordinate 57,577 of CAZNLT010000005.1, forward strand.
TGAAATCGTGATCGTGGATATCGACGACGATTCCATCGACAAACTCGGCCGGTGGCCTTGGCCCCGTTCTCTGATGGCCCAGGCAATTGAGAAAGTTCATGAAGCCTCCCCCAAACTCATCGGCCTCAATATGATCTACAGCGAACCGGAGGAAGCCGGCGGGTTGAAGCAGATAAAGCTGTTGTCCGAATTCATTCTTCAGGAAACCGGCGGCAAGAATCCGAAAATTCTCCGCGCCATGCAAATGGCCCAGGAACAGCTGGACAATGACCGAAAACTGAGCGAGGCCCTGAATACAACCGGGAATGTGGTGCTGCCGGTCTTTTTCAGGGAATCCCGAATCGTCACCCGAGATCGAAAAACCGCCGATGAAGCCATCGCCTCCCAGGCCGTTCCCAATGTAGAGGCCGCCGGCCCCGGAAAAACCGCCGAAGCCGATGAAATCAAGGCGCCCATCCCCCCGTTTCTGGAGGCGGCCGAAGGTATCGGCCACGTCAATCTCATCTATGATCCGGACGGCAAGGTTCGCCGGGACATCCTCCTGTTTCGATACCGGGACCTCTACATTCCCTCTTTTCCCTTGCGGCTGGCCGCCCTCTCTCTGGACATCTCCAACACCAATATCGAAGCCGATCTGGGCAGTTACGTGGCCCTGGGCAGCCGCATCTCGATTCCGACCACCTCCGATACGCAAATGCTGGTCTCCTTCAAAAGCGCGGAGGAAACATTCAAGAGCTATTCTTTTTTCGATGTCATCAACGACAAGATTCCCTTGAACGTCTTTTCGGATAAAATCGTCCTGATCACCCCTTCGGCTTCGGGCATTATGAACCCGTTCAGCACCCCCACCAGTCAACGGATGAACTTCGGCGAGTTTACCGCCAATGCGGTCTGGACCATCCTGAATCAGCAGTTCATTCGACAACCCGGGTGGGGTTCCATCGCCATATATGTGATGATCGTGGTGGTGGGGCTGTTGATCACCCTGGTCCTGCCCCGACTCAAAGCGATCGTGGCCGGGTTGACCTTCATCCTGTTTTTGGGACTTCTGGTGGGCAGCGCCATCCATCTCTTCGTCTCCCAGGGGCTTTGGATCGAAATCACCTATCCTTTCCTCCAGCTGGTTTTCGGCTATATCGGGGTGGTCACGATCAATTTCTTCGTCACCGAAGCCGGAAAGGAGAAGATCGAAGGAGAATCCGCAGAAACCAACCGCATGCTGGGGCTTTCTTTTCAAAACCAGGGCATGCTGGACATGGCTTTCGATAAATTTCGAAAGGTGCCGGTGGATGAAGAAACCAAGGACCTGCTCTATAATCTCGGGCTGGATTATGAACGAAAGCGCCAGTACAACAAGGCGGCCTCCGTATATGAATACATCGAGCGGTATGATCCCCACTATAAGGATGTCGCGCCCAAAAAGAAAAAACTGCTTCAGGCCAGCGAAAATATGGTGTTCGGCGACGGCCTGCTGAGCGGCGGCAGTACGGGCGGCGACCCGCTGCTTTCGGGCGGCAGTGAAACCCGTCCGACACTGGGACGGTACGAGGTCCTGAAGCAGCTCGGAAAGGGGGCCATGGGCATCGTCTATCTGGGGCAGGACCCGCGAATCAACCGGACCACCGCCATCAAGACCTTCAAATTCACCGAGGGGTTCGAGCCCGAAGAGGCGGAAAAACTCAAACAGAAGTTTTTCCGGGAAGCGGAAAGCGCCGGCACCCTGTCCCACCCCAATATCGTGACCATCTATGACGCGGGAGACGAACACGACCTGGCCTATATCGCCATGGAATTTCTGGACGGGGACGATTTTCAGAAATACACCAAGAAAAAGAACCTCCTGCCCATGCGGAAGGTGATCGAGTATGTGGCCGATATCGCCGACGCACTCGACTACGCCCATCAGAAGGGGATCGTGCACCGGGACGTCAAACCGGCCAACATTATGATTTTAAAAAACAAGGTGGTCAAGATCACCGATTTCGGCATCGCTCGAATCACCGCCTCGTCCCAGACCCAGACCGGGGTGGTCAAGGGCACCCCCCACTATATGTCCCCCGAGCAGATATCCGGAAAAAAGGTAGACGGCAGAACCGATATTTTCTCCCTGGGGGCCATGCTCTACCAGCTGTTGACCGGCGAGCTTCCGTTTCGCGGAGACAGCCCGGCGGCCCTGATGCATCAGATCATGAACGTACGCCATCCGGACCCCCGAAAAAGCAATCCCAAAATCATCAAACCCCTGGTCACCATCATCGATAAAGCGCTGGAAAAAGACTGGGATAAACGATACCAGCGGGCAAGTCACATGGCCAAACACCTGAGAATTCTGGGGTCCAAAATCGATGCCATCATGGCTCAGAAAAAAGCGGCCAGTGCCAAAAGCGCCTGATCATAATTTCCCCACCTGGTAAAGAGAGGGCTTTCGATGGTTGTTGTGGAATCGTCCGGATTGACCGACGTCGGATTGAAACGAAAAGGAAACGAGGACGCGCTTTTTTACGATGACGACCTGAAGCTGTTCGTGGTGGCCGACGGCATGGGCGGGCACCAGGCCGGGGAAATCGCCAGCGATCTTGTGGTAAAGACCATGAAAGATTACATGGTCCGGTTCAACCAGAAGGAAGCGGTCGAGGAGCTGGCCGATTCCGACAAGACCCTTTCCAAAGACGCCAACCGGCTGATCTCCGGCATCAACCTGTCCAATCAGGTCGTCTATCAGGCGGCCCTCAACAAACGGGCTTTTCAGGGAATGGGCGCCACCCTGTCTGCGGTCTATTTTTCAGACGACACCCTCATCGCCTCCAATGTAGGAGACAGCCCCATCTACCTGATACGAAACCAGGAAATCGAGGTTCTATCGGTCCCCCACACGGTACTGGCCGAACAGATCGCCCTTAACCAGGACCAGGAAACCCGATTCGGCAAGGAATACAGCCATATGCTCACCCGGGCCATGGGGGTGGATGAAGCCGTCAGACCCGATATCTGCGAGTTGCAGTGTTTCAAAGGAGACATTCTGGTGATCGCCTCGGACGGGCTGACCAACAAAGTCTCCCCCGGGGAGATTTCACAGATCGTTCAAACCAAAAAGCCCGCCAAAGCCTGCCGCATCCTGGTGGACATGGCCAACCAGCGCGGCGGTGATGACAATATTACGTTGATTGTGATAAAGGTAAAACAGGTTCTGCATCAACAAAGAGGATTTATGAACCGGATTTTCCGGTTCATTCGTCGCGGTTAGCTTACAGAAGCAAAGGGGAATACCATGCCGTTAGTGACCCTGAGATTTAAAAAAGACGAAAAAAAGCTGGGTGAGTTTGTCGCCGAGAAGGGAAGATCCCTCACCATCGGACGGCTCGAAGACAACGACATCGTCATCGAAAATCTGGCGGTCTCGGGCCATCATGCTAAAATCGACGCGGTCGGGGACAAGTTTCTGGCGACGGATCTCAACAGCAAAAACGGAACCTTCGTCAACGAGACGCTGATCACCCAGCCTCACTGGCTACGGCACGGGGACGTCATCATCATCGGAAAACACTACCTGGTCTTCGCCTACACCTCGGAGGAAGAACAGCCCGAGGATGCCCATGATCCCATGCAGGATACCATGATCATGGATACGGAGCAATTCCGGAAGATGCGGGAAAAAAGTCAGGCCACTCAACAGGCCCGGCAGGACGCCAAAAAAGAACCAGTGGGCATACTCTCGTTTCTTTCCGGTGGTGAAGGAGAGATAGATCTTACCAAGAAATTGACCAAAATCGGCAAAAACGCCTCTTCGGATATCGTCATCAGCGGCCTGACCATCGGTCAGACGGCGGCCACCATCAGCAAACGCCCCAACGGCTATTATCTCAGTTACGTAGGGGGATTTTCCAAGCCCAAAGTGAATGGGGAAACGGTGAAGGAATCGGTCCAGCTGAACCAGTTCGATACTGTGGAGCTCGGATCTTTGAAAATGCAGTTTCTGCTGAAAGAATAAGCAGCCGGTCTGATTTACTCGCAAATACGAAAGAATCGGCGACAGGGCCATACTACCGGTCTCTTTCACCACGGGTGATGGGCCTAACAGATGGAGTAGATTGTAAATATGAGGACCTCGTCCAATTCTCTTTTCCCCGACAAACGCTTTCTGATTCCATTCCTCCTTCTGGTTCTGATCATCGGCGGCATCGTCTTTCTGTTTTTCACAAACGAAGATGTAGCCACCGAGCTTCGCCAGGTGCGGGAGCCGATGCCCAATCAGTTTTTCGTCGGTATCGACGTATCCGCCACTATCAGCACCGATATCCTCGAGAAACTCAAAAAGGCGCTCATTTCCAGGCTTCGCAATTTTATCGGTGATGAAGCGGTCTCCTATACGGTGACCACCTTCGGGAATCCGGGATGCGGAATGGATTCGGTATCCCGAATTGTTTCCACCCGGTCCCCGGACGACCCGATGGCCTTCAGCCTGCAGGTGGAAGATAAGATCAGCGAGATCGACATCACCAAAGTGGCGCCGAGGGATACCGAGCCCCTGACCACCCCCCTTTATTGCTTTCTCGAAAGCACTCTGCCCCGGCATGCCGGCGGGCGGATCATCATCTTTTCAGATCTCCTGAACGATGACAGCGATTGCGACAAACAGTTCATTTTTCCGGAAAACGCCATCGTCGAGTTCGGAAAAAACAAAAGCGGCCAGATTATTTTTCTGTACCCCACGCCCCATTTGACCGACAACCCGGAGTTGAATCAGCGAATACGGGATAAACAGAATGATTTTATCGCCCGAATGAAGGCCCTGAGCACTCAGGGAAAGGTTCGGGCCTTTTTTTATCACATTCCCGATGATCCGCTGGAAACGCTGGAGTTCATCCGATCTCAACTTCAAAACGCCATTCCCACCACCATGTTCGACGTCGTATGGGAACGAACCTCCAAGGTGCTCCAAACGATCGTATCGGCGGTCCGTGGATAAATGCGGATTCGCGGCTCCCGGGAAAGAAACCTGTTTTGAGTTCACCACCGGAATCGGCCTGGGTGGAGATCGATTTAGGGGCCATCGGCCGCAATGTCCGGGAATTGAAGCGCGTCACCAGTCCGTGCGCGGAATTCATGGCGGTGGTCAAAGCCGATGCTTACGGACACGGCGCGGTCGAAGTGGCCCGGACGGCCCTGGCCCATGGGGCGGACCGACTCGGGGTCGCCCGAATCGCCGAAGCCGTGCAGCTTCGACAAGCCGGCTTGGATGTGCCCATCCTCATTTTCGGCCATACCCCTCCGGAACAAGCTTCGGAACTGATTCGCCGGAATTTAACGCAAACCGTTTACCGCCGGGATACGGCTGAAATGCTTTCAGAACAGGGGTCTGCCGACGGAAAACGCCTTCCGGTCCACCTGAAAATCGACACCGGTATGGGACGGCTGGGCATGCTCTCCTTTTCAGCGGATGGGGCCCCCACTGATGTCGTCGAATCGATCGCGTCCATCTGCAAGCTCCCGGGGTTGACAGTCGAAGGTATTTTCACCCACTTCGCCGCCTCGGATTCCGCAGACAAGTCTTTTTCCCGGCTTCAGTTCGAACGCTTCATGGAGCTCCTGGACCGGCTCCGCTCGGTGGGAATCGAATTTCAGGTACGCCACTGCGCCAACAGCGCCGGGATCATCGATCTGCCGGAAACCCACCTGGATCTGGTCCGGGCAGGCATCGCCATGTACGGACTTCCGCCGTCCGATGAGGTGACTCTTCGGGGAATCACCTTACACCCTGCCATGACCCTCAAATCCCGGATTATTCATCAAAAATCGGTTCCAGCCGGTTTCAAGGTGAGCTATGCCATGACCTATGAGACCCCCGCCCCTACCTCCATCGCCACCGTCTCCATCGGGTATGCCGACGGACTGAATCGGCTCCTCTCTTCCCGGGGTCATATGCTGGTCCGCGGAAGACGAGCCGCCATTATCGGACGGGTCTGCATGGATCTGACCATGCTGGATGTGGGGCACATTCCGGAAGCCCGGGCGGGGGATGAGGTGGTGATATTCGGGCGACAGGGGAAGGAAATGATTCATGTGGATGAAATCGCCGCCCTTTTACACACGATCAACTACGAGGTGGTCTCCACCATCACCCGCCGGGTGGACCGCATCTATGATTCCTGAAGTGATTCATTGTTCATCGAATTCAATCTCTTCATCCTCATCCTCACCCTTACTCCATACTCACCTGTTTTTCAGGTGCCTCACACATTCTGATTCACCGTATATTGGAAAGTGGCTATCTTCAATAATTCCTGGAAAACGGGAAAATTTTCCTGAATCCCAGGAATCCCGACGAGCAGACGACAAAAATGTGATTCCGTCAGTCAAAAAAGTCGACTGCCGAGAAACCTGGGAGCCGTCGATGAAAATGCCATTGCGGGGTATTCCTCGTCTTACATCGGGGAATCTCCATAACCATATTTCTGAGGTTTAGAAACCAAAACGGCACAAATACTGCCAAAAACCTGGTTTTTTAACCTGGTTCTAACATTTCATTTATAAAAAAAATTATAGACTTTTCCTAAAGCTTCTTTTATACGATGGTGTTTTCTAAGTGTATACACCGATAATGCATCATGGGCTATTTTTTTTGAGTTTTTTTATATAAAAGTGATTTTTTCACTATATTTCAAAAAATAAATATGATTTGGTGAATACGTATTCATCCCTGAGGAACGAACTGAATTTATCCGATTCTTCAACCTGCCGATGGGAGAAAATGAATAGCACACTTTCAAAAGCACACCCATTTCCGGTTTTTGGTTTTTTTTATTTTCTCATCCTCTTGCTCGGGTTGACAATAGGGGTTCAGACCGCCTCCGCGGTGAATTCCACCGATACCGATCAAGACGGTATGCCGGATTGGTGGGAAAACCGTTCTTTCGGCTCCGGGCATCTCGATTTTAACCGCGATGATGCTTGGGAAGACCCGGACGGAGACGGCCTCGACAATCTTTCCGAATTCCGTAACGGGACCAACCCCTTTACCCGGGATACCGACGGGGACGGCCTGAGTGACGGCGAGGAGGTACACCGGTACGGCACCAACCCCCTGATGTTCGACACTGACGGCGGCGGCCATTCCGACGGCTTTGAAATCCTGAACGGACGTAATCCCCTCGATCCGGACGATGATGCCGCCGGCATGACCAGCACCCTTCGACTCACCCCGGGTTGGAACCTTTTTTCTCTGCCCGTAATGCCTCAAAACACCGCCGTTGCCTCTGTTTTGAACGCTGTTTCCGGAAAGTACATCTCCGTGTGGAGCTATCAAGATGGTTACTGGCGGACATTTGATCCCAACAATCCCGGGTTCAGCGACCTCTCCGTTCTGGAGGCGGGCCTGGGCTACTGGATCAACATGACCACTTCAGCCGATTTACCCGTTTCCGGCGCACCTGCCTCACGGAGCGTTTTTCTCAAATCGGGATGGAATTTGGTCGGGTACAATTTTTCGGCCTCCCAGGATGTCGAAACCGCCCTCTCCTCAATTTCGGGAAAATATGTTAATGTATGGACTTTTTCAGACGGCGTCTGGAAAGTATATGACCCGGCAAATTCGGGGTTCAGCGACCTGACCCATTTTCACCCCGGACAAGGGTACTGGATCAACACCACCACGGCCTGCACCTGGACTTTGCCGTAATCCTCGATACCGCCTGAATCTCTCAGCCGGGCAAGGGGTTTCCATGAACCTGTATCCATCAGAAAAAGGCTTGAATTCTCGAGAGCACATGGTATAAGGATATTTTCCCATTTTATCCATCCAGTTCGGAAAGAATTCAAGAATGAATAGCATCGACAAGAAAAAACAAGTTTCCTTGCGCTTTCGCAGATCGTTTTTTCCACCATGAACCGGATTTCAATTCAAAGCCGAAATTTCCCAAGGCACCCTATTCACTCTGGAACCGCTCTGATAAGGTTGGTAAATGGCTCATAAAATCTCCGCTTTTGTCTACGCATGTTGCTTTGTGTTTCTGCTTCCGCTCTCGGCTGCGGCCCAGCTGCCGCTGCCTTTCAGAATCGGGGGCGCCCTGACCGTGAACGACACGCCGATCACCAGCGCCAATGATGCCGGATACACCGTCCGAGCGGTGAAAACCGACGGCACCCCCTTTGTGCCGGCCGCCGAGGATACCGACGGCATCGACCCGATCTCCGGCTGGTACCGAATCGATGTCCCTGTTTTTGATGCCGCCGAACAGCCGGGCGGCGCCGTTCCGGGATCGGATACGATGATCGAGGTCCTGTTCAATGGGCAACCCCTCAGCGTCGCCACCCCGCCGAATGGCATCTTTACCGTCGGAGGAAGCGGTGAACTCAGACAAATCGATGTCGAGGTCCGGCAGCAGACCGCCAATCAACCGCCCACCTCCGATGCCGGACCGGATCAAATCGTCACCGAAGGGAAATTGACGGCCCTGGACGGGACCGGCTCTTTTGATCCCGACCCGGGGGATACCCTTTCTTTTCAATGGGAACAGATCGATGCCGGTACGCCGGTCATCCTATCCGATCCCACCGCCCCGCGGCCGACATTTACCGCACCGGAAATCACCGGAGCCGACCGGGTTCTGGAATTCAGACTCACGGTCACAGACAATGACGGGCAAACCGCTTCTGATGAGGTCTCGGTCACGGTACGGCCTTCAGATGCTCAGGCACCCACTGCCGATGCGGGGGCCGATCAGACGGTGACCGAGGGCGCCGTGGTCACCCTCAACGGTGCGAATTCTTCGACGCCGGATCCGGCGGACACCCTCGTCTATGAATGGGAGCAGATTTCCGGAACCCCGACCGTTACCCTTTCCGACCGATTCGACCCCCGGCCCAGCTTTGTTGCGCCCGATGTGGCCCCCGGCCTGCAAACCAGCCTGATTTTTCAGCTGACGGTGAAAAACAGCGCTGGCCTGATCGATTCGGACACGGTTACAGTGACCATCCTTCCGGTCGGCAATCAACCGCCGAAGGCCGATGCCGGTTCCCCCCAAAACGTTGCGGAAGGCACAGAGGTCTTCTTGAACGGATCGGGATCATTCGATCCCGATCCGGGGGATACCCTCTCATATGAATGGGATCAGACGGACGGTCCGATTGTCATACTTTCAGACGAAACCGATCCGCAACCCAGTTTCATCGCACCCGAGGTAGCAGGGGCCGGCGCTATTTTCCTTGAATTTCTTCTGACCGTCCGAGATGACAAAAATGCCACCGACACGGACCGCGTCATCGTCACCGTCACCGAACCCCCGACCGAACCGAATCAACCGCCGGTTGCCGATGCCGGACCGGACCGAATGGCCAAAGCAGGAGACCCGGTGCTCCTCGACGGAACCGGTTCCCGGGATTCGGACGGCGATATCATCGCCTACCAATGGGACCAGATCGACGGAGATATTCCGGTAAGCCTGATGGGGGCCTCGCAAGCGGAAGCCAGCTTCACCGCCCCCGATATCCAGAACAGCCAGCTGCTGAGATTTCGGTTGCGGGTCATCGACAATAACGGCGGCGAAGATACGGATGAGGTAACCGTTACATTGCTGGGAGACGGTCAGGTTCCGGTAGCGGATGCCGGCCCTGATCGGGCGGTGCGGGAAGGGGATTATGCGGTCCTGGACGGCTCCCGGTCCCACGCTCCGGTCGGTGACATCGTCTCTTTCCGGTGGGTGCAGACCGGGGGCCCGGTCGGAGTGGACATTTCCAATCCGAACGGCTCGAAAACCACCTTTTTTGCGCCTCCCGTAGATTCGGATGCGCTTCTGACCTTTCAACTGACGGTCACCACCGATTCCGGCATCACGAATTCCGATACGGTTCAGTATACGATTCTCGATTCCGGTCCCGGCCCCGGTGATGACGACAGCACCTGTTTCATCTCGACCGTCAATTAGGTGCGTGATGAAATCGGTCCACTGAAACCTCATTCTTGAATCCGAAACTTTCTGTCCGACAAAGAGGTTTGCATGAACAAAGGGGAGGTTGCGCTTGCGGTTTTTACGGTCTTTTTCTGGTTTTTCATTGCTCACACACCGGTATTCGCGGATGAAACCGCCCGAATCAAGATAGACGCATCGGACGGCGCCCCGGGAGACCGGTTCGGTCGAGCGGTCGCCGTTTCCGGAAGTTATGCCGTCATCGGCGCCTATCAGGCGGACGGCGCAGGCAAAAACTCCGGCGCCGCCTATATGTTTCGGCAAACCGGCGGAGATTGGAGCCAAACCGCCAAATTGATTCCCCGGGACGCGCTGCCCCACGATTCTTTCGGCAGCAGTGTGGCCGTATTCGGAAGCACCGCCCTGATCGGCGCCATGAACCGATTCGAAGGAAAATTCGGAAAGGGGGCGGTCTATCTTTTCCAGAATATCGACTCCGGCTGGACCCAGCAGGGAAAATGGGTCCCATCCGACGGCGCCGCCAACGACAATTTCGGATGCAGCGTGTCGATTTCCGGCGCTTACGCCCTGGTCGGTGCATTTCGGCACAGCGCTCGGGGAACCGACGCCGGCGCCGCCTACATCTTCAGAAACAACGGTGGAAGCTGGTACCAGCAGGCGAAATTGACCGCCTCCGACGGAACCGCCGGAGACCATTTCGGAAGGTCGGTCGCCATCAACGGGGATTATGCCGTGGTCGGCGCCATTCACGAAAACACCCGCGGAACCAGTGCCGGCGCCGCGTATATTTTCAGAAACAGCGGCGGTGTTTGGACTCAGCATTCCAAATTGCTGGCCGCC
>CAZNLT010000006.1:0-67545 GCA_964573705.1 uncultured Desulfobacterales bacterium
GAACCTGCCGCAGGGCGTCGTCGGCATCGGTGATGACGTCGTTGCCCCGGACCAGAGAGGAATACTCGAGGGCCTCGGGACGGTAGAGACGGGAGGTCATCCCCTCGGAGGTCAGGAAAATGTCCCCGGCGGAGCGGCCGTCCGGCCCTTCGCCCAGGGACATGCGCACGTTGACGCTGTCCAGCTCGGCCATACCGCCGCCGGCCGTGCCGCAGGTCCCGGTCTCGCCCATGCACCCGCAGCCGATTTCAATGCGGGCGGTTTTGTATTCGCAGTCTTTGTATCGGCAGACCACCACCACGAACCCGTGACCCGAGATCGGGTTGACCGTCAGCAGACCTGTTGCCGGATCGATGGCTGCATCGATGGGGAATTCTTCATTTTCGGGCAGTTCGTCCGCAATTTCCCAGGTCAGATCTCCGGAAGATACCGCTTCGGCCGTCTCCGCATGCAGCTGCACCTGCCCGCCGGGCATGATCGGAAAGGCGGTGGGGTCTTGCACGTAGACGGATCGGAGGATTTCCTCGGTGAAGATGAGATCAATCGGACTGCTGCTGATGCCGGTGTAGTTGTCTTCCTGGTCCCAGGCGGTTACCACAACCTTATAGGAATTCGATAAATCGAAGGGATACCCTTTAAACAGAACAATCGGGTTCGGCGAATCCAGAGGAAGAACCATCACGGGCTGGTCCTCTTCAAAAAGAGTCGCTTTAAGGAGGTTCGGATTGACCTGCACCTGAGTGATTTCTCCTTCCGTATTGAAAGCCTGGCGGTACACTTGGTAGGGTATACTGATATCACACTTGGATATGCTCTCCGAATCGACCGGAACATAGAACTGCGCAGGAGTATTAAAGAGTATGGGGGTGACCATACTGTCGAGATATACAGAGTCGGATACCTGAACTGTTTGGCGGCATTCGCACCCGCCAACCGCTGTCGGCTCCACCACCGTTGTCGTATAATCAGCTTTCAGATCAATAAGATATTGAGAATTGTCAACATTCTTGATGACACCCAATGCCACACCGTACCCCATATTGTTCCCTGCATAGGACGCCTCCTGGTTATCAGCGTAATAGAAGGTGAACATGACGTCCTGAAAATCACCGCTTGTAGCAAATTTTCGTGTCCCGATAAGGTCTTCGGTACATTCGGAACAGGGGGCAGGGGAAGGCTCGGATTTTTCTCGAATAGAATACAGCCAGACATAATGGGCCGTCATCAGTTCTTCTCCCTCCTCGTATTTAGGGAATTCGTCTCTTTTCAGATGGATCCAGATATCATTTTCGGGCGGCGAATCGCCGTCGCAGTTGCCCATCGCTTCGGTTTCAAAACTGTGAGAGGTGGTGAGCAGTCCCGAAGATACCTCGAACCCGTAGCTCGCATTGGAGATCCCGCCCGAATATAGAACCAACCGGTAAGGAATATGATTGGAAGAGAAAGTGACCGGCTGATCGTAATTTATGTATCTCTCATAGAATGTCTGCGTATTGCAGACATTGTTTACGGTTTCACAGTATGCCTCTCTTGGAATGATCAGCATGGGCTGCGGGTTCACCACCGGACGGTCGCAGGTTTCCAGGGCGGTCACGGGTCCCGGGCTCACCGTTACCGGCACATTGGAAACGGGATTGCCATGCTGATCGGTGACGGTAACCGCCAGCCGGCCGGCATAATGGATGACTGCCGCTTTCTCAACGTTGGGGTTGTCGCTGTCTTCCTCGATCGAATGAAAAACGGATTGAAGGGCATAGGGTTCATCGGGAAATCCATAGGCGTAGAAGGTGGAAACATTTGCGTTTTCCGATGCAGGAAAAACATCCACGACATTCAGCCCCACCTGCTGGAGGTTTTCGCCTGCGTTTTGCCAGCCGACAGCATTCGCACCGGTTTCCGAACCCAGTGTTAAACGGGCGGCACAAAAGCCCTCTCCGTCCGTAGTGACCGTCAGGGTTGTTTCACCGTCTGAAAAACTCCCGCCTCCTTCCCGGACCGAAAAAACCATGTCGATCCCCTCGGCAGGTTGACCGAATTCATCCTTCACGGTTATTGTAAACGGGCTGGAAAGTTCACTGCCGACGGTTCCCTGCTGGTAATTGGTGGCCTGGTCCTGGATGATTTGGTACTTGAAATAGGAGGATCTTCTGACAGAACGCGCGGATTCTCCGGACAGACGAAGGGTATCGGATTCGACCGTTTCCGCCCGGATGAGTTCGAGCTTTTTCTCAGGTGCGGGGAGGTTCAGATCGTATTCGGTTTTTTCGCCGGATGGTGAAATGTGGATCAGCTTGTTAATTCCCGGGCCGGATACCTTCAGATGTTCCTGAGCAGATAAGTTTTGAGATAAAATGAGCACGAGACATAAGATTAGAAAAACCATTCCCGATTTTTTCATCCTGTTTTCTCCCCAGCAAGGTTATGATAAAAGGTGAAGTATGGCTTTCCATAATCCAATTAAAGATCACAATTCGAGGGAATATTCACATATTTCGATTTTTAGAAAAGAAGTTCTTTTAAATTCATCAAACCAGGGGAGAAGATGGAGGGAACAAAATATTATACCTGATTCAAAACATTTTTCCAATTTATGGAAACCATCACCCAAAAAAAAGAGCGAAGCCTTCAGGCTCCGCTTTTTTTTCCGCAAAAGTTAACATTATTTGGTCAATGTTGCCACCAGCAAACCGGCATTGCCGCGCCGCATCAGAAAACGAACCGATTCTCCGGAGTCGATTTTATCCATCTTCTCCCGGAACTCTTTCACCGTTTCCACCGGGTTGTGGTTGACCTCCATGATCAGGTCTCCCTGGCGAATTCCGGTGCGATCGGCTTTACTGCCCGGTTCCACCAGCGTCACCAGGACCCCCTTGGCGTTTCGGTCATAGCCGAGTCTTCGGGCGATGTCGGGTTGCAGGGAGGAGAGACCGAGGCCGAGGTCATCCTTTTCGGTTTTATCGCCCTGAGCGATTCGCTCCTCATCGGTCCGCTTGGTCAACTTGACTCGATAGGTTTTTTCATCACCGTCCCGAAGGACCTTGATCGAGGCATTTTCACCCACCGGCAGATTGGCGATGGCGGCGGAAAGACCCCGGCTTGAATCCACCGGAAGGTCGTTGACGGAGATCACCACATCACCTTCCTGAATACCGGCTTCGTCCGCTGGATCTCCTTCGAATACCTGGGTAATGAGGACGCCGTCTTTTTCTCGGATGCCGTAATACTCCTTTATTTCAGAAGTCAGATCCTGAATCCCGACCCCCAGCCAGGCCCGGGTGACCGCGCCTTCGGTCTTGAGCTGGGCGATGATTCCTTTGGCCATATTGATCGGAATGGCGAACCCGATACCCTGGCCGCTTGCGATGATGGCGGTATTGATGCCGACCACCTCGCCTTTCAGATTGAGCAAGGGACCGCCGCTGTTGCCGGGGTTGATGGAGGCATCCGTCTGAATGAAGTCGTCATAGGGGCCGGCGCCGATGACCCGTCCCTTGGCGCTGACGATACCGGTCGTCACGGTCTGCTCCAGGCCGAAGGGGCTGCCGATGGCCACCACCCATTCCCCGACCTTCAAAGTTTCCGAATTGCCCATTCTAAGGGGTTCCAACCCTTGGGTCGAATCCACCCGAATCAGGGCCAGGTCGGTTTTGGGGTCACGGCCCACGATTTCGGCGTCGTATTCTTTATCGTCGGGCAGTCGGACCTTGATCTCGTCGGCCCCTTCGACCACGTGGTTGTTGGTGACGATAAATCCTTCATTGTCGATGACAAAGCCGGATCCCAGGCTCTGCTGTTTGAATTGACGGCCCGGCTCCCGTTCCCGGAATGGACCGAAAAAGTCCCGAAAGGGATTGTCCTGCTCCCCGAAAAAGTGCCGAAAAACCCGGCTTTCATCCCCCCGGTTCTTGACGGTGCGGATATTGACCACCGCCGGCTTGGCTTTTTCCGCCAGTTCCGTGATATTGGCGGGAAGCATCAGGCTTTGGGCTTGGTCGGGGGCGGACAGAGCACCTCCCGCTCCGACGGCCAGAATGGACCCGGCCAGGATCAACGCGACAGCCAGTTGAGTAAAAGATCGTTTACGATGCATTTTTTTGCCTCCTGTTAACTTGATTTCTTCATTTTTACTTTCGGATTTATTTTCACTGTCAATCATTGAACGGAAATATAAAACGATTACATTACCAAAAGATGACGCGTATATTACCAAAAGGTAAAGATTCGTTCTCTAATCGGTTTCCGGTATTTTCAGAGCAGAAATCCCGAGCCCACCGACGGGTTATCCTTCCGATACAGCGGAAGAAAAATATTTTCACTTGCGATACATTCGGTCTGTCTTTATAATGGTACGTTAAACTTTTCATGCGTACTTTAGTGAGAGCGGCGTTTTATTTGAACGCTGCCGATGTGTTTTTTAGGGATTATGCGGGGGGACAATCTCTTTCCGAGAACATAAAAGGAACAGTTCATGGACGAAAATCAGAAGCCGATCGTCATCGGGTGCGACCATGCGGCATTCGCTCTCAAGGAGCGGATCAAAACATACCTCACCGACAAGGCGGGTCTTCAGGTCGAAGATGTCGGCACCTTTGATGAATTGTCTGTGGATTATCCCGATTTCGGTATCAAAGTGGCAGAGGCGGTTTCCCAAGGACGATTTGATCGGGGGATACTGATCTGCGGCACCGGCATCGGCATGTCCATGGTGGCCAATCGGTTTCCTCATGTTCGAGCGGCTTTGTGCAACGATGTCTTCTCCGCTAAAATGAGCAAGCTGCACAACAACGCCAATATTCTGGTGCTCGGCGGGCGGGTCATCGGAGACATTCTGGCCCGGGAAATCGTAGACATCTGGATAGAGACCCCTTTCGAAGGGGGGCGTCACCAGGCCCGGTTGGAAAAATTCGACAGCATCGGCTGATCAGGATCGCTGATCCGGTGATAGGGGGAGTGTCTTGGACTTGAAAAATATTGAGAAGATAGACCCTGAGATTGCAGGTGTCATTGCTGATGAACTGGCGCGGCAACGGTTTACGCTCGAAATGATCGCCTCCGAAAACATCGCCAGCCGCGAGGTTATGGCGGTGCAGGGAAGCATTCTGACCAACAAATATGCGGAAGGATATCCGGACAACCGCTATTACGGCGGTTGCGAGATTGTGGATGTGGCCGAAAAACTCGCCATTGAGCGGGCGCAACATCTGTTTGACGCCGAATATGCCAATGTCCAGCCCCATTCCGGATCACAGGCCAATATGGCGGTCTATTTTTCACTTCTCCAACCGGGTGACACTGTTTTGGGCATGGACCTGGCTCATGGCGGGCACCTGACCCACGGCAGCCCCGCCAGTTTTTCAGGGAAGCTGTTTCATTTTATTCACTATGGGGTTCGGGAGGATACCGGCCGCATCGATTATGAGGAGGTGGCCCGGCTGGCCGAAACTCACCGCCCGCGAATGATCGTGGCCGGGGCCAGCGCCTACCCGCGGATCATCGATTTTGCCGCCTTTGCTCAAATCGCCCGGTCGGTGGATGCCTGCCTTATGGTGGACATGGCCCATATCGCGGGCCTGGTTGCCGCCGGGGTGCATCCCTCGCCGATTCCCCATGCCGATGTGGTGACCTCCACCACCCATAAAACCCTACGGGGCCCCCGGGGCGGTCTGATCCTGAGCCGGAATGATTATTGCGCCTGCATCAACAGCCAGATTTTTCCGGGAATTCAGGGGGGGCCACTGATGCATACCATTGCGGCCAAAGCCCTGGCATTCAGAGAGGCCGAAACCCCTGAATTCAAAGCCTATCAGAAGAAAACCATTGAAAACGCCGCCATATTGGCCGACCGGTTGACGGAAATGAGGGTGAAGCTGGTTTCCCACGGCACCGACAACCACATGCTTCTGGTGGATCTGAGAAGCCTGGACACCACCGGCAAAGACGCCGAGGCGGCACTGGGACGGGCCGGCATTACGGTCAACAAGAATGCGGTGCCTTTCGACACCCTCAGCCCGCGGATCACCAGCGGGATCCGGGTCGGCACTCCGGCGGTGACCACTCGGGGCATGGGTCGGAATGAAATGATCGCCGTTTCCGATATGATGGTGGCGGTGCTTCGGAATCCCCATCATGCGGATGTCATCCAAAGCGTTCGGGAACAGGTGCGGGAACTGTGCATTCGGTTTCCTGTTTACCCTGATATCGAGACCTTGAACTGAAATGGCTTTTGGCGCCGACCGCCCTTCATGGGAGGCTTATTTTATGGATATTGCGGTATTGGTGGCCAAAAGGTCCACCTGCACCCGAAGGGCCGTGGGCGCGGTCATCGTTCGGGATAAACGGGTGCTGTCCACCGGATACAACGGGGCCCCGTCGGGGATCGCCCACTGCACCGAAGTGGGGTGCATGCGGGAACGAATGCAGGTGCCGTCGGGCGAGCGCCACGAACTCTGCCGGGGAATCCATGCCGAACAGAACGCCATCATACAGGCCGCCTATCACGGCGCTTCCATCAAAGACGGGGTCCTTTTCTGCACCAATCTGCCCTGTTCCATTTGTGCCAAAATGATCATCAATGCGGGAATCAAAAAAATCTATTATCTTTCCGGATATGCCGACACCATGTCCGAGACCCTGTTTCAGGAGGCGGAGGTGGAGGTGATTCAGGTGGACGCCGGGGGTCAGGTGGATCTGCCATGAAGTGCCCCTTCTGCGGAGAGGTGAACAATAAGGTCATCGACTCCCGCCTGAGCAAAGACGGAAACTCGGTTCGCCGGCGCCGGGAATGCATCGACTGCGGGCGGCGCTTCACCACCTTCGAGCACATCGAAGAGATCCCGGTGATGATCATTAAAAAGGACGGCCGCCGGGAAATTTTCAGCCGGGAAAAGGTCCGGCTGGGAATCCTGAGGGCCTGTGAAAAGCGGGGCATCAGCATGAACGCCATCGAGGCCTTTTTGGATGAACTGGAGCGGGATCTTCGGGAAAGCGAAGAAAAGGAGATTCCTTCCCGAATCATCGGTGAAAAGATCATGTCCAAGCTCCATGACCTGGATGATGTGGCGTATGTACGGTTCGCTTCGGTCTACCGGGAGTTCAAGGATGTCAATGATTTTATGTCGGAACTGAAGCGGCTTCTGGATCGGGAAAGGAAGGATCTCCAGGCGGAAGGTGGGAAAACGTGCTGAAAACCGATGCCGATTTCATGGAGGCGGCTCTGGATCTGGCTCGGCAGGGATGGGGATATACCTCTCCCAACCCGATGGTCGGAGCGGTGGTGGTTCGGGACGGAAAAATCGTGGGGCAAGGCTTTCACCGCATGGTGGGCGGCCCTCATGCCGAAATTCACGCCCTGGAGGATGCCGGGGAATCGGCCCGCGGGGCGACCCTGTACGTCACTCTGGAGCCATGCAACCATCAGGGAAGAACCCCCCCCTGCACACACCGGGTGATCCGGTCGGGGATTCATCGGGTGGTGGTGGCGATGGAGGATCCCAACCCTGATGTACGCGGCGGTGGAAACGCGTTTCTCAGGTCCCGGGGGATCGAGGTAGAGGTGGGGGTGCTTGAAAATGCAGCTCGAAAGCTGAATGAAATTTTCATCAAGTACATTACGGCCAAACAGCCCTTCGTCATTTTAAAATGCGCAGCCACTCTGGATGGCCGGATCGCCACCCGCACCGGTGATTCCAAATGGGTGTCCGGAGAAAAATCCCGTGAATATGTTCACCGGATCCGGCATGGAGTGGATGGCATTCTGGTGGGCATCGGAACGGTTCTCGCAGATGATCCAAGCCTGACGACCCGATTGGAAGGACAAATAGGACTCGATCCCACCCGAATCATTCTGGATACCCGGTTGTCGATCCCCACGGATGCCAAAATCCTGAATCTCGACTCCGATGCGGAAACCATTCTGGTCATCGGAGACGCGGTGCCGGAGAAGAAGAAACTATTTTTTAAGAACCGATCCATTCGCGTGCTGAAGGCCCCGCTGAAAGACGGCCGCATCAACCTGCCCCTGCTCATGAGCCGACTCGGGTATATCGGGATCACCAGCCTGCTGATCGAGGGGGGAAGCCGGGTAATCACCTCCGCGCTCCATTCCCGGATCGTCGACAAAATCTGCTTTTTCTATGCGCCCAAGATTCTTGGCGGGGACGACGGGGTCCCGATCTGTTCAGGGCCGGGGCCCGATTACATGCGGCAGTGCATTCCCATTCGGGATACCGAGATTCACCGGTTCGGTGAGGATATGATGATTCAGGGATATATCGATAGAACCAAAACCTGGTGAGTTTTTCAGGCGGTTTATGATCCAATTTTTTCTGATCGGGAAAAGAATTTTTACGGTTCCACAGAGGAATACAGGAATACGATCATTATGTTTACGGGGATTATAGAGGGGCTGGGCGCCATCACAGGCGTGAATGCTGCGGGCCGAGGAAAAAGACTGACCATTCAAGCCGATTTCCCCTTGATCCATACCCAAGTCGGTGACAGCATCGCCGTCAGCGGCGCGTGCCTGACCGCCACGACTCTCGACGGAAAACGCTTCACAGTGGATGTATCCCCTGAAACGGTGGGACGGACGACCCTGGTGGATGCCAAAATCGGAGATCGGGTCAATCTGGAACGGGCCCTGCGTCTCTCCGACCGGTTGGACGGTCACCTGGTTTCCGGCCATATCGACGGAAAAGGGCGGGTCACCGATCGAAAGACCTTGAGCAACGCCGTCATCATCTCTTTTGATGTGTCCCCCGAGCTGACCGCCCAAATGATACCCAAGGGATCGGTGGCCGTGGACGGGGTCAGCCTCACCATCAACAGGCTGGGGGAAGGCGACTTCGAGGTCAGCATCATTCCTCATACCGCCAATCTGACCACGGTAGGGTACAAAAACGCCGGGGATTGGGTCAACATCGAAACCGATATGATCGGCAAATATGTGGCCCGATTTCTGATTCGAGGACAGGGGCCGAAAACCGGCGGGGAAACGGAAAACGTCATCGATATGGCGTTTCTGGCCAAGAACGGATTTCTTTAAGTTATTAGGAATTAAGCCTTCGGTCGAGCTCCCACGGGGACCGGGGACTTAATTGGTGAAATTCAAAGCGGGAACAAGGAGATAAGGAAGCAACCATGCCACGGATCAGCATAGACAAGGCGATCGAAGAAATCAGGGCCGGCCGGATAGTCATCCTGGTGGACGACGAGGATCGTGAAAACGAGGGCGATTTGACCATGGCGGCCGAAAAGGTCACCCCTGAAGCAATCAATTTTATGGCCAAATTCGGAAGGGGATTGATCTGCCTTTCCCTGACCGGAGAGAAGGTGGACGCCCTTGAACTGCCCATGATGGTAGACAACAACACCTCACAATTCGAAACCGGATTTACCGTCTCCATCGAGGCCAAGCGGGGCGTCACCACCGGGATTTCGGCGGCGGATCGGGCCACCACTATTCTGACGGCGGTATCGGATGAATGTACCCCTGGCGATCTGGCCCGGCCGGGCCATATTTTTCCTCTTCGGGCCCGAAACGGTGGCGTCATGGTCCGGGTCGGCCAGACCGAAGGATCGGTGGATCTGGCCCGCCTGGCCGGGCTTAAACCGGCCGGGGTGATCTGCGAAATTATGGATGATGACGGCACCATGGCACGCATGCCCGCCCTGGAGCAGTTCAGCGAAGAGCACGGGATCGGCATCTGCACCATCGCCGATCTGGTGGAATATCGACTTCGAAACGAATCCTTCGTGCGCCCGGCGGCCCAGGCGGAGCTGCCCACCCTTCACGGGGGGGAGTTCAAAATCATCGCCTATGAGAACAGCCTGGACAATTTGACCCATATCGCCCTGGTGAAGGGAGAAATCGATCCGGAAAAACCGATACTGGTGCGGGTCCATTCCGAATGCATGACCGGGGACATCTTCGGTTCTCTCCGCTGCGACTGCGGGGAACAGCTTCATAAGGCGATGCACATGATCAGCCAGGAGGCTTCCGGTGTGGTTCTCTATCTGCGGCAAGAGGGCCGGGGGATCGGGCTGGTAAACAAGCTTCGGGCATACGAACTTCAACAGAAGCGAGGCCTGGACACGGTGGAGGCCAACGTTGAACTGGGATTTAAGGACGATCTTCGGGATTACGGCATCGGCGCCCAAATGCTCGTGGACCTCGGGGTCAGGAAGATGCGGCTCCTGACCAACAATCCCAAGAAGATGATCGGGCTTCAAGGCTATGGTCTGAGCATGGTGGAGCAGGTGCCGATCGAGGTGCCGCCCAATGAGTTTGATCTCTGCTACCTGGAATGCAAAAAGCTCAAGATGGGGCATACCCTCAACCTGAACCGAAAAATTCCTGAAAAGAATATCAAACGAGGATAGAGGAGATAGTCATGCCGAGACACATCGAAGGAAATCTGATTGCGGAGGGAAAAAAGTTCGCGATCGTGGTCAGCCGGTTCAATGATTTTATTACCGAGCGACTGGTGGGCGGGGCCATGGACGGGCTGATTCGATCCGGGGCCCGGGACGAGGATGTGGATGTGGTCCGGGTGCCGGGGGCGTTTGAGATTCCGCTGCTGGCCAAAAAAATGGCGGGCCGGGGCCGCTATAATGCCGTCATCTGCCTGGGCGCCGTGATTCGAGGAGCCACCTCCCATTATGATTATGTCTGTGCGGAGGTCTCCAAAGGGATTGCCGCGGTTGGGCTGCAAGCGGAAATTCCTGTGATTTTCGGCATCCTGACCACCGACACGATCGAGCAGGCCATTGAACGGGCCGGTACCAAGGCCGGCAACAAGGGATGGGACGCGGCCATGAGCGCCATCGAAATGGCCAATCTGATGCAGGCGGTGGATCAAGACTGACAATCACCATGCAAAATCGAAGAAAATCCCGAGAACTGGCCCTTCAAGCCCTTTATTACATGGACAGCCGACGGAATTTTTCCCGGGAGGCTTTGACCCTGTTTTTCCGATGTTTCCAAGAAGCGGATTCGGAGCATTCCTTCTTTGAGGAGATCACTCTGGGGGTAATGACCTACCGGCTGCAGATCGATCGGCTGATCGAACGGTTTTCCAGCCATTGGAAGATCAGCCGCATGTCCTGTGTGGATCGGAACATCATGCGGGTGGCGGTATACGAAATGCTGTTCCGGGAAGACATACCGGCCAAGGTCTCCATCAACGAGGCCATCGACATCGGGAAAAAATTCGGAACCGAAGAATCCGGCGCCTTTATCAACGGGATTCTCGACAGCGTCCATTTGGCCTTGGATAGGGGGGATATCACGGCCGACCTGAATGAAGAGACCGAGATACCGCTAGACTCTCCGGCCGAAAGAGGGTACCAGCCGGTCCGTCCGGAGGAGTCCGAGGCCTATTTCTCGCCGGTGAAAGGCCGGCCCGGTGTGGTGAAACGACGGGCTCAGAGTGAACATCCCTCCGCCGATACCGAAAAGACCAAGCAAGGAGCGAAATAATATGGAAGCCAGAAAAATTCTGTTGACTGAAGATGAAATGCCCCGCCGGTGGTACAATATCCTCGCGGACATAAAAATGAATCCGCCCCTGGGACCGGACGGCAACCCGGTGAAAGCCGAGGATCTTGCACCGGTGTTTCCCATGAATCTGATCGAACAGGAGGTCAGTGATCAGCGCTGGATCGACATCCCCGAGCCGGTGCTGGAAGTATTGGCGACCTGGCGACCTGCTCCCCTGGTCCGGGCCATTTCACTGGAAAAAGCGCTCGAAACCCCGGCCAAGATCTACTTTAAAAATGAGAGCGTCAGCCCTCCCGGCAGCCACAAACCCAATACAGCCGTGCCCCAGGCCTATTATAACAAGGTGTTCGGGATTGAAAGAGTGACCACTGAAACCGGCGCCGGTCAGTGGGGAAGCGCACTTTCCTATGCCTGTTCTCAGTTCGGACTGGAGTGCAAGGTTTTCATGGTTCGGGTCAGCTTTGACCAGAAGCCGTACCGTAAGTCGATGATGGCGGCCTGGGGCGGAAAATGCGTCCCCAGCCCCAGCCCCGAAACCCGGGCGGGTCGGGAAGCCCTCGAAAAAGACCCCCACACCCCCGGCAGCCTCGGCATCGCCATCAGCGAGGCCATCGAGGCGGCGGTGGCCGACGGTTCGGGCAAGACCCGGTACTCCCTGGGCAGCGTGCTCAACCATGTCATGCTTCACCAGACCATCATCGGCCTGGAGGCCCGGAAGCAGTTTGAAAAGATCGGTCTTTATCCGGATGTGGTGGTGGGATGCGCCGGCGGCGGCAGCAATTTCGCCGGACTGGCCTTTCCGTTTGTGCTGGATAAGATGAACGGAAAACAGGTGGAAATCTATCCGGTGGAACCGGCCGCCTGCCCCACCCTGACCAAGGCCCCCTTTGTGTACGATCATGGGGATACCGCCGGGTACACCCCGCTGCTGCCCATGCACAGCCTGGGTCACGCCTTTGTGCCGCCCCCTTTTCATGCCGGCGGGCTCCGCTACCACGGCATGGCGCCCACTGTGAGCCAGCTGGTGACCGAAGGCCTGATCACCCCCAGATCGGTGACCCAGCTGGACGCCTACCAGGCCGGCGTGCTGACCGCCCGGACCGAGGGGTTCATTCCTGCGCCCGAGACCACCCATGCCTTGGCCGTCGTCGTGGAAGAGGCCAGAAAAGCCAAGGAGGAGGGCAAGGAAAAAGTCATCGTCTTCAACTGGAGCGGGCACGGCCTCCTTGACCTCGGCGCTTATGAACGTTATTTTTGCGGGGAGCTGGAAAACTATGAATTGAGCGACACGGAAATCGCGCAGGGTGAGTCGATATTCCAAAATTACCCCAAACCGGAACTGCTGAAGAGCCGTTCATGAAGCCCGATCAATACGATGAGCTGGAAAGACGCTGCCCGCGACTGGGCGGGCCGGTCACCTTTCAATACTGCCGGACCAGCGGTCAGGCGCCGCCCCAGTGCTGGAAGGTGATCGACTGCTGGTGGGAGCGCTTCGACGTGGTGGCTTATCTAAGGGCGCATATGGCGCCCTCGGAATTCGATTCGCTGGCCGCGGCCAAACCCAAACCCAAGGTCGCCACCCTGGTGGATCTGATCCGCCGTGCCCGGGCGGCGGCCGGAAATGACGATACCTGAAAAGGTTCGAAAAAGGAACGGATGATGATTATCGAAAGTATGGAAGTCGGGCCGATCATGGCCAATTGCTATATGTTGGGATGTGAAGAGACCAAAGAGGCCGCCGTGATCGATCCGGGCGGGGATGCGGACCGGATTCTGATGCGACTGGCCGAACTGAAGCTTCAGGTCAAACAGATCATCAACACCCACGGCCACTTCGATCATGTGGGCGCCAATAAGAAATTGAAATCCGCCACCGGCGCCCCCATTCTGATTCACTCGGAGGATGCGCCCATGCTGACGCAGTTGTCCAGCGCCGCCGCCTCTTTCGGGTTGTCCGCCGAAAATTCCCCTAAACCCGACACCACATTGTCTGACGGGGATACCATCTCCTTCGGCAATATCACCCTGGCGGTTCGCCATACCCCCGGCCACAGCCCCGGCGGCATCGCCCTGTACACCGACGGTCATGTTTTCGTAGGGGATACCCTGTTCTCGGGCTCCATCGGCCGAACCGATCTGCCGGGAGGGGATTACAACACCCTTATCTCCAGCGTTCGGGAAAAACTATTTGTCCTGCCGGAAGAAACCAAAGTCTACTGCGGCCATGGGCCGGAGACCACCATTGGTCGGGAAAAACAGTACAACCCGTTTTTCCGGTAACGGGTCGTTTCCTCTCGAACGGAAATATTCGAAACCGGGTGATTCGGCTTCGGAACCGACACCTTATTAACCATCGCCGGAAAAAAACGATTCTCCACCGGGGCCGCTTTAAAAAGGTGCTGGTGGAAGCGGTCGTTTTAATAAACGATTCCGACGCATTCTTGCCGGAACCCTTTCCCCTTCCTTTCTTTTTACGGCTTTGATCATTGTTCCTTTTTCTGAATTTTAGAAAAATTTGCGGCTACCGAAGGGCATGTGCCGAGTGTTTACGGCCTTCGAGTTATCTCATTTTGCTTGAACGGTGCTTTGTTCTCTGTTATTGACTCTATCCTATAAGACCTTTACAATTCGGGCGATTATGACCATCTTTGCAACGAGACGAAAAAACACGCGACGGGTTCGGGTCGGCGATGTGCCGGTGGGGGGGCGGGCTCCGGTGGCCGTCCAGTCCATGACCAATACTTTCACTCAGGATGTGGCAGCCACGGTGGCCCAAATCCGCCGGCTGGAGGCGGCCGGCTGTGAAATCATTCGGGTGGCGGTTCCCGACCGGCAGGCGGCCTCGGCCATCGCCGACATCAAGAAGGAAATCTCTATTCCCCTGATCGCCGATATCCATTTCGATCACCGTCTGGCGCTGGCGGCGGCTCGGGCCGGAGCCGACGGACTTCGGCTCAATCCAGGCAACATCGGCGGTACCGATAAGGTTCAAGCGGTGGTGGATTGCGCCGGCGAACGGAACATTCCGATTCGTATCGGCGTCAACTCGGGGTCCCTTGAAAAGGACATCCTGAAGAAATATAATGGGGCGACTCCCGAAGGCATGGTGGAAAGCGCTCTGCGGCATGTAGAAATCCTGGAGGCGCTGGATTTTCGTTCCATCAAAATATCCCTGAAAGCATCGGATGTGGAACGGACGGTGGCGGCCTATCGCCTCCTGTCGGAACAGTGCGACTATCCGCTGCATCTGGGGGTGACCGAGGCCGGGGGGTTGTATGCCGGCATCGTCAAATCCGCCCTCGGAATCGGAATGTTGCTGGCCGAGGGGATCGGGGACACCTTGCGGGTATCCCTGACCCGTGATCCGGTAGAAGAGGTGCGGGTCGGGTATGAAATTCTGAAGGGACTGGGCATCCGCCGGCATGGCCCGGAGATCATATCCTGTCCTACCTGCGGGCGCTGTAAAATCGATCTTTTCGACATCGCAGAACAGGTGGAGCGGGCACTGCTGTCAAATCCCCATCCCGTTAAAGTGGCGATTATGGGATGCGTGGTCAACGGACCGGGGGAGGCCAGAGAGGCCGATGTCGGGGTGGCCGGCGGTGATGGAGAGGGCATTCTCTTCAAAAAAGGCGAGGTGATTCGAAAATTTCCCCAGGAACAGATCGTGGAAGTGCTGCTGGAGGCGGTACGGGAATTTGGAGATTCCCTTGATGAGACTTCATAAAAAAACAGGTTTGAATATTCGTATAATTTTGCGCATGAGTTGAGAAAGGACGACATGGCGAAACAGGACAAAACGGCGATCGAGCCGACACGGGCAGAGGACTATTCGGAATGGTACCAGCAGGTCATTCGAGCATCGGATCTGGCGGACCGCTCGCCGGTGCGGGGTTGCATGGTGATCAAGCCCTGGGGCTACTCGCTCTGGGAGAACATCGTTCGGGATCTGGATGATGCGTTCAAGGCCACCGGGGTCAAGAACGCCTATTTTCCTCTGTTCATCCCCCTCGGTTTTCTCGAAAAGGAAGCCCAACATGTAGAGGGTTTCGCCAAGGAATGCGCCGTGGTCACCCACCATCGACTCGAAAAAGGGCCGGAAGGCGGATTGGTTCCGGCGGCAGAACTGACCGAACCGTTGGTGGTTCGGCCCACCTCGGAGACCATTATCGGGGATTCTTTTTCCAAATGGGTGAACAGTTACCGGGACCTTCCCCTGCTGATCAACCAATGGTGCAATGTGGTTCGTTGGGAAATGCGGACCCGGATTTTTCTGCGGACCAGCGAATTTTTATGGCAGGAGGGACATACGGTTCACGCCACGGACGAGGAAGCCATGGCGCGCACGATGCAGATGCTGGACGTCTATGCCGATATTGCCGAAAATTGCCTGGCCATGCCGGTGATCAAAGGGCGAAAAACCGCCTCAGAGCGGTTTCCGGGAGCGGTGGACACCCTCTGCATCGAGGCCATGATGCAGGACCGAAAGGCGCTTCAGGCGGGCACCTCCCATTTTCTGGGGCAAAATTTCGCCAAGGCATCCGAGATCAGGTTTCAGACACCCCAGGAGACCGAATCCTACGCCTGGACCACCTCCTGGGGAACCTCCACCCGCCTCATCGGGGGGGTGATCATGACCCATGGGGACGATGACGGAATTATTTTGCCGCCCCGGGTGGCATCCTCCCATCTGGTGCTGATGCCGATTTTTCGAAATCCCGATGAACAGGGCGCGGTCATGGAATTCACTCAATCCCTGGTCCGGGAACTCCGGGATCTGTATTATCATCACAACCGGCTACGGGTGGAGGTGGATGACCGAAACATCGGCGGGGCCCGGGGATGGGAATGGATCAAGAAGGGGATTCCCCTTCGGGTGGAGATCGGCCCTCGGGATATCGCAAATAATTCGCTTTTCGTGGGCCGTCGGGATAAAGCCCACCGGGACCGAACCTCTATTCCCCGGGACCGATTTGTTCAGACGGTTGCCGATATTTTGGATGAAATCCAGGCCACTCTCTTTGCACGGGCCAAAGCATTTCGCGAAGAGAATACCCGGGACATCGATGAAAAGAGCGATTTTTATGATTATTTTACCCCGAAGAATCGGGAAACGCCCGAGATTCACGGCGGCTTCGCCCTGTCCCACTGGTGCGGTTCCGATGAGTGTGAGGCCAAAATTAAGGAAGACCTTCAGGTGACCATTCGGTGTATTCCCCTGACCCCGCACCGGGAGGAGGGGGCCTGCATCTGCTGCGGTGGAAAAAGCCGTGAACGGGTGGTGTTTGCAAAAGCCTATTGAGGATGCTCTTTGGAAATGCCGGTCCTTCCATGAGCGCA
Source organism: uncultured Desulfobacterales bacterium (assembly GCA_964573705.1). Taxonomy (GTDB): domain Bacteria; phylum Desulfobacterota; class Desulfobacteria; order Desulfobacterales; family Desulfococcaceae; genus JAABSQ01. The sequence goes on from CAZNLT010000006.1 coordinate 16,841, forward strand.
GGGCCGGCATTTTCGTTTTTTAAATTATGATTCGTATCAGCGACATTATCGATAAAGTCCTGGAAAACAATCCGGAATCGGACCTGGATATTATCGACAAGGCCTATATCTATTCGGCCCGGGTCCATGACGGACAGGTGCGGTTGTCCGGGGAGCCCTATCTCTCCCATCCGCTGGAGGTGGCCTATATCCTGGCCGATATGCGGCTGGACCCGATCAGCATTGCGGCCGGACTTTTGCATGATGTGGTCGAAGACACCCATGCCACCCTGGAGGAGATCGAAGCGGATTTCGGCAAGGATATCGCCCACATCGTTTCGGGCGTGACAAAGCTCAGCAAGGTCCACTCCCACAGCGCTCAGGAGCGGCATGCCGAAAGCATTCGGAAAATGATTCTGGCCATGGCCGACGATATTCGGGTGATACTGATCAAGCTGGCCGATCGGCTTCACAACATGCGCACCCTCAAATACCATCGAAAGGAGGAAAAGAAACGGTCCATTTCCCAGGAAACCCTCGATATTTATGCATCCATCGCTTCCCGACTCGGGATTTACTGGATGAAAAAGGAGCTGGAAGATACCTCCTTCCGGTATATCCATCCGGAGGAATACTCGAAAATCCGAGGTCTGGTCAGCAAGGACCAGGCAGAGCGCGAGAACTACCTGGAATCGGTTCGGGACCTGATTCGAAAGGAATTGGAAAAATCGAATCTCCCCTGCGAGGTGACCGGGCGATACAAGCATTTTTTCAGTATTTATCAAAAGATGCTTCAGCAGAATCTCGAGTTCGAGGATGTATACGACATCGTGGCCTTCCGGATCATCACCGACACCAAATCCCACTGCTATGAGGCCCTCGGGGTGCTGCACGCTCTCTGGAAACCCATCGACATCAAATTCAAAGATTATATCGGCCGGCCCAAACCCAATATGTATCAATCCCTTCATACCACGGTGATCGGTCCCTATGGTGAGCGGGTGGAGATTCAGATTCGCACCTATGAGATGGACCGGGTGGCCAACGCCGGAATCGCGGCCCACTGGGGGTATAAAGAGGGCAAACAGGTGGACGAAAACATCAGCCAGAAGTTCGCCTGGCTTCAGACTTTGATTGAAAATCAGGCCTCCATCAATGATCCCGACGAATTTCTGGAGAGTGTTCGAATCGATCTGTTCCCCGACGAAGTTTATGTGTTTACGCCCCGGGGAGAGATTCGGTCTCTGGTCAAGGGGTCCACGCCGGTCGATTTCGCCTATCTCATCCACACCGAAGTGGGCAACCAGTGTACCGGGGCCAAGGTCAACGGCCGCATGGCGCCGCTCAAGCATGAACTCCAGACCGGAGATGTGGTGGAGATCATCACCTCCAAAAACCATCATCCGAGCAAAGACTGGCTCAGTTTCGTCAAAACGGTAAAGGCCCGGTCCCGGATCCGGCAATGGATCAAAACCCAGGAGAAGGAGCGGTCGATTACCCTGGGTCGGGAGATGTGCGAAAAAGCCTTTCGAAAATACAAGATCAGCTTCAGCGGACAGATCAAATCCGATGAAATGAATCAGGTGATGGAGGAGTTCGGATTCAAGACCCTGGATGACTTAATCGCCAATGTCGGCTACGGGAAAATCACTCCGCTTCAAATAGCGAAGAAATATCTCAATAAAACCGGCGACGGTGAGTCGGAGGAAGGAGAGGGCGAGGACCTACACGGAAATTTTCTCGACAAAATCATTCATCGGGTGCGGCGGAAAAAAACGGGCCCCGGTGTGACCGTCAAAGGCATGGATGATATTCTGGTCCGGTTCGGCAAATGCTGTCAGCCGGTAGCCGGGGACCCGATCACCGGGTATATCACCCGGGGCCGCGGGGTGACCGTCCACCGGGCCAACTGTGTCAATGCCCTGCAGATGAGCCCGGATCGCAAAATCAATGTCTCTTGGACCGATGATTCAAACGAGACCTACCCGGTCAAGATTCACATTCGCTCTCTGGACCGGGTCGGACTGCTGGCGGATCTGGCGTCCAATATCAGCAAAAACGGCGCCAATATCGTCAATGCCCATTCGGAGATTCGGGACGACAAAACCGTGGACAGCATTTTTACGTTGGCCGTAAAGGACACCGAGCACCTCGACCGGGTCCTTTCGGCCTTGAAAAAGGTGAAACAGATCAACCGAGTGCATCGAATCGACAGTTAAGGCGCCTTGGCCACCCGGTTCGATTTGATGCAGGTGGTGCAGACCAGTTTTCGAGTCACCCGGCCGCTTTCCATGGCCCGAACCCGCTGAAGATTGGGTTTGAACCGGCGCTTGTTGAGGTTGTGGGCATGACTGACATGATTGCCGACCCGGGCCTTTTTTCCGCAGATTTCGCATATTTTAGACATTTCATTCTCTCCTTTACAGAGGTATTCGAATTCTTTTCGCCCCTAAGTCTCTAAAAAACAGAAACGCGTACTATAAAGCGAATTGATATGGGTGTAAAGCGGTTTTTTGTCGCCGCTTCGCTTTTACCCGAAGCGACGGCAGAAGGGGAGGGACCTAATTGTTCTGACGTTGTTTCTTGAGGGACGCTTCGCAGAGTGCCAGATAGTGCAGCGCCTTCTGATGAATACCGACGTCCGGGTATTCGGTGAGGATGGTCTTGAAGCGGCTCAGGGCCGGTTCATATTTTTTATTTTTGAAATAAAAAAGCCCCACATAGAACTCATGCCCGGCCAGGCTTTTCAGGCATTCCTTGAGATGGCCTTCGGCTTTGGCCGAGTATTCGCTCTTGGGATAATCCCGAATGAGACGCCGATAGGTGTCCAGCGCCTGGCGGACCGCTTTCTGGTCCCGGTCGATGGTATCCCTCTGACGGTAGTAGCTGGTGCCGATCTGGTAGATGACATAGGGGATGGCTTCATTGCGCGGATGAAGGGTCTCAAATCCTTCATAGGCGAAGATGGCCTCATCATATTCTCCCAAATGGAAATGGGCGTCGGCGATTTTCAGTGCGGCCAGACTTGCGTATTCACTGAACGGATACCAGTCTTTGAGCTTTTCAAAGGATTCAATGGCCGGGCGATATTTTCCGTCTTCATAGGCGCTCATGCCCTCTTCGGCCAGTTCATAGGCGGTTTTTTCGTCCCGGGCCTGGAACCAGGAACATCCCGGGAACGCAAAGAATAAGATCATGCAAAAAATAATGTTTTGTTTCATTGGACCCTGTTTTCGATGTAGTTTTCCGCGGAATGGGCCGCAATGGCCCCGTCTCCGACGGCGGTGGCGATCTGCCTGAAACTGGTGACCCGCACATCGCCGGCGGCGAAAACGCCGGGGACCGAGGTTTCCATGTCGGCATCCGCATCAACAAACCCGAGTTCGTCCCGCTTGACGGCATCCCCGAGAAAGTCGGCATTGGGCAGGATACCGATCCAGACGAAAAACGCATCCGCCTGAAGAGCCCGGCCCTCCCCGGTCTTGACATTCCGAACATGGACCGTTTCTACGCGGTCGAGTCCGCTGATCCCGGTCACCACCGTGTCCCAGAGGATATCGATTTTGCCGTTGGCCAGGGCCCGTTCCCTGAAAATTTTTTCGGCCCGGAATTGATCCCGCCGGTGAATCAGATACACTTTTTTGACGAACTTTGTGAGAAAAATGCTTTCTTTTACGGCCGTATCTCCGCCGCCCACTGCGGCCGCGACCCGATCCCGGTAAAAAGGGCCGTCGCAGGTGGCGCAGGTGGAGATTCCTTTTCCGAAAAACTGCGCTTCGCCCGGCACCCCCAAGCGTTTGGGGCCGGCGCCGGTGGCGATGATCACGGCGCGGGCGGTGATGGATTTGTTGCTGAGACGGATTTTTTTGACCGAATCGGAAAAATTGACCGACATCGCTTCATCGGATTCGATTTTGAGTCCGAACCGCTCGGCCTGATCGTTCATCAGCTTCACCATCTGAGGACCGGTGATCCCCTCGGGGAACCCCGGGTAGTTTTCGATCCAATCGGTGATCAGGACCTGTCCGCCGAGAAAGGATTTTTCAATGAGAACGGCGTTCAAGCGGGCCCGTGCCGCATACAAGCCGGCAGTGAGACCCGCCGGCCCACCGCCGAGAATCACAAGATCATAATCGACACGGTCCATTGTAAATCAGGCGAATTCTACAGGAGTTTGCCGATGGCTTCTTCCAGTTTGGCCTTGGCGACCATGCCGGTGATCTGGTCCGCGACTTCCCCGTCCCGAAAAAAGATGAGGGTCGGAATGGCTCGGATGCCGTATTTCCCCGGCGTGACCGGGTTGTCGTCCACATTGCATTTGGCGAATTTGATCTTGTCGCCGTACTCCTTGGAAAGGTCTTCAACCACCGGTCCGATCGCCTTGCAGGGGCCGCACCAGGGGGCCCAGAAATCGACCAGTACCGGCTTGTCGGATTCCAACACTTCGGATTCAAAACTGCTGTCGCTGATTTCCATAATTCCTTCGGCCATAATATTGATATCCTTTCTTTAGGTGAATTGCTGAATTTTTAGCTTCCGAAACCTTCTTTAAAACGGCATTTCTCAGTGGATCCATGCATGGAGTCGATTCAAGATCCGGAAATCGACTCGGTATTTTCCTTTACGACATTCGAGCTAAAATATAGAAATTATAGTAACCCGAGTCACCCTTGTCAACCGAACAATTCGAAGGTCATACGAGTTCCTTCTGTCCGATTGACACCCTTTTCGGGTTCTGATACCTGGTACCCGTGATGATTCTACGAACAGGAGACCACTCAAATGAAAGAAAAAATTCGGATCGGCGCGTTCATATCGGGCGGAGGGTCCAATTTACAGGCCATTATTGATGCCTGTGAATCGGGAGGGATCAATGCCAAGATGGTGTTCGTGGGCGCCGACAACCCCCGGGCAAAGGGACTGGCTCGGGCTGAGCGCCATTCGATTCCCCGGTTTATCGTCGATTACGGGTCCATTATCCGTCGATACCGGCAAGATCCCCGGGATATTTCGGTCCCCGAGGATTTCGACATTGGAGCGGTTCGGGCCAAACAGCACCTTTTCCACGCCGATGTCGATCCGGCCCGGGTGGAGGGATTTCTTCGGACCCGGGCGGCTGCCGAGGCGGCGCTGCTGCATGAGATGGACGCTTATCCGTTCGATCTTCTGGTGCTGGCCGGTTTTATGCGGAACCTGACCCCCTATTTTATCGACCGGGTCAATACCGATCCCGAGCATCCCCGCATCATGAATATCCATCCGGCCCTGCTGCCGGCCTTTCCCGGTGTGGACGGCTACGGAGACACCTACCGGTACGGCTGCAAGATCGGCGGGGGTACGGTCCATTTCATCGATTACGGAGAGGATTCCGGGCCCATCATCGGGCAGCGGGCGTTTCCCATTGAAGAAAAGGAGGGCCTGGATGCGGTTCGTGAAAAAGGATTGAAGGAAGAATGGAAGCTTTATCCGGAATGCATTCGGCTGTTTTCCGAAGGTCGCCTGAAGCTTGTTCGGCGAGATTTTTCGAATCAGGAGCACTCAGGGCCGGGTTTCGCCCTGCGGCAAAGGGTCCACGTTCAGGTCTTGAACTAAGTTTTTTGTAAAAGCCGCCGGATCGGTGGTGCGCAATCGGCAAACGGGTGGATCGGGAACATGAAAAAGCCCCCGGCGTAAAGGCCGGGGACTTTCGGATAATACCGGACAATCGGATTCAGACCTTGACCTGAGTCGCCAACTCCATTCCCAATTCGAGGGCCTGCCGGTTCATGTCTAAAAATCCGGCGGGGATCCGTTTTTCCAGGACCTTGAGAATCGAATCGGATGCCACCACCTGAGTGAGCCCGATGACCACCCCCAGCATGCAGATGTTGAAGACGATCGGTTTGCCGATTTGCTCCATCACCGTCTGGTACATGGGCGCCTGCACCTGCCGGGCATCCACTTTGGTGTAGGTTTTCACGAACCGGGAGTCGATCAGCAGGGTGCCGCCGGGCCGAATGATCGAATTGAATTTGGTGTAGGCCTCCTGGGTCAGACAGACCAGGACATTGGGCTGGGTCACCTTGGGATAGTGAATTTCAGTATCCGCGATGATCACATCCGACCGGGTTGCACCGCCCCGGGCCTCGGGGCCGTAAACCTGAGATTGGGTGGCGATCAGGTGGTCGTATAAAACCGCGGCTTCCGCCAGAATGATCGCGGCGGTGATGACCCCCTGGCCTCCGGAGCCTGAAAAAACCAATCGACATCTTTCCATTACGAACGCCCTTTCATCGCCGTTTCGATCACTTTGTCATACTCGCTGCAGTATTCGGGTAAATCCTTTCTTACAAAAACCCCCCGTTCGAGCAGTTCCGGATTTTCCGCTTTGGCTTTGGAGCCGATGGGGGTGGTGTTCTTTTTATAATACTCCATCATATCCGCAGCGCTGCCCAGTCTGTTTTTCCGACCGAAATAGGTGGGGCACTGGGTCAGCACCTCCACCACCGAAAACCCGTCGTGCAGAATCGCCTCTTTGAGCATTTTGGTCATCTGCTGGGCATGATAGGTGGTGGTGCGGGCCACGTAGGTGGCGCCGGCCGCTTTGGACAGCTCCACGATATCGAAGTCATGGTCGATATTGGTGTAGGGGGCGGTGGAGGCGATGGTGCCGTATCCGGAAAGCGGGGAGTACTGCCCGCCGGTCATTCCGTAGATTCGATTGTTCATGACCACCGCGGTCATGGCGATGTTCCGCCGGGCCGCATGAATGAAGTGATTCCCGCCGATGGCCAGGGCGTCACCGTCGCCCATGGGGACGATCACGTTCAGCTCGGGCTGGCTCATCTTCACACCGGTGGCAAAGGCCAGGGCCCGACCGTGGAGGGTGTGCAGAGAGTGAAAATCCACATACCCCGAGATTCGGGAGGAACACCCGATGCCGGAGACCATGACGATTTCATTTTTGCTGAAGCCCAGCTCTTCCACCGCCCGCAACATGCTGTTGAGGACAATGCCGTGTCCGCATCCCGGGCACCACATGTGCGGGAAAAATTTTTGTCGAATATAGTCCTTGATCGCCATATCCTCTTACACTCCCTTTCCTTGGATGAGCCGAAGGATGTTTTTGATGTCGGTAGGGGTGATGAAAACGCCGTCGATGCGGTTGGCCAGGACCACCCGTTCGGGATGATGGACCGCCCGTTTCACCGCCCGAAGCACCTGCCCCATGTTCATTTCCACCACCACGATATGCCGGGCTTTTTCGCATTTTTCCTCCACCAGGCCGTAGGGAAAGGGCCAGATGGTCTGAAGTTCCAGAAGCCCCAGACGTTCCCCCCGGGCCCGTCGGTTTTCCACGATGTGAAGGGAGGAACGGGCCGATGATCCATAGGAGATCAGAACCGTTCGGGCGTCTTCCAGGTAATACTCCTTGTACCGGGTGATGGTGTCGACGTTGTTTTTGATCTTGTCCACCAGGTGGCGGAGCAGAGTGTGGACCACGCTCGGGTTGCTGGACGGAAATCCCCACATATCATGGGCCAAGCCGGTGACGTTGTAGCGATGCTGGCCTCCGAAATCAGACATGGGAAGCCGGCCGTCCTCCCGGGGCAGGTAGGGGTGATAATCGACCCCGGCCTTGACCGAAGTCCTGAGTCGACCCACCACCGGGATTTCCCCGGGTTCCGGAATGGTCAGCCGTTCCCGCATGTGGCCGATCACCTCGTCGAACAGAAGGATCACCGGGGTTCGGTAGGTCTCGGCCATATTGAAGGCGTCCACGGTGATATTGAAGGCATCCTGGTGGTTGGATGCGGTGAGCGCGATAATGGCGTGGTCGCCGTGGGCCCCCCATCGGGCCTGGTAAACATCCCCCTGACTGGGGCAGGTGGGAAGGCCGGTGGAGGGCCCGCCTCTCATCACGTTGACGATCACACAGGGGATTTCCGCCATAATGGCATAGCCGAGCCCTTCCTGCATGAGCGAAAACCCGGGTCCGCTGGTGGCGGTCATGACTTTGTGGCCGGTCAGGGAGGCCCCGATGATGGCGCAGATGGATGAGATTTCATCCTCCATCTGAATGAACTTGCCGCCGATCTGGGGAAGCCGGTAGGACATGTGCTCCGCCACCTCGGTGGATGGCGTAATCGGGTAGCCGGCAAAAAAATCGAGCCCCGCATAGAGGGCCGCTTCCACGCATGCTTCGTTGCCTTGGACAAATTTGATATTTCCGTCCGTCATTATTCGGAATCTCCCTCCTCCGTGAGGACCTCTACAGCGAGATCCGGGCAGCGGATTTCGCATTGCCTGCAGCAGATGCAGTCTTGGGGGCGCGCAGCGTATACCTTTTCCTCTTCATCGAGTTCCAATGCTTTGGTGGGACAAAAATGGACGCAGATGCCGCACCCCTTGCACCAGCTTCGCTCGATGCGGTATTCCTTGAGTTGATTTTTTTTGGGGGCCATTCACCATACCTCTTTGTAAGGAAGCCGGTTCAATTCCGGGGCTTCATTTATCTCGAATAAAATGTTCAGGCGGAATTGTTTAACCGCCCGGTTGATATTCGGGTCCATAGTGACTTTGAAACGCGAAGTCAAGAAAAAGGGGGATGCCGGCTTAAATAAATCGTTTCATGAGCTCTTCGATCACCGCATCGACATTGTCCGGGGTAATGTTGTTTTCCCGGCAGACCGCTTGAACCTTCTTGAATCGGTGGGGAGATTCCAAATCCGCCAGCCGGGAAAAATACCCCAGCCGGCGCCCGACCTGGTAGAGGCACTGGCGCTCGGGGTCCATTTCCAGAAAAGATCTAAGCGGATCGGTCATTTTCTGCTTGTCTTCGGGAAAGGCGCCTTCGATCTCTTGAAAGAGGTTGAGAATATGATCGCTTTTTAGGGTGCTTGAAATTCCCTCCAGATTTTCGATAAAAAGAAGAATTTCCCGGGCCATCATCAGATCGCCCGGTTTTTGAAACCGACCCTCCCGGTATTCTTCATACAGAGGGACCCGGTCGGGAATCGCCAGCGTGCGAAGACGAATAAACTCGGGGTTGATCCGGTTGACGGCGTCGGCGGTCTCCAGGGCATGGGTTTCGGAGAGTTCCGTACCGCCCAATCCGGGCATGACATATTCCGACAGCTCCATTCCGGCGGCCTTGACCTTTAACCCGGCTTTGATATGCATCTCTTTGGTGGCTCCCTTTCGCACCCGTTTGAGTACTTCGTCGGACCCGGATTCCATGCCGATATGGATTCGATTGAGCCCGGCTTTCCGCATGGCTTGCAGATCGGCATCGCTGATGCGGGCGATGGTATGAGACCGGGCATAGGAGGTCACCCGCCCGATCCAGGGAAACCGTTTTTTCAGGTGTTTGAGAATTTCGGTAAGGGCCGCCGGTTTGATCACCAGGCTGTTGGCATCCTGAATAAACACGGACCGCAGCCCCCCGGAATACCACCGCAGGGCCGCATGAAAGGCCTCGATTTCATCGGGTGGAACCGATGCCGATGCCCTTTGCACAGCCTCCCGGGTGAGGGGCCCGGATGCATCCGCATGGGTTCGGAGCAGTTCGACATATTTATGGACCCGATCGATATCTTGTTTCACATGATCGGCGGGGCGCAGGGAAAAACGAACCCCTTTGTAGACCGGACAGAAGGTGCAGTGGTTCCAGGGGCAGTTTCTGGATACCCGAATCAACAGGCTGTCCGCTTCACTTGGCGGGCGTATGGGACCCTGCTCGAAGCCGGTGTAAATTTCATGTTCTGATTTTTCAGTGGAGCTCATTCTCTCCTCATTCGTGTCAGCGGAATATGGTTAGAAAACCGAGTTAAAACACACAATATAACCAGAGAATTCTGATCTTCAACAGGTTTGGTATGGAAGAAGGGAACTTCTCTTTGACAAGAGATCGGGTTTCGCATATGAGTGGCAAATCTGGAGGGGCAAGTTTTAGTGAAAAATCTTATATTTACTCTGTTCGGTATTCTGGTCTTGACCGCGGTCGCGGGAATCTATGGTTTTCTGGACCTGAAGGGGTATGCGGAAACGCCCCTGTCATTGGAATCCAAAGAGACCCTGTTCAATGTTCATCCCGGTGAACCTTTTGATAAGATGATGAAACGGTTGGAAGCGGCCGATATCATCAAGTATCCTTTTCGGTTCAAGGTGATCGCCCGATTGGGGGAATACGACAAACGGATTCGGGCCGGAGAATATCTTCTCTCCCCGGGTATGTCCCCGGTGGAGATTCTGGAAATGATGAGTCGGGGAAAGGTCTTTCTTCGGCGAATCACTGTGCCCGAGGGACACACCATTCAACAGATCGATACGCTTGCGGCCGAGGCCGGTCTCCTGAAGCCGGGAGTCCTTTCCGCAGCAGCTACCGATGCCGAATTTGTCCGAAAGCAGGGCATTGAGGCGGAAACCCTGGAGGGGTACCTTTTTCCGGATACCTATCACTTTCCTAAAGGCGTTACTGCGGAAACTGCGATTCAGACCATGCTGGACCATTTTATTTCTATATTCTCACAACAATGGAAAGACCGGGCTGAAGCACTCGATCTCTCCGTTCATGAAGTGGTGACGCTGGCTTCAATCATTGAAAAAGAGACCGGTGTTCCGGAAGAACGCCCCCTTATCTCATCGGTATTTCACAATCGGCTCAAACGGAAGATGCGGCTTCAGAGCGATCCCACCGTTATCTATGGGGCCGAAAATTATGAGGGAGACCTGACCCGGCAACACCTGGACACCGCCACCCCTTATAATACCTACCTCACGGGAGGATTGCCCCCGGGGCCCATTGCCAATCCCGGAGAAGCGTCGCTTCTGGCAGCGCTTTTTCCCGAAGAGTCCAAATATCTCTATTTCGTATCCAAGGGCGACGGCACCCACCAATTTTCCACAAATTTGGCGGATCACAACCGAGCGGTCCGCAAGTACCAACTGAGAAAGAGAAGCCGCAAGTGAATTTTTCAGATTTGACCGACGCCCAAGCGGCCGGACAAAGATTGATGGCGGGGTTCGACGGAACCCATTTGAATACCGAGTTGAAGCGGTTGATCGATACCCTCAAGGTGGGCGGGGTTATTCTCTTCAGCAGAAATATCGTGGATCCGTCTCAGCTTCAGGCCCTCTGCCGGTCCATCCAGGAATGGGCGCAAAAGGCCGATCAACCGCCGCTGTTGATCGCCATCGACCAGGAAGGGGGGAAGGTGGCCCGATTGAAACCGCCCTTTACCCAATTCCCCGGGAATCCTCACATGAAGGATGAATCCGATGCCGAGGCGTTCGCCCGAATCACGGCATCGGAATTGAGGGAAATGGGAATCAACATGGACATGGCCCCGGTTATGGACGTGGCGCCCCAAAAGGGTGAAAGTGTAATGGCCGACAGGGTTTTCGGCAGTGACCCGGAACAGGTGGCCCGCATGGGCTGCCGGGTGATCGAAGTGCTCCAGAACCATGGGATTGCGGCGGTGGCCAAGCACTTTCCCGGAATCGGACGAACCCTTCTCGACTCCCATTTGGATTTACCCACTTTTGATGAGACCTCGGCGGGATTGGAATCGTTCGAACTCCCGCCGTTTGCCTCGGCCATTCAGAAGGGCGTCGCCGGTATAATGCTGTCCCATATCCGTTATCCATGCCTGGATGCCGAATGGCCGGCCAGTATGTCCCTTGCCGTGGCCCGGAATCTGCTTCGGGAACGGATGGGATATAACGGGCTGGTATTGACCGATGATCTGGATATGGGAGCTATACAAAAGTATTTTGAGATTCAAATTGTGATTGAGCGAGTTTTGCTGGCGGAAATTGACATCGCCTTGATTTGCCATGCGGGTCCCGCCATCCAGTCGGCTTACAACGAAATTTTGAAAAATTGGAGGCAGACTGAAGATCTTTGTTTGAAAAACCAAGCAAGCGTGGAACGAATTCTGAGTCTGAAGCGGGCCTATCTGTGCGCCGGATAGCAGGCTCTCTTTTCAATGGGTACCTGAGTAACGGCGGTCTGTGGCTTTGAGACTTTTTGTTTGACTATAAAGTCTCGGGAAATATATACTACATTTGTCTATGATGAGAACCGGTTTGTTTTTAGAGGTGATAATCAGCACTAAACAAGGAGGGATCAATGGAATTAAAACAGAAAGGTTCCGAAGCCAATGTAGCCGGATTTAAGCAATTGATGGTATCCATGAAATGGACCACCGCAGCCGATTTTGACCTGGCTGCCGCCTATGAAGATAAAAACGGAAAGCAGGGGCTGGTCTATTTCGGAGAGTTGGGAGACCTGAACGCCTTTCCCTATATGCAACTCAGTGGCGACGAAGGGGTCGGGGATACCGGCGGCGACAATGAAGAGACGATGCGCATTACCAAACTGGACGATATGAAATATGTGTGGCTGCTGTGTTGGGACTACGGCAAAATCCAGGACGGGGCTCCCGCCCGGTTTAAAGACAGCGATGTCAATCTGACCGTTCTAGATGATAAGGGGACCAGTCACAATGTCAGCCTGGACACCGGCGATATGGGCAATGTGGCCCTTCTGGCGGTGATCGATAATTCCAGTCCGGTGGGCGCCAAACTCGTCAATGCCAGTAAAGCCGGAACCCTGAAAGGATTGAAAAACCTTCAGCAGTTGATGGAAATCATTCAGGAATAGCTCTGAAGGGTTTTTTTCGGCCTGTTTTTTGTCGAACGGAATTTTTTTGGGTTCCTAGATTTTTCTTCCCCTGCTCTTGAGCAGGGGAAGGACCGGGGAAAAATTCGGGCTCATGGATATAGAACCGTTGCGGTTCAGTTATGAAACCCGGCTTTTAAAAACCATCGCCGGGCGGGTGGGCGGTGTGCCCTTGGTCGACCACTCCGAATCCAAAAAATTCCTCGATTTCCGCCGGCGGGATCTACTCAGCGACGCCGTTCGGATCACGGAAGATCTTCTTCCGGAAGTGCATCTGCTGTACCGTTCATGCCTCGATCGCCTGGGCGGGGATATCGCCGGCGATCTTTTCGTTCAGCAAAGCAGCACCTACAACGCCGGCATATTCGGTCATGATCGGAAGTTCGATCTTCTCGTCCATTCGGCCCTGCTGAATGAATTTTCTCCGGATGAACTCTGTTTTGTTTTCGGCCACGAACTGGGGCATGTGCTGTTTCAGCATTCTCAGCTTCCGGTCAAATACATCCTGGAAGTGCTGAAAGACAAAGATCCGGAAATGAGCGATTTGCTGACCCGTTGGGCCCGGGCCTCGGAAATTTCCGCGGATCGGGTGGGGATGCTCTGTTGCGGTCAGTTGGGAGCGGCATCCACAGCCCTTTTCAGGACGGTCAGCGGTTTGGCGGATATCGATCTGGATCGGGTGCTTCGATCTTTTCGCCGGCAGTTCGACGAACTCGAAGCCCAGATCCATATCGCCGGGCACAAACCGGTCTGGTTTCGGACCCACCCCATGATTCCGATACGCTTTAAGGCCATGGAGCTTTCCGCTTTAGATATTATCGCCCTTCGCCAGTGCGGCGGTTTCAGTGAAAAGGGGTTTCGCCGGGTGGACGCTCAGATCGCCGCCCTGATGGAGGCTTTGGATGTCTGCCCGACGCCGGGTGGAGGGCCGTGCCTGTAAAACAGGCTTTCAATCCTTTTTGCCCGCCACCCAGTTGAGGCCCCATCCATAGGTTTCGTCACAATGGCGATGATCCGGATGAAAGGATACCAGTTTGGTGACCTCAATGCCTGCGTTTTGAAAATCGAGTCTGGCAATAGCGCAAAAAACGCGGGAATCCATTTGGGCGCCCATGGGGACTTCCAGCACCGGCTGACCGGGGACTTTCATCGTAATGACCGCATCGGTGCCGGTCCAGTTGGGAACGCCTTCATAAATATAGGTGAAAAAGAGGACACGCTTCAGCTGGTTGATATGGGCCATATTGATTTTCATGTTTTCCCCTTCGGCCCGGGCCCCGGTTCGGTCATCGCCGAGGTGAAGAATATAGGGCGGATAATCGAAGCTGCCGAAACTGTTTCCCAATGGTTGAATGGCGCCCTTCATGCCGTTTTGCAATTCAAAAAGGCAGCCGAGATCCAAATCCACGGCTTCACCGCCGCCGCCCATGATCTTGGAAAGCAGTCCTGAAGATTTTTTCCCCTGCGGCTGCTGGTTCCAGTTCAAATTGATCAGGAGTTCGCCGGTCGTCGCTTTGGGTTTAATGGCGAAGCGCTCACCTTTGGATTTCAGGGTCACTTTGGAGGCCAGTTTGAGCTGATCCGCCCCCGGAATCCTTGTCCGGAATTCCTCCAAAGGCATTACCTCGCTGTCATTGATGAGTTCATTAGAGATAAAGCCGCTTTTGAACTTGCACAACACCGCCACCGGACCCGGCCTGGTTGAATCCAGGGAGACCGTATGGCTTTCACCGCGATCGGTCACTACATGCACACGGGCGTCATAATCGGCAAAGACCCTGTTGTTTCCGGAGGAAGCATCGGTAAAGTTGAGGGCGCAGATGTAAAGCTCTTCAAAATCATCTAATTTGGCGATTCGAAGGTCTTCACGGTTGTCTCCGCCGGTTCCGCCGACGCCTTCATCGCCGGATAGTTCGATAAAAGGAAACCCGGCGATCGTGCCGTGGGAGCCACCGGAATAATTTTCAGAATAGACGCCTCCGACGCGACCTTCTTTGGTTTTATAGAAGGCCATCAGATCCAGGTCGACGGATGAGGTCCACATTAACGATATATCGATTTTTTTGAATGCACCGATATCGGCTTTAGCCCCTTTTTGCTTAAGTTCCATTTGGTTCGCCTCCGTCTATATTTTGAGTTTATACCGATCACTCCGGTAAGGGAAAAAATTCACAGAATATTCAACATCGACATATTAGGCAGTAAGTAGGGAATCTTTGTCGTGCTCTACCTCTATAGATCCGGATCGCATTCTTTTTTCCATCGGATTCCAATATAAAAAAACATTTATAAAAAAACACTGGAAAAAGAATATGAGCAACTATTAATTCAAATCACGACATAGAACAAGGATAATCTATTCCTGTAAGGAGAAGGAGGTGGTAAGGAAATTGCAAAGTAATTATCAAAGCGGAATCGAACGAAATCCGCTTTCGATTCCTTTAAGCCGGTTGTCGTTTTAAGATTCCTATGGTATAAACCAATTATTTCAAGTCAATATAACCCATATTATACCCATTTTGTAAGGGGAGATCATCATGACTGAGTATGTCTGGAAGGGTAAAAACAAACGCGGCATTGTCCAGAAAGGAATGATTGAGGCGGCAAATGAAGATATTGCTAAAAACCAACTCGCCAAACGCGGGGTTCAATCCTTAAAGGTCAAAAAGAAGCCCAAAGATATTTTAGAAAATGTTTCATTCCTTCAGCCGAAGGTGACGCCGAAAGATGTCATTATTTTTTGTCGCCAATTTTCTACGATGATCGATGCGGGACTGCCGATCATTCAATGCCTGGATCTCTTGTCCACCCAGGCGGAAAATGCGACTTTCAAAAAGATATTGAGACAAATCAAAGAGGACGTGGAGGGAGGCACCACCCTCGCCGACGCATTGAAAAAATACCCGGACCAGTTTGATGATCTCTTCGTCAACATGATCGCGGCAGGCGAAGCCGGTGGTATTCTGGATACCATTCTGAGGCGATTGTCCGGGATGTTGGAAAAGGCCGCTCGATTGAAGGCCAAAGTGAAAAGCGCCATGATGTATCCGACCATCACCGTTGTCGTGGCCGTCGTGGTGGTGGTCGTTATCATGGTGTTCGTCATTCCTGTTTTTCAGCAAATGTTCTCGGAAATGGGGGCAGGTTTGCCCGGATTGACCCAGTTGGTTATCAATATCAGCAATTTCGTGAAAGCAAATATCATATATATGATCATCGCTGCTGTTCTTTTCGCCTTTGCATTTAAGAAATATTACGGAACTGACAAGGGTCGCCGACAAATTGATGCGGTTGCATTGACACTTCCGGTAATGGGAATGCTGATCCGGAAAGTGTCGGTCGCCAAATTCACCCGAACCATGGGCACCATGCTGGGAAGCGGTGTGGCCATTTTGGATGCATTGGATATCGTTGCGAAAACCTCGGGCAACAAATCCATCGAAATCGCTATTTATGATGTCCGCTCCGGAATTAAAGAAGGCCGGACCATGGCGGAGCCGCTCACCGAAAGCGGTGTGTTTCCGCCCATGGTCTGTTCCATGATCGCCGTGGGTGAATCCACCGGTGCCTTGGATTCCATGCTGGAGAAGATCGCCGATTTTTATGATGAAGAGGTCGATGAAGCGGTAAACCGAATGACTGAAATGATCGAACCGGCCATGATGTGTTTTCTGGGTGTCGTGGTCGGCGGTCTGGTTATCGCAATGTATCTGCCGATCTTCTCCATGGCAGGGGCTGTGGGATAGGCATTTTCTTGGCGCCTACGATAGATATTTCGACTCCGCATGCAATCTAACCCGGCATCGGTTCCGGAAGACGACCTGAAGCTGAAGCTCAGATGGCTGATGTTCCTCCGGGTTCTTTTCACCAGCCTGTTGCTGGGGTCTACATTTGCCCTCCAGATCAAGCAGGGGTTTCCGGTTTGGGGAAAACCCCTCATCGCCCTCTACGCCCTGATCGCGGGTCTTTTTTTCATATCGATGGTTTACGCTCTGCTGCTCAACTATGTCCTGTATCTGACCGCCCTCGCCTATTTTCAGATCTTCTTCGATACGATAATCGTCACCGTGATTGTGTTTATGACAGGAAACTTTTCCAGTCTATTCACTTTTCTATACTTGGTGGTCATCATCTATTCCGGAATGTTGCTACACAAAAAGGGTACCCTGGTGATGGCGGCATGCAGCAGCATTCAATACGGCATACTGGTGGATCTGGAGTTTTACGGGGTTCTCAAGCCCTTGGGAATGGATATCGATTTTGCCGCCTCCAGTTATGATTGGAGTTATGTCCTCTATCGAATTCTGATCTTTATGGTGGCCTGCTTTGTGGTGGCCTTCCTAAGCGGCTTTTTGGCTGAACAGGCCCAGCGGTCTAAAAAAGAGCTTCAGGCCATGGAAACCCATGTCAAACGGGTTGAAAAAATGGCTGCTGTGGGAGAAATGGCGGCCGGTTTGGCTCATGAAATTAAAAACCCTCTCGCATCTCTCAGCGGATCTATTCAAATTTTAAAGGAAGAGGTTGAATTCGATCCGGTTCACGAAAAATTAATGCGAATCGTGCTTAGAGAAACCGATCGGCTGAGCTCTTTAATCAATAATTTTCTGCTGTTTGCAAAACCGCCTGCCGGGAAAATGGAAAAAATCGATCTCGAACCCGCGATCTCCGAAACGGTATCGGTATTTGAAAAGGAATATGGGCAGCAACGCCGGTTTACGGTTTACAAAGAGATCTCCGGAGGGGTTTGGATCGAGATGGATCCGGGCCATCTTCGGCAGATTCTTTGGAGTCTTCTTCTGAATGCATCCGAAGCGGTAGGCGAAAACGGACGGATTCATGTTCGGATGTATCCGTTGAAGGAGAACTATGCATTGATCAAAATCAGCGATGATGGTAAGGGTATTCCACGAGAAATGTTTCAAAGCATTTTCGATCCCTTTGTCACTACCAAACCCAAGGGCACCGGCTTGGGGCTATCGATCGTTCACCGACTGGTGGAATTTTATGACAGCAGATTGGAGGTCGACAGCGAATTGGGACGCGGCGCAGAATTCACTCTTCGACTTAAACGGGTTGAACCTCCCTTGTCCACCGCATCGAACCGAATCGACCGGAAGGGTTTAGCACGTTCATAGACAACCGTTTTCAACCGGATTGAGGGGAAAATTCGGCCATGG
Organism: uncultured Desulfobacterales bacterium; assembly: GCA_964573705.1. Lineage (GTDB taxonomy): Bacteria > Desulfobacterota > Desulfobacteria > Desulfobacterales > Desulfococcaceae > JAABSQ01. The sequence goes on from CAZNLT010000006.1 coordinate 34,661, forward strand.
AGCCATTTGACGCACTGTCCATATTGATCACCCTGGCGGCGGGGTTTGCTTATCTGAACCACCGGTTTCTGGGGATGACCATGTCGATCGCACTGATGTTGATGTCGCTGGTCATCTCCATCGGAGTGATTCTGGCCGGCGAATTGGGTTTTCCGGCTTATCACCATGCCGAAAGGATCCTTCGAGAGCTTGATTTCAGTGAAATCCTGCTGAGGGGAATGCTCGGGCTGTTGCTGTTTGCGGGCGCCCTGCATATTCACCTGGATGATCTGGCCGATAAAAAACTGGAAATATCGATTTATTCGACCTTAGGCGTACTGACATCCACCGTCTTGGTGGGGACCACCATATACGGCTTGAGCAATTGGCTGGGATGGGAACTGCGGCTGGTGGAGAGTTTTTTATTCGGCGCCTTGATTTCACCCACCGATCCTATCGCCGTCCTGGGAATTCTCAAAAAGTCGGGCGCCCCCAAAAGCCTGGAGACGAAAATTTCCGGCGAATCCTTATTCAACGACGGTATCGGGGTCGTGGTGTTTCTGATCCTGCTGGAAATCGCTACCGGGCTGGGGGAGCTGAGTGTTGAGCATGTGATTCTCCTGTTCGCACAGGAAGCCGCCGGCGGCTTATTGTTCGGGTTGATCGCAGGATATGGGGCCTACCGAATGCTGAAGAGCGTCAACAACTATCAGGTGGAAATTATGGTGACTTTAGGATTGGTCATCGGCGGGTATGCCCTGGCGGACGCCCTGCATATCTCGGGTCCGCTGGCCATGGTGGCGGCCGGTCTGCTGATCGGGAATCGGGGCCGGCGTTTGGCCATGTCCGCCGTCACCCGTCAGCACCTGGATATGTTCTGGGAATTGGTGGATGAAATCCTGAATGCCATTCTCTTCGTGCTTATCGGCCTCGAGGTATTGGTGCTGACCCTAAACTGGTCTTTTATGGCGGCGGGATTGATGGCGGTGCCGGTGGCGCTGCTGGCCCGCTTGATCAGCATCGGGCTTCCGGTCACGATTCTTCGGCGATGGCAGTCGTTCGCACCTCGTGCCATTCGTATCATGACCTGGGGAGGCCTGCGGGGGGGCATATCCGTGGCCCTGGCGCTTTCCATTCCCGAACAGTGCCACCGGGAGCTGATCCTCACCATGACCTATATGGTGGTGGTTTTTTCGATTTTGGTTCAAGGGCTGACCATCAAAGCCCTGGTCGGAACGTCTGAAAACCGAACCCCCGCTGCCTAATCCGCCAATGCCGACATTCTTTCCCGAGCCGGTTCGGCGTAATCGCTGTCGGGGTATTCTTCGATGATCTCCTGATAGAGTCGTCGAGCATGTTCCGAATTGTTTTGGCGTTCTTCGAGCCGAGCGGTCTCGAACAGCTCTTTCGCCTTTTTTTCCGCACACCCTCCGAGCATAATTCCGGTCCCGATCAGGATCACCCACACCAATCGAATCATGATTTTCATAAAAGCCTCCAAAGGTTTCATTGTAATCCGGCCTACTCTAAATTTTGTTTATACTTTTAACGATCATGCCTGTAAATATTTTTATGGGGTGGGAAGCGTTTTTTGCAAATCTGATTTCGTCTTCTTTTTCCGGTCTATATTCCTCTAAGGCCTGAATGATTCTTCATTGACAGAGAAATCGGTCGTCTGTATACTCGCCCCGAAATTTCAGAAAAGGGGGGAATCAACCATGATCTCAGACTTTATTTTGAGTTGTTTAAAGCGGTTTAGCTTCGGCTTTGAACCGGCTCGATTTTCAGGGTGGCCAGCGGATTCCATACGTATCGGAATTCCGACCATTCAGCGATTGTTTCATATTTACCTTCACAATCATTCCTTCATCGAATAATTTTTGTTCTTATTCCTTTTTTTCCATCTTTCATTCAATTCATTTCAGACCAGTGGATCGTTTCAACGGGCGGTTGAACTGGACCCGAATAAGCCGGATGTCTGGACTGATCTCGGAGTCATGTATCGGCGCACCAAACGGCCTGAAAGGGCGGTGGATGCTTTTGGAAAAGCGATGGCCCTAAATCCGGAACATAAAACCGCCCGATTCAATACGGGAGTTGCTCTCATGTTCGATCTGGATAAGAGAGAAGAAGCCCTTTCCATCTGGAAATCCCTTTTGGAAATAGATCCTTTGTTCATTACCCCAAGCGGCCAAACTTTGGATGAATTGGTCGATCAATATTCGGTTCCATCGAATTGATCAGACGCGACAAATGAGGATCCCGGCTTTCCGGAAAAAAATCATGTGGAGAAAAATCTGAATATGCGAGGGAACAGAATGAAGATTCGTAAATTTGCGGTGTTGAAGCGCTTGTTGACTCTGATATCAGCGGTATGCATACTGGCGCCTTCTTGTGCGTCGGCCTCCTTCGATGATGAGCTTCGGGATGTAATCTCAGGACTTGAAGGCAATATCGATGGCCACGACCTTCAGATCAAAAATGAAGTTGTCAGGCGCCGCCAGAATGTTTCCGGCATCCTGTTGAAGGCCGGTGTCTCCTACAACAAGATTCTGGAAGCGGTTGAAAAATCGAAGTCCGTTTTTGATGTGCGAAAAGTTCAGGTCGGGAACTCTTATTGGGTGATCAATGCAGAAAAGGAAAATACCTGTTATTTCGTATATGAAAAAAATCCTGTCGATTGCGTGGTATTTGAAATCGGCGATTCCGTTCAAGTCTATCAGAGGAGTAAGCCGGTTCGAATCAGACATCGAACGGTCGAAGGGGCGATCGACTCTTCTCTCTGGAATGCCTTTGCCGAAAAGGACCTTGATTTCGAACTGGCCATGAAACTGTCCGAGATTTACGCCTGGTCCGTCGATTTCTACCATTTTCAGGAAGGCGATCGGTTCAGGTTTATTTTCGAAGAGAAATGGGTCGGAGAGCGACGGGTCGGCATCGGGCGAATCCTGGCCGCCCGAATTACCTTTCGCGGAGATCATTACTACGGTTTCTATTTTCCTATGGGACGGGAAAACGGAGACTACTTCGATGAGAACGGGCGGAGTCTTCGCAAGGCTTTCCTGAAGGCGCCGTTAAAATTTGTGCGGATCAGCTCCGGGTATTCGAAAAGCCGGCTCCATCCCATTCTGAATGAATATAAGGAACACTTGGGGATCGACTATGCCGCGCCCACCGGAACACCGGTGATCAGTGTCGGAGACGGCGTGATCGATAAAATCGAATACAACAGATCGATGGGAAATTACGTTCAGATTCGACATGCCCGCAAGTACATGACCCAGTATCTGCATCTGTCCCGATTCGCTGAAAATCTTCGTCGGGGAGATTCGGTCTCGCAAGGGGATGTGATCGGCTATGTGGGCAGTACCGGACTGTCCACCGGTCCCCATCTCGATTTTCGCTTCTGGATCGGGAATCAGGCGGTCAATTTTTTAAAACAGGACATTCCCACCGCCGACCCGGTGCCGTCGCGGCATGAAAAAACCTATTTCGCCCGAATGTCCGAGCTGAAGACCGATCTGGACCGGGATCAGATTCTCCATTATTCGGTCGAAGCGGTGCAGGGAGAAAACGAAGGATAGGGGGTTTCAGCCGGTTTCTTCGAGCATTGTACGAAATTCAGGAACCAGTTTCATGAACAGATCAAAATAGTCCGGGTCGAAATGGGTTCCACGGCCGGTTTCCATGATCTCGAGCACCTTTTTCTCGGGAAAGGCCTTTCGGTAGACCCGGTCGTTGCTCATGGCGTCGTAGACATCCACCAGAGCCACAATCCGGGCCGGTTCCGGAATATCGTCGTTTCCGAATCCGTCGGGGTAGCCCTGGCCGTCCCAACGCTCATGGTGGTGGAGGGCGATGTCGTGGGCCATTTTCAGCATGGGAAATTCGGATCCTTGAAAGATTCTGCCCCCGATGGTGGAATGGGTTTTAATGATCTCGAATTCCGCATCGGTGAGACGGCCCGGTTTGAGCAGGATCTGGTCCGGGACCCCGATCTTGCCGATATCATGCATGGGCGAAGCAAGCCGGAGATCATCCACCCGGGACTGGGGCCAGCCGGCGGCCTCGGCCATCATGGCGCTGAAAGCAGAAATACGGCGGACATGACCTGCGGTTTCATGATCTCTGGACTCCAGAGCGGTGAGGAGCTTGACGATGGTCTCCTCGTGGGTCTCTCGAATCACCTGGGTCTGGCGGCGAACGATCTTTTCCAGGCCGGCGCTGTACTCCCGCAAACTTCGCTCCAGCCGGACCGTCCGCTCCCCCACAAATACCCGTGCCCGAAGCTCGTCCGGATCAAAAGGTTTGACCACGTAGTCATCCGCACCGATATCGAAGAGCCCCGAAACCAGATCTCCCTTTTCCCCCCGGGCGGTCAGGATAAGAATATAGACATAGGGCAGACCGCTGCGGCGAATTCGGCGAACCAGTTCAGGCCCGTCCATGCCGGGCATCATCCAGTCGGTGATGACAAGATCGACCGAATGGCTCAGGAACATCTCCAGGGCTGTGTCTCCGTCCGGAGCCGCCGTGACCTGATGATTCCATTTTTTCAGAAAGGCGCTCAGTTTGTGGCGGATGACCGGGTCGTCATCTACAACCAGTACATTCAATTTTTTTCCATTTCCATTATCTTCAGAAGTTGTCGCTCCAGTTCAGTGATTTCGTTGACCAGAGCCCGGTAGAGGTCTTCGGAGTCGGCCAGATCTTTTCTGCGCCCCTTCTCTTCTAGAATTCGGGCCTTGAGAGCCGGGGATTCCGCTTGAAAATTTCCGAGCATTCCCTTGAGGGCATGGGCGGCACGCTCCAAGCCCTCGGCATCTCCCATCGCCCGTTTGTCGCCGATATTTTTCAAGAGGGCCGGATATTCGGAGATGAAGATGTGTACACATTCTCGAAAGAGATTCCAATCTTGGTCAAAATTCTCGAGCAGCGCTTTCATTTCAGAAAAAAGCTTTTTCTTCGGGATCACTTCAAGGGCGATCCTATCCTTAGCAAAATCGGTAACCAGGGCTTCAATGGCCGCAAATAAAGCGGATGAGGAGACCGGTTTGGACACATATTCGTCCATGCCGGCCTTCAGGCATTCCTCGCGATCGCCTCTCATGGCATGGGCGGTCAGTGCGATAATGGGAATATGGCCCCCGGTTTTGCGTTCTCTTTCCCGAATGGCGGCCGTGGCTTCATATCCATCCATCACCGGCATTTGGATGTCCATCAGAATAAGATCAAAATCATTTTTTTCCAGGGCGGTCAAGGCTTTTTTACCGGTATCCACCACTGTCGCGTCGTGTCCCCATCGGTTCAGCAGGCGTTGGAAGTAGGTCTGGTTGAAAGGGGTATCCTCCGCCACCAGGATCCGAAGCGGGCGGACGGACTTTTTTGCCCGGGCCGGAGCGGCTCGAGACGGTGGGGCTGTTGGGCCGGTTTCCCCTTTTACAGCCGGAATAACGGCATCCAGCAGGTCCGACGGGCGCACCGGTTTTCGGAGAACTCCTGCGGTCCCTTCCTGAAAATCGGCACGGTTATTTCCCTGAGCCACCGCGATCGTCACCAGAACGTGAATGGGCGAATGCTCCCTTCGCTGAATCCATCGAACCAGAGCGGCGCCTTCTCCATTCGGCAGATCCCCATCCACGATCGCCAGAGTAAAAGGATTCCGGTTCTCTTCAGCCGCGAGAATCTCCTGTTTGGCCGATTCTTCTCCCCGGGCCGGGGTGGGGATCATTCCCCAGCTTTCCAGAATTTCTCCGATAATTTTCCGGCAGGAAGTGTTGTCATCTACCACGAGTACCCGGATTCCGGTCAAATTCATATTGTAAGGCAGTTCGGGGCCTGGGGAGGAAACCGCGGAGGAGAACCAGGCGGTAAAATGGAAGGTGCTGCCGCGGCCGGGTCGGCTTTCGATCCAGACGGCACCCCCCATCAGTTCCACCAGCCGGCGGGAAATGGCCAGGCCGAGGCCGGTGCCGCCGAACCGGCGGGAGGTACTGCCGTCCGCCTGCTGAAAGGGATTGAATATCTGTTCTTGTACTTCCGAAGCGATCCCGATGCCGGTGTCCCGCACCGAAAAGCGAAGAAAAGCGCCGGAATCGGACAGATGGTCGCATCGGACCGTGACGATGATTTCCCCGGAATCGGTGAATTTCACCGCATTTCCCACCAGATTGAGGATGACCTGTCGAAGACGCGGGCCGTCTCCCCATAACCGGTCGGGAACCTCCGGAAGCACCCGATAGGCCAGTTCGAGCCCTTTTTCATGGGCTTTGGCCGCCATAATGCGAAGGGATTCTCCCAGAAAATCCCGAAGCGGAAATTCGATCGTCTCCAGTTCCAGTTTTCCGGCCTCGATTTTTGAAAAATCGAGAATATCGTTGATCACCGATTGCAGGGCATAGGCCGCCGATCGGGCCACATCCATATCGGATCGCTGTTCCCGGGACAAATCGGTTTCCAGGACGAGTTCGGTCATGCCGATGATGGAGTTGAGCGGGGTACGGATTTCGTGACTCATGTTGGCTAGAAATTCACTCTTGGCCTGGCTGGCGAATTCGGCCGCCATTTTGGCCTGACGCAGGGCCTCATCTTTCTTTCGCTGGGTGACGTCACGAATCACCCCCCGAAAACCGGCCGGTTCTCCGTCGTTCGACCGAATCAGGGATAAAGAGGTCTCCACGTGCAGGTCTTCCGAGCCCGGCAGAACCAGGGCCCACTCGAAGGCTTCCACCGGGGTGCCGGATTCCAGAAGTCGATCCTGTCGGTCGAGCACTTTTTGAATGTTTTCACCGTCGGTGAAGTGCCGAATGTCCGCGCCTTCCAATCTCTCGGCCGAGGCGCCCATAATTCGCTGAAAAGCATCGTTGAAGAAGACGAACCGGCCCCGGGTGTCGGTTTCATAATAGCCTTCATGAATGGTTTCAAGGATATTTCGATATTTTTCTTCGCTTTGCCGCAGCGCCTCCTCGGTCTGGCGTCGTTGATCCATTATAAATTGGGCGTGGGAGCCGAATATCAGAAACAGACAGACCACCACCAGTCGAATCCAGATTTGCTCCATATCCGGTCGTATGATATGGTCCAGCAAGGAGATGTCCTTCGACAGGAAAAAATCCAGAAACGAGACCAGAATCCAGGAGAGCGCGGCGAGAAAACAACCGGTCAGGACCATCCGGTTGGTGACGTAGGGGGTCCGATGAGTGGGGGGGTGCATGGCATCCTCCGGAAATTAGTAAGAGATTTTTCTATTATAGCTGTTTTGAATCATTTTGCAATCCCCTTTTTCCCGCTCCGGTTTCGCCGCTTGGAAATCGGGGCCGACACTCTCGATCGATATCATAAGGAGCGACACCAATGTCCATCCAAGACGATTATGCAAAAGACCTGGCGGATGAAGTTTTGAGCGATATGGCCGAAAATTTCTTCGGGACCCGCAAGCAGCTGGATAAAACCATTGACCTGTTTTTTGAATATGTCGGCGAATTGAAAAAAAAACAGGACCTGGTGGAAGAGCGGTTTCGGTTTCTGAACTATCTTTTGATGATTTCGCATAAGGTCTCCGAATTCTACGAAGACCTCGGGGTTCAAGACACCGGTGCGATTCCCCGGGAGGGCGCTTTGTCGGAGAAGGCAATTTCCGTGCATGCCCCATCCGCTTTTACGCTCAAAGGGAAGTACGTCAAACTGGTGATGTGGGCTTACGAAACGGTTCAGAAAGGCTGCAAAGCCTATAACCACGGGATGGATTATCAGGAAATGAAACGGGTCGGTTTTGAGGAACGGGACGCCTATTATGATCTCGTTATGGGGATGCATCATCTCATCAACCAGGAGATTCGCAGGGTAAACGCCAAGGTTTCCCCGAGCCATATCCTTCAGACCGCCAAGCGGTTTGATCCGGACACCCAGCAAAAGGAGCATTTTACAGGCGGGGGGGGCTATTACGGGGATGACAGCAGTCTCAACCGGGAGCTGAATTATGAGCCCATCGATAAGGCTTCATTGAACATCCCTAAATTTCCGGATCTCCCCGAGCTGGACCGGGTGGAGCATCAAATATCCAAAATTTGCAAAGACCGTTTCCGGCGTCATTCCGAATCCATCCGGCGGATCATTCGCGAGGTGCATGAGAAAATCCGGGAAAAATATGAGTAAACCGCATGGTTCGCCGTTCTGAATCCGCCTTATGTTTCACCGACCGCCTGTTTCAGGCTTTCGATAAAACCGAATACCTCCTCCGGCGTGGTGTCGAAAGAGGTCATCCAACGAACCTCCGATATGGATTCATTCCAAACATAGAAAAAATACTTGCGCTGAAGGCCGGGAATCAGATGGGGCGGCAATACGGCGAAAACACCGTTGGATTCCACTTTCTGTGTGATTCGGATTCCGGGTATGCGCTCGACCTCCCGGGCCAGGAGCTTGGCCATGGCATTGGCATGGGAGGCGTTTTTCCACCAGAGATCGCCCGTGAGCAGGGCCTCGAACTGGACCGCGATAAACCGCATTTTAGAGGCCAGCTGCATCGACTGCTTGCGGATGTATTTGAAATCCCGGGCCGGTTCGGTATTGAAGAAGACGACGGCCTCCCCGTACATCATGCCGTTTTTGGCGCCGCCGAAAGAGAGAATGTCGATACCCGCATCGGTGCTGATGTCCCGCAGGTTCACATTGAGCGTGGCCGCCGCATTGGCGATGCGGGCACCATCCATGTGCGCGATGAGTCCGTTTTTATGGGCGAAATCGCTCAGGCGGCGAATCTCTTCCGGGGTATAGACGGTCCCGAGTTCGGTGGGCTGGGTGATGGAGACCACCCGGGGCTGGGCATGATGCTCGAACCCGATGCCGTGAAGATGGGCTTTGATGCCGTCCACGGTAATTTTGCCGTCCGGTGCGGGAATGGTCAGAAGCTTGCAGCCGGTGAATTTTTCCGGAGCGCCGCACTCATCCACATGAATATGGGCGGTTTCCGCGCAGATGACGGAATGAAACGGCCGGGTGGCGGCCTGCAGGGCCAGGACATTGGCCCCGGTGCCCAGAAACACGAAATAGACCTCGATCGTTTCTCCGAGCAGGTTTTTAAATTTATCCACCGTCCGTCGGGTGAAGGGATCATCCCCGTATGCGAGGGCGTGGCCGGTATTGGCGAGCACCATCGCTTTTAAAATCTCCGGGTGAACCCCGGCATTGTTGTCGCTGGCAAAGCCTTTACGAGTGGTTTCCGTCATGATGGTTTTCCTGTCGGTTCGTCTGGCGTAAATTGACGAAAGGCGGTACCGATCTTTTTCGGCCGCTTTTTAACCGATTCCCGTCTTGAACTCAACCCCTCAGCGCGCCGGTAGCGACAATATTCGGTCTTTGAGCACCCGCTCCCGGTAGGCTCGCAGAAGATCATCTTTCTTGAGTATTCCAAGAACTTTTTGGGGATTCCCGGCCGCAGTCACCGGCAGAAAGGAAATGTGGTGGTTTTCAAACAGGTAGAGCGCGGTTTCGAGGTTGTCCATCGATGAAATGGTGATGACCTCCCGATTCATTAAATCCTCCGCAACCAACAGGTGCTTCAACTGCTCCACTTGGGCGAAGAGACCCCGCACATCCCGCAAAGAGATTACCCCGACCAGCTTTTGCCGGTGGTCGAAAACCATGAAATGGGGGTAGGGAGAAGAGAGAATCCGGTCCAGAACGCCCATCAGGGGGGTGGCCGCTTTCAGATGCTCATACTCCCGAACCATGAAATCCCGCACCCGAAGGGTCCGCAGAATCCCCACATCATGTCCCCGAACGATGTTGACCCCTTTTCGCAGGAGTTTCATTTCGTAAGCCGAATACCCGAAGAGCAGCCGCACCACGACCACGCTGGTGATGCAGGTCACCATCAGCGGCAGAATGACCGCTTCGTTGTAGGTCAATTCGAAAATGGTGATCACCGCGGTAATGGGGGCGAGAGTGGTCCCGGCCACCACCGCGCCCATACCGGCCAGGGCGAAATGGGCCGGATGAAGATTCAGCCCCGGAAAGATCAGGTCGGCGGTCAGCCCCAGGCTGGTCCCCAGGGCGGAACCCAGAACCAGAGAAGGGGCGAAGATGCCGCCGCTCATTCCGGAGCCGATGCACAAGGCCGTGGCCGCCATTTTGGCCAAGAGAATCAGGATGGCGCCCTGGAGGGCCAGTGATCTGGTCAGGGCGGCATTGACGCTTTCATAGCCCACCCCTAAAGCGCCGGGGACCTGAAAGGCGAGGGCGCCCAGGAGCAATCCGCCGAGGCCGGGTTTTAACCATTCCGGTATTTTCAGACGGAGGAACCCTCGGTCCGTGATATCGATCAGGCGAATGAAAAGGATGGCGACCAAACCCCCTATCAGGCCCAGGATCAGGTAGAACTCGAGTTCGCCGTAATGGCCCAGTGCAAAGGGGGTGGATTCGAGGGTCGGCAGCTCCCCGATGAAGATCCGGGAAAGCACCGATGCGGTGACCGAGGCCACCACAATGTGGCTGATATGACTCAGTCCGATGTCCAGCAGAATGACTTCGACGGCGAACAGGGTGCCGGTGATGGGGGCATTGAAGGTGGCTGAAATTCCGGCGGCGGCGCCGGATGCGAGGCAGACCCGTCTCAGCCCGGTATCCAGCCGAATTGATCCACCAGGGGGCGGCGATCACCCTCTCAATAAAGGACCCTTCGAACCCCCAGACGGAAAATTGAACCAATTCGATCAGTCCCCGAAAGCAGATGGCGCCCCCCGCGGACACCAGCCCGACGGCTATGGAAAAAAGGAGCAGGTAGATATGGATGAAGCGTCTCTGGTACATAGCGGATCGGCTGAAGGAAGCGTTGGCGAATCGGCTTTGACTGACCCGAATGAGAGCGATTCTCGTCGGATTCGGACCGCACGAAAAGAATGAATACCGGATTGTGGAAGAATGTCCAGGGTTTTCGAATGCGGAAGAATTTTTTTCTTTCTAAGAAGAAAAAAATAAGCTAATTTAGAACATCCCTTCCACCCTGAAAACGAGGTTTCCATGGCTGTGATCGATATGACCGCGACCCGGGTGTGGGTCAAACAGGTCACCACGAATATCTTCTATCGCGGAACCCGGCACCTGTTCGGCGCCGAATTTATGAAGCGCCGCCGCAAGCGACTGATCGGAATCGCCGTTCTCCTCTGGGTCACGGGTATCTTGGCCGGATACGCGGTCTATCGCCGGGCCGCTGAAAACTTCCACACCGGAGTTGCCGATCGGATTCGAACCGAATTGACACAGGAAATTAAAGCAGCCCAACCGGGCCGGTTGGCGGCATTTCATCAACTGGTCGAGACCCTGGCGCCGTTGATTTTTTTGCGGGACGTCTCGGAAGTCAAAACGGTGGTGGAGACAGCCCGGACCGAACTCAAAGGGCTGCGGTATCTGGAGGTTCGGGATGGAGAGGATGAACTCTATTCGCTAGGGGTTCGGGAAGCGCCGTTGCGACGCCGCACCGATATCGACCGTATCGGGCCGGTGGCGGTGGCTGCGGGGATATCCCCCCGAAGCGAGGTGGTGATCGAGCTTTCCGCCGATTCCCGGTTTACCGATTCCGATTACAAGGTGGGGGAGGTCTATCTTTCCGCCGACGGGCGTATTCAAGACCCCACCCCTCGGTATCGGCTGATGCTGGCGGTCTGGAGCCTGGGAGGGATTCCCTTGTTGCTGCTGCTGATGGGGGCCGGGCTCAACCTGGCGGTGCGGATGAGTGAAAAGAAAAAAATGACCCGGTTCGTTGTGGGACTGATTGCTTACGGACTGTTCCAAAAAGAGAAGCGCTCCCGGGAAAAAATGGTTTTCTGGACCGCGGTCTGCATGCTCCACCAGGCCGAGCAGAAAGCTCGGGAAGCCTGCCAGGCCGCCCAATCCGAACGGCGGATCGGCCCCTATATTCTTCGGTCCAACATCGGCCGGGGCGGAATGGCCGAGCTGTTCATCGCCGAAAAGATTCGGGAAGGCGGCTTCAGAAAGGTGGTGGCTTTAAAGAAAATCCTGCCCCACCTGGCCGAGGAGGAAGAATTCACCGACCGCTTCATTCAGGAGGCCCGGCTCGCCGCCCTGCTGCACCACCCCAATATCGTGGCTACCAATGACTTCGGCAAGTTCGAAGACGATTACATCATTCGTGATGGAATATATTCGAGGGAAAAATCTGGCCGAAATCATGAAGGTGATGAAGCGGGGGATGGCCCTGGAGCAGGCGGTCTACATTGTCACTCAGATCTGCCGGGGCCTGGCTTATTCTCACAACAAACGGGATGATCTCAGCGGACGCCCCCTCAACATCATTCACCGGGACGTGAGCCCCCAGAACGTGCTGGTCTCTTTTCAAGGAGAAGTCAAAATCAGCGATTTCGGGATCGCCAAAGCCGGGTTCGATGCGGGGCTGACCCAGACCGGCGCCATTATGGGCAAGCTCTGTTATCTCTCGCCGGAGCAGGCCATGGAAGGCGAAAGGGTAGACCACCGGGCCGATATTTATGCGGTGGGGATCATCTTCTATGAAATCCTCTCGGGTAACCGGGTTTACCGGTTCCGGAATCCGGTGGAGGCCATCAATGTCCTTCCCAAGATGAAGATTCCGCCCCTTCGATCGGTGGCGCCGGATGTTCCGGAGGAGATCGAACGAATCGTGATGAAGGCGCTTGAAAAAGACAAAAAAGCCCGGTATCAGACCGTCGACGCCATGGAGAACGACCTGGAAAACGTTCGGCGGGATTTCACCATCACCTATGACATGAATGATCTTTCCCGGTTCATGCAGATCCATTTTCCCGGCAGCCCCATGCGCCGGCCGGATACCGTATTCTGCTCCAATCTGTGGCCCTTTATTTGCGAGGTCATGAACCGGTAGCGGATTTTCGAATTTTTCAGAAACCCTCACGGGCTTGCAAAGGGTTCCAGCCGCTCGATCAATTCCGTCACCTCTTTGCTCCGGTATTCGAAGGGCACCCGGGTCAGTTCCGCCAGGGCTTCGCCCAATCGCTGTTTCACCACCAGGTTCTTGGCCGTCTGGTACTGGCGGGTGTTGAAGGCCCGCACACAGTCGTTGAGCCGGTTCTTGCATTCGAGACAATCCGGCTCGGCCTTCAGGGCCGACTCAAGACGGTCGATTCCCCGAGTCCAGTCCTCTTCTTCACACAATTTTTCCCCCCAGGACCGATAGGCCCTTATCCGTTGCTGCCGGGCCGTTCGGTCTTCCGGATTCAGCCGAAGCACATTGGCGTACTTGGGAATGGCCTGTTCATACTCCCCCTGTTCAAACAGGTAGGCGCCGTTTTTCATGGACATGTCCGCTTCCAGGCTTCGGTCGAAACCGGCCATACAGGGCCGGCAGGCTTCATCCACCGCCAGGGCCTTTTCGAATTGTTCACCCGCTTTTTCATAGGCCCCCCGGGCGAAGAGCTGGTCCCCGAACCCGGAATAGGCCGCAACCAGATGGGGGATCAGGTTCGCATCCCCGGGATTGTAGTCCCGAATCCAGGTGAACTGGATGATGGCCGGTTGATAGGCCGAAGCCTCCAGATGGGCGAGACCGGCCTGAAGGGCGGCCGCCGATTCCCGGGCCCGGTTGAGATATTCCCGGCAGGTTGTGCAATCGGGATCAGCTTCCAGGGCGGATTTCAGTATCTCCTGGGCCCGGGCGTATTCTCCGGCTTCAAACCGGGATTTCGCTTCGGTGAGCAGGGTCTCGGCCAGCTCCGGATCGGGCTGGGGCGGTGCAACCCTTTCCTGAACCGGCGGCGGTTCTTCTTCCGCGGGTTCGGGTCTGTCCGGCGGGGTATCGGCGGGCGGCTCGACCGGCGGTTCCGGTTCCGGAGCGTCGATCTCCTGTTGAACGGGCGCTTCCTCGTATGGTTTCTCGGCCAGGGCGATCTCTTCTCTCAGTTCTTTGCACACCCGGCAGTCCGGACGGATCTTCAACGCCTCCCGATTGTGGCGCCGGGCCCTTCTCAGGTCTCCGGACCGCCGGGCCTGCCGGGCCGCTTGAAGGTGGGCCTGAAACAGGTATTCGGTCACTTCCACCCGGCCGGGGTCTCGCACCCTGAGGGCTTCGAAGGTTCGAACGGCATTGTCGACGTCTCCGGCGTTGAGATATCCGATTCCCCGTTCGATGCGGGCATGGATCGGCATGTCGTCGGGTGGGTCGGGATATCGAATCGCCGCCGTCAGCGGGTATCCGAAGCGCTGCCAGAGATACTCCCCGGCGGACCCGGCGTTTCGGGAGGATATCGCCACCGTGATCACCGGTATCTCCTTGATTTCACCGAAACTGCCCAGAGACCCGGGGGCGGTGGGCAGGTCCGATACCGCCGCATCGGGGTAGGTGTAATCGGACATCATACGGGCGATTCGAAAGGCCTCTTCCGGACCGTCGGGATCAAAACCTTCCAGAAAGAGCTGTCTCAGGCTGATGATCCGCTCGGGCCGACACGCCTCCACCAACCCCATGAGTGCTTCGGCACGGGGGTGATCGGTCTCTTCGGAAAATGCCCGGCGGATATCCCCTTCTTCATGGATCACCAGAATTATCTCCCGGTCCGGGACCGGCTTGTTTTCCAGAGCGGTCTTCAATTCCCGGGCCAGGGTTGCGGCCGCCGGTTCCCCGCCTCCGATTCCGGCAAGCACCAGAATCGTGGTGTCTCCCTTGCCCAAAACATAGCCGTTTTCCACATTGCGGCGCACCCATTCCCCGCACCCGAGTTGTTCCGGTTGAACGACCGCGGTATCGGCAGGCGACCTCTTTTCCGGTTCCCCGGTGGCGGCACAGCCCGTCATCAGAGCGGCTGCAGTGGCGGCCGCGATTATCAGAAGAGCCCAAAAACCCCCGCTTTTTACTATCATTTTTTGCATTCTCGCCGTCCTTGCTGAAAGCCCGAAAAAATGTGCATTTTATCTGGAGATGAATGTACAATTCGGGAGACATATCGTCAAGCAACTTTGCGGAATGTGCCAGGGAAAGGTAAAAACCCATCCTTGGAACCGAAATTGGGGGACGAAAGGCAAATTTGCTTTTTTTCCTGTTTTGGATTGCAATGCAACAAAAAGTGCGTATATTTTCTTGACTAAATACTGGACATAAATTATACGAACGCTTTTCAAATAAATAATCTTCAGAAGGTCGGAGTCCGATGGGAATACGTGAAAGAAAAGAACGGGAACGGGAGAGACGACGCCAACAGATCATCGTTGCCGCCAAAAGGGTGTTTTCCGATAAAGGGTTCAGCAAAGCCACCATGGAGGACATCGCCAAAGAGGCGGAGTTGAGCCCCGGTACGCTGTATCTCTATTTCAAAAACAAGGATGAACTCTATGCCTCTCTTTCCTTGCGGATACTTCAATACCTGATCATAAGACTCGAACATGTGATCGGCAACAAAGAATTGAACCCCGAGCAGAAAATTGAGGCCCTCACCGAGGCCATGTTCGATGTGTACGAGTTTGATCCGCTCATTATCATCAATATGTTTCACCTCCAATCAAGTGAAACCTTGAAGAACCTGTCCGATGACCTGCTCGCGGAGATCGAAACCCTCTCCCGCAAGTCCCTGGGAACCATGGCCAGCATCTTTCAGGAGGGGATCGATCAGGGGGTGTTTATTCATCAGCACCCGGTGGCCATCGCCGACATCTTCTGGGCCCTCTTTTCCGGGGTGATTCTCTGGGAGTCGAGCAAAAAAATTCTCGACGGCAAAAAGGATTACCTCAAGGATACCCTGAAAGTCGCTTTTGAGATATTCTCCCGAGGCATTCAAAAGCGCCCCTAATTCTCTTCCTGCTGGAGCGCTGGGGCGCGATAAACACCCCGGGCCCTCCCCGCCTTGGGCGAAGGAAGGTCCGGGACGCCCACCCCGAAGTCGCTTTTTCCTACTCTGTTTTTTCGTGCTCACCCCATTGAAGCCGGACCCTGTTTCCTGCCATATCTTAAAGGTGTTTCGTCATGATGACGATTGCAAGCGCCAATCGGCAGGAGACAACCCAGATGGATGCCCAGATTCAAGTGGATGCGGAATCCCCGACGGTCCTGTGCGTGGGAGACGAAAAAGAGATGCTGTCCGCACTGGACCGACTGTTTGAACCGGAGGAGTTTCGTTTTCTCACCGTATCCGACCCGATGGAAGCGATTCGGCTGCTTCGGCGGCATGATGTTCAACTGGTGATCAGCGACCGGCGGCTTCCGGGCGGAGGTGAAAATCTGTTTTTAAAGCGGGTCGCCGCGGAATTTCCCGGCACCCTGCGGGCGGTCCTGATCAGCAGTGCCGAGGCCGATCTGGCCGGCCGGCTGGTTCAACAGGGGTATATCGACAAATTTTTCCTTCGGCCCTGGTATGATGAAAAGCTGAAATGGGAAATCCGGCACACCCTGGCCCATCATGCCCTGATTCAGGAGAACAAACGGTTGTTGAAGTCGGTTCAGGACCAGGATGCGGTCATTCGGCACCTGGAAAAGCGGCTCATCGAATCGGCCGGTCCCCGAAGCCGACCCGACGAGGAAGCGGTTCTTTCCCGAATGGTCCTGGATCAGCTGCCGCTGCCGGTGATCGGCATCCGCGGAGGCATCGACGGGAGCCAAAAAATCATTCTGGCCAACCGAGCGGCCCGGCGCCTGCCGATGGAAAGCGACCCCCTCGAACCCGGCCGCCGGGTCTGCGAGTTTTTCCCGGATGCCATTTCCGGCCGGCTCACCGTGGCCCTGCACACCGGCACCACCCGGGTTCTGAACCGACGTTCTTTGTGGGACGGAGTGTATGATCTCACCTGCATTCCCCTGGAAACCGGCGGTGGAACCGGTGTGCTGCTGCTGCACCGGATCAAATAGCTTCGATTCTTGTCGGTCCATTCCTTTTCTTCTTTTTCCCGGTTGGCGATTCAAAACGCCACCCGAGCCCAATCCTAACAAATACATGGTATCCTCTTGTAATCCTGACCCGGGCCATAGCCCGCGTCATGAACCTCGACTTGGAGATTCGGCTGGCCTCCTGGCAGGAGATCCGCACCGGCCTGGAAAACGGGTCGGTGGATGTGAATCAGGGGATGTATGTGCCTCCGAAGAGCGGGCCGCACCGTCGATTTTTCACCGCCGATTCTGGTCGTCGCCCACGCCGCCTTCGCCCGAAAAGGCCATCCGGTCGTCGAGTCCGAAGCGGACCTGAAGGGCAAGTCGATCATTGTGATGGAAGCCGACATTATGCATGACTACGTTCGGGGAACAAGGTTTCACCCAACGGCTTCGGGTGGAAACGCTGGTAGCCGCGGTGCTGAAGCTTCTGCGGCCTGCTTTGCCGCCCGGCGTTGAACTGAGCGCCGACCTGTCCGATACCGAATCGGTGATGGCCGACCCCGACCAAATCCATCAGGTGGTGATGAACCTCTGCACCAACGCCTGTCACGCCATCCTTTCTCTTTCCTCATCCTCTGTAATCTTCCATCCCACCGCACAATTTTTTTTAAGATTCATCCTTCATTGGGAATGATTAAATCCGAAGCAAACGCCCGAACCGGCTCCTCGCCTTTATGCCCGTACAGCAGAAAGCGGAGCCGGGGGAGGGCGTCGGGGGAGGGGGTTTCGATGTCGATGATGCCGAGGTTCATGCCGCCGAAGGGGTTCTTTTTGTGTCCGTGGATGCCCTTGACCAGTTGGACTTTACCGGACAGGGACCCGTCTTCTGTGAGGACCTGGTGATTCATCCGGATCAGCATTCGGGACCCGAGCTGGATAAAATACCCCGGGTAATGGGTGATGCCGCTGGAAATGAACTGGTGCAGCACCGGCCATTTCTTGTTCTACAGGATCTTGTGGACGCAGCCGATATGGATATCTCCGCTCAGCAGGACCACCTGCTGAAAGGGGTGTTGGGTCTGATGCTCGTGCAGGATCTTTAGTACCCGGTCCCGGTCCCGAATATGGCCGCCGGAAGACCAGCGATCCGAAAAATCTTCTCCCGAGGGGGTCACCCGGGCGGCGATTTTGGCCGCCAGTTTGGGCAGATGGATGATCGGCACGCTCAACACGATGAAGAGGATTTTATGGTATTTGATGAATAAACAGAAAATCTTTCAGGGTTTTTTCCTGTTCATCCGAAAAGAGCCGGGCATTTTCGCAGGCCCGTCGCTTGGAGCGGATGTCCATGACAAAGGCGGCGGTGTGGCCGGAGGTGAAATGGTAATGGAACTCCTCGGGCAGCGGGGCCTGGGGCGGGTGCAGGCGGGCAGCCTGGTAATCGAAATAGGACATGCGGGCTCCCTGAATGATCGAGCGCCACTCGGGCTGTTCATGGGCCGGATCGGACCCCCAGTTGTCGATGATGTCGTGGTCGTCCACGATGGGACAGCAGGGGAATTCCGCCTGAATCTCCTTCCATTCGGGGAGGTTCCAGAAATGGCGGTAGCGCCGGTGATACAATGAGCGCACCTCCTTGGGGGTGCAGTCGAGGATTCGTCTTCGGCCGGTCGGGGCGACATTGGAGAAGTACTCTTTGTCGAAGAGAGACAGTTTCTCAGGAAGGTCCGAGTACATCTGGTCGCCCATCATGAAGACGAATTTGGTGTTGTGGTTCCGCAGGCATTTTTTGACCGCCCGCAGCATTTCCACGGAGGCCTTTTGTACCCGCCCTTTTCCATCGTAAGGCTGGTTGCAGCTCATCAGGGCGACGGAAAACGGCGAGGGGGTCGCTTGTGAATGTTCCGGGGCGGTTTCAAAGTTCCCGCGGACCACCACCGCATCATCCGAAGACCGGGTGATTCGGTATCGGTATCGGGTCAAGGGCCTGAGCCGGTCTTCCTCCCTTTGGTTTCCAGGAAGTTGAAAACTGGTGGTGTTGTCGTTTTCATTTTTTTCCGGGATGGCCACTGTTCGTTCTGCGATCCGGTTTTCGTCCTTACATGGCCACCACTCGATTCGATAGTTACCGGGCTGTTCGGTTCGCAACCAGATTCGAACCGCGTTCGGATCAATGGCGCCGACGGCGGCCATGTCCGTCAGCTCTCCGTTATTAAAATCGATCTCGGTGCTCATGGGATCCTTCCGTCGCGAATGGATGTTTGTGGGTGCAACCGATTAACGCATCCTGTTTACCTTCTTTCGATGGCGAGACAAATACATAAAATACCCTAATATCGAAACCCGGTGTAGGTAAAATAGAGTCCGATGCAGATCATCAGAACCGCGCCGATTTGATGGATTCTGGATCGATACTTCAGCCAGCCGAGGTCGGTGAGTTTGCCCACCAACAACAGGGCGGGGACCGTACCCACGCCGAAGGCGAGCATCAGCCCGAAGCCAGACCCGAGTGCAAGAACCGGATGGTCGACGGCCATTGTGGTTCGAACGACCGCCAAAAGGGCGGTGTAGACCGGGCCGCAGGGCAGAAGCCCCAGGAGCATCCCCAGGGGAAGGTACATGCCGGTCGATCGGGCGGTGGTTAAACCCCGAAACGCCCGGGAAAGAAATCCGCCGGCAGGGAGCGCATCCTTGAAAAACCGACCGATGGGAAGCCACCCGGCCATGATGACCCCCATACTGGTGATGGTCAACCCGGTGAGCACCATCACTCCTTTCTGAATGCCGGCGATATGGGTGACCACACCGGTAAAGGACCCGCTTAACCCCAGGATACCGCCCAAAAGCCCGTAGGTGAGAATCCGCCCGAAGTTATAGAGTATATGCGGCAAAAGCCGTTGCCGATCTTCAAGACCGAGACTCAGCGATACCACGATGGGACCGCACATGCCGATGCAATGGCCGAACCCCACCGCAAAACCGGTGGACAGGAAGAATAAGGAGAGTGCAAAAAAATCAGTTTCGAACATCAAAGGCGTATACTACCTCCCCAAGGCCCGGCAAAACCACCCTGGCCTCCCAGGTGGGAATTCCGCTGGGGCATCTCACGATCACCCCTTCCCCGGCATAGATCTCCGGTCCGGCAGGTTCCAGATAGACCCGGTTGAATCCCATTGTCATGGCCGGCATATCCAGGTCGATGTGCGGAGGATCGGAAAGCGAAAGATCTTTGAGTGTTACAGAGAAACGGAGATCCCGCATGGCCCGGACCGGTTTGGGGTGGATATCCAGGGTGACGGTTCCGCCGGCCAGCTTTTTGGTGCACGACCCCGTCTGAATATTGCAGTCGGCGGCGGATGTATTGGAAGAATTCCCGACATTGTGATTCGGGCCTGAGCCCAGCTCAAAAATCAGCCATCCCGATCCCAGTAAAAGACCGACCAGGAGCATCGGCAAATAAGCATGTTTTCGCCGAGCAGAAGTATCCTTTTCTGCCTGATTCTGATCTTGGGTGGGTTTCAAGTATTCTCCAAAAAAATGCCGCCCCCCGTCATTCCGACCGACTTTCGCGCTTTCGGTTTCTTCATGGATGTTGCAGCTTCCGGACTCCTCTGTCAATGACAACCCGCTGATACCCACGAAACCGTCCCGAAAAAAGATTGCACAATCAGGAAGCCTTTGATATGGTCCGATCACATTTTGGAATGATTCACGGGATTTATAGCTACAGGCCTCACAAAACCCTGAGAAGAGGCTGTACATATCGCTGCTGGCGAGAATCTGAAAGCGAGATCATGATGCAGGAGAGAAAATCGATCTGGTATGACCGGAGCAAACGGCTGGAACAGCTGGACGACCATATCATTCAGCAGCGGAAGGCCCGGTTCGGCTCGGAGGAACTGGAGGAATCCAAAAAGGCGGAGCGGGTTCGCCGCCATTTCGATTCGGTGGCGGCTCGGTACGATCTCATGAACACCTTGCTGAGCCTGGGGATCCACTATGCCTGGAAGCGGTTCGCCATTCGGCATATGGGTTTGAAGCCCGGCGATCGGGTCCTGGACGTCTGCGGCGGCACCGGGGATCTTTCGATTTCCGCTCAAAAAAGGGTTGGGGAGGCCGGTCAAGTGGTACTCTATGATATCAACTGGCGGATGATGCAGGCCGGGAAATACAAACCGGTTCATCAGGCTTTACGGCGTAAAATAGAATTTGTTCAGGGGGATGCGGAGAAGATCGCGTTTCCCGACGAGACCTTTGACGAGGTGATGGTCGGATTCGCCATTCGAAACATCACCCACATGGTCCGGGCTTTTCAGGAAATGTACCGGGTCCTCAAACCGGGCGGTGTGTTTATGTGTCTTGAATTTTCAAAGCCGGTCACGCCTTGGTTTCGTTGGCTGTATGATTTTTATTCGTTCAACATCATGCCCCATCTCGGAGATCTTCTGGTGGGCACTCGAAAGGCCTACACCTGTCTGCCGGAGACCATCCGTCTTTTCCTGATGCCGGAAGAGTTGTCGGACATCTTCAGACGGATCGGATACACCGATGTTCGGTTTAAACGATTGACCAACGGCATCGCGGTGGTCCACATTGCCAACAAATAGCCGCTGATAAGGTTCAGAAAAGCAGGGATGCGGTCACCAGACAGAAAAGCGTCAGCGGAAAATAACTGGCTTTATTGAAGACGGCCATGGCGTCCTCCGGATTCTGTCGGCGATAAAAAACCAGCGCCGGAATGATCAACAGGTAGATGCCCGCCGACGCTGTCGCCAGATAGGGGAAAAGCCCGAAGCGGGCTTGGGAGAGGTTCGGCAGAATGAGGCTCAGCACCAAGGCGCCGGTCAGAGTCACCAGAACGGCGAAACTGGAAAAATCGAGGCCGAAGCGTACCGGCACGGTTTGCGCATTGAGTCGCCGATCCTCGGACAGATCGGTGCAGTCGTTGGGGATGTTCTGGCCCCCGATCTCCCACAGAAAGAACATGAAAAAGAGGGTGGTCAGGTAGAGCGGAGAGGGCGAGGGATCGACGGCGAAAACGGCGGCGATCGGCCCGAGGGCTTTGACCACGCCGTTGATCAGGGTGCGAAAGGGGCTGACCTTCAGCAGAAGGCAATAGACCGCCTCCAGGATGCACCCGAGAATGAAGACGGCGGCACAGACCGGATTCAAAATATAGGCCCCCATCAGGGCGACGGCGGCCCAGGAGAGAGACCAGAAAAGGCCCTCTCGAAAGCTGATCAACCCCTGGGCCAGAGGGTGCCGAACCAGAGCGGCGTCCAAGTCCGGGGCGTCGGCCTTGTTTAGAAAACTTTCCTGTTTCAGGCGTTCCCGGTCGACCCGATAATCGACCACATCATTGAGGGCGTACACGGCGGTGTATCCGGCAAAGACCGTGAGCGTTCCCAGAAGAACGATGCCGAAGGGCGGAAACTCGCCCAGCCACATCAGAGCGGCAAAGCCGGGGGTGGTCATATCGATCACGCCATGGGGCGTTCGGGAAAGGGCCCAATACAATCGGAGTCGGGGGAAACCGGAAAGATCGGATGCTGATTTCAACACATTCTCCTGCAAAATAAAAGGAATCGGTTTAATTCACCGGAATCCCGGAGCCGAAGACGGATCGGCTGCCGGCGACGAACAGCGGCTTTGAGCATCGTTTCGGCCAAACCTGAATGACATAGAGGCCACCCCGGGATCTTTTCCCGGGCCGGGAAGCTGTTTGAGCGACAGCGAGTTCTTGCCGGGCCGGGAAAAGATCCCGGGGTGGCCGAAACGGTGATCATGGCCCCGAAAAGACTTCGTTAAATATACCGGGAGCGGCCCTTAGTCAAGGCGGAATGGTTCATCCAACGGGGCGATTTCGAACGGATATTCATAGAAACGGGAGATGGAAAGCAGCCATGGACAATGGAATCAATATTGACCCGGCCGAGATCGAAAAATTCGGACGAATGGCCGCACACTGGTGGGACCCGGACGGAGAGTTGAAGCCGCTCCATGACATCAACCCCCTTCGGCTCGAGTATATCCGGTCCCGCACCGAATTAAACGGCGCCGAGGTGCTGGACGTCGGGTGCGGCGGCGGGCTGTTGAGCGAAGCCATGGCCGCCGCCGGCGCCCGGGTGACCGGCATCGACATGGGAAAAGAACCCTTGGCCGCGGCAGAGCTTCACCGACGGGAAGCCGGGCTCGACATTACCTACCGGCAGGCCACGGTGGAGGAAACGGTCGTTCAAGTACCCGGCCGTTTCGATGTGGTGACCTGTATGGAACTGCTCGAACATGTTCCCCGTCCCGGTTCGGTGGTGGCGGCCTGTGGAGGACTGGTCAAACCCGGGGGCGATATCATCTTCGCCACTCTCAACCGAAATCCCAAATCTTTTGTGTTCGCCATTCTGGGGGCCGAGTATATCCTGGGCCTGCTGGAAAAAGGTACCCATCAATATGGGAAATTCGTCAAGCCCCGGGAGCTGGCGCAATGGGCCGAATCCGAAAACTTAACGGTTCAGGACGCCACCGGGCTTCATTACAACCCCTTCACTCGGAGCTATTCCCTGGGCGGGAACACCCACGTCAATTATCTGATGCATCTTTGGCGGTCGGCGTAAGCTCCCCTCTATCCGTTCTTTTCCCGGGCCAGCACCGCCATCGTCAGCCGCGATACGCAGACCAGTCGGTCCGCCGGATCGGTGATGCGGATTTCCCAGAGCTGGGTGGTCCGGCCCACATGAAGCGGTTTGGCCACCCCGACGACCCGGCCTTCCCGCATGGAGTGGATGTGATTGGCGTTGATTTCCAACCCCACGCAAAAGTGGGTTTCCGGGTTGACGCAGTGCAAGGCTCCGACACTTCCCATGGTCTCGGCCAAAGCCACCGAGGCGCCGCCGTGGAGCATGCCGAAGGGTTGGTGGGTTCGATGGTCCACCGGCATGACCGCTTTCAGGAAGTCGGGGCCGGATTCTACGAATTGAATTCCCAATACTGCCACCATAGTCTGATCGGCCATTGCGTTGATGCGATCCAGGTCCGGTTCCACTGTCCAAAGAGTCATTCCGCTCCTGTTCTCTGATGAAGTCAGTTTCCGATTCAATTCCAAGTCGTTCGGGTACATCCGAATCAGTATCCGTAGTCCCCTTCAATAATATCGACCAGACGATTGTCCTCAAACAGGAGGGTCTGGGTGAACCGGCTCGATCCGAAATTGTAAAACCATTCTTCAATGGTCACATGGATCACACAAGCGTCATGGGGCCCGTCGGGCCGATGTCTTCGGCGATAATACTCCCGGTCCTTCCACCCGAGATCCTCTCTATAGCTGCGGGAACGGCAATTCCGGATCAGTCGCTCTTCCTGCCGCTCCTCCACCCAGCTTGGTTCGCCGCAGTGGGCCAGGACTTCGGGCTTGGGGGTACCGACGTCGATGACTTTTCCCCTGCACCGCAGGGCCAGGGCGGTGTCTCCAAACAAGGGGAGGCAGATGAAAACCATAAGAATCGTTCCGCTGATGTATTTGTTCATAACCAGTAGTCTCGTTTGCTGGTATGGTCGGTCTATTCAGGTGAACAGGCGGAACCGCAGGGATCGCCGATTCCGATGGTGCGGAGCACACCGCTCTTGAAGGTCAGGTCATAGCAATAGGCTACGCCTTGCCGATTCTTGATTCGTACGCGCAATTTTTCGATCTTTTCGGAATCGTAAACGACGCTGTTGAAACCCGGCCGCCATCCCAGTCCGTAATACCCTCCGTGATGGTGATAACGGTGTCCATAGAAACCGAGGCGGGGGTAAAAATACGGATTATGCCCTCGGACCCCCTCTCGAACCGATCTGATCTTTTCGGCTGTCAAGAGTTCTCCGCATTCATTGCTCTCCAGCACCTCCCGTACCTCCGATGCGCTCTGATCTTCCATGATCAGTTCGTCTCCGCACCAAAGCGCGGAGACCGGCCCGGAATACAGGAGAATCGTGATCATCAGGCCGAGAGAACTTAGGGTTCGCATCGATTTCCCTTCTGTTTCGACCGGCGCAACACCGGTCCATCTTTATATATATCGAGTTTTCAATCGAGGATTCCGGACGCCCGGGCGGGGATTCGCCCGACATCAACGGAGTCGATTATGAGCTCTTAGGACTAATAGTAAGGATGGATCGGGGCGGGGTCAAATGCACTTGCGATCAGACAAGAGGAAAGCCCGAAGGAGATGCTCCTTCGGGCTTGGTGCTGCACAGTTATGTGATCTGATGATGGACTAGAACAGGCCGGTCACCTTTCCGGTTTCGGTGTCCACATCGATTCGGCGGAAGGCCGGGTTGGAGCTGGTACCCGGCATCAGGCTGATCGTTCCTGCGCAGGGGCAGAGGAACTTGGCGCCGGAATAGATGAGCACGTCGCGGATCGGCAGCCGCCAGCCCTTGGGCACACCCTTTCGGACCGGATCGTGGGTCAGGGATAGATGGGATTTGACCATCATAGTGGCAAAATCCGCATATTTGGGATCTTCTTCCAGCATTTTGGCCTTGGCTTCCGCATCGGACTGCCAGTCGACGCCGTCCGCGCCGTAGACTTCTTTGGCGATGGTTTCGACGCGATCGCGCAGTTTCATCTCCAGTGGATAGAGGAAATCGAAATCGACCGTGTCGTTGCAGGCGTCGATGACCGCATCGGCGAATTCCAGGGCGCCGTCGCCGCCCTTTTCCCAGTGCTTGGATTCGGCGCAGCGCGCGCCGGCAGCCTCGGCGGCCTTTCGGACGACGTCGCACTCGGCGTCGGTATCGGTGTAGAACCGGTTGATGCAGACCACCGGGTTGATGCCCGATTTCCGGATCACGTTGATCATGTGGACCATATTCTCACAGCCCTTTTCCACCAGTTCCAGGTTCTCCTCTTTGTATTCGGCGGGCATGTCTTTGCCGGCCACCACCTTGGGTCCGCCGCCGTGCATTTTGAGAGCGCGGATGGTGGAGGTGAGAACGGAAACGTGGGGTTTCAGACCGGAGAAGCGGCATTTCACGTTCCAGAATTTTTCAAATCCGATGTCGGCGGCGAAGCCGGACTCGGTGACGTGATAGTCGAACAGCTTGAGGCCGACCCGGTCGGCGATGATGGAGGACTGACCCACGGCGATGTTGGCGAAGGGACCGGCATGGACCATGCAGGGGTTGTACTCGGCGGTGCACATCAGGGTCGGGTTGATGGTGTTCCGCATAAACGCGGTCATGGCGTTGCCGACTTCCAGGTCCCCGCAGGTGACCGGTTTGCCGCTCTTGTCGAATGCCACGGTGATGTTGTTGATCCGTTCCTTCAGGTCGGCCAGATCGGTGGCCACAGCCAGAATGGCCATCAACTCGGAACCAACGGCGATGCCGAACCGGGACTGCATGGTGAAGCCGTCAAACCGGCCGCCGAGGCCGATGACGATATTCCGAAGGGCCTGGGCGCAGAAGTCGATAATCCAGCCCATTTCCACCCGGGTGGGGTCGATATCGAGCCGGCGCATCTTGGTCAGCCGAGCCAGCTGTTCGTCATTGTAGTTTCGCTCATGCTGCATTCGGGCGGTCAGCGCCACCATGGCCAGGTTGTGGGCGTTCATGATGTCGTTGATGTCGCCGGTGAGCCCCAGAGAGAACTCTGTCATGGGGATCAGCAGGGAGTTTCCGCCGCCTGCCGCCGTGCCTTTGACGTTCATGGTGGGGCCGCCGGAGGGCTGTCGAAGGGCGCCGCCGACATTGACGCCGCGTTTGCCGAGGCCTTCCATCAGACCACAGGAAGTGGTGCTTTTGCCTTCTCCCAGGGGAGTCGGGGTGATGGCGGTTACCTCGATGTATTTTCCGTCGGGGCGATCTTTCAGACGATCAATGATCTTGAGAAAATCCAGCTTGGCCAACCGACCCATGGGCAGCATTTCATCGGCCTGAAGACCGATTTTGTTGCGCCATTCCTCCGGAGTCGGCATGTTTTTTTCGGCTTCTTCGGAAATCTGCCAGTCTGCCATGTTTACAGCATCATACGCCATTGATCCACTCTCCTTTTTTAAGTTGATGATTAACACATACCCAATCGAATCCGCCGTTCAGAACGAATCCTTAACTAAAGCGAAACCCTTTTCAGTTTCAAAAACCCCCTTTCAACCGACAAAAGCCATTTAGTAAATCGATTCCCTCTTCAAAACCTTAATTTAATTAGACCTCTCTTTATCAGATGAAACCGGATTTGGCAAGTAGTAAGTACGATTATTCGGATACATTTTCTCAACTTTTTTTCAAATCAAAGTGTTTCATCCGCGTTCCTGAAAAGAGGGTATAATCCCTGATAGAAGGCAGAATACCCGACCCGGCTTTCTGCTTGTTACTGTCGGAGTGAATGGAAAGGGCAGAGAAGCCGAAAAAAGAGGCCGAAAACAGGAGGGAGGGAGTTGCCCACAGATATTTTCAATGCATAAAATTCGACCCATGGTTAATTTGAATTTGCTTTTTCAACAGATCGAATCCCATAATATAGAGATTGCATTGCACGGCCGCCCGACTGATCCCTGATGATCTAAAATTAAGGAGATTGTTTTGAAGAAACTGACACAGTTCTTTCGACAGCCGACCCTGACGAGCTTGGCCCGCACCTGCGGTTGAGCCGCCAAACTCAGTCCGGTCGGACTGGAGAATCTTCTGGCCGCCCTCGACCAGACGGATAACCCCGACGTTCTGGTGGGATTCGACACCAGCGACGATGCCGGGGTGTACCGTATTAACAGCGAGCAGGCCATCGTCAATACCGCCGATTTCATCACCCCGCCGGTGGATGATCCCCACCGGTTCGGGCAGGTGGCGGCGGCCAACGCCTTGAGCGATATTTATGCCATGGGGGCCCGCCCTCTGACCTGTCTCAGTCTGGTGGGTTTTCCTTCCAAAAAACTGGGGCCGGATATTCTTCAGGGGATCCTCGCCGGCGCCCTGACCAAGATCACCGAAGCCGGGGCGGTTCTGATCGGGGGGCACACCACCGAAGACATGGAGCCCAAGTTCGGTCTGGCGGTGACCGGCATGGTCCACCCGGATCGTATCTGGCGCAATTCCGGTGCACGGCCGGGGGACCGGCTGATTCTCACCAAACCGATCGGGAGCGGGGTGCTGTTCAATGCCAACCTCAAAAACTGGGTCTCCCGAAAAGCGCTTCAATCCTGTCTGGATGTGATCACCACCCTTAACAGAACCGCCGCCGGGGTGATGGCCGCCTATGAGATTCACGGCGCCACCGATGTCACCGGGTTCGGCCTGGCCGGCCACGGGCTGGAGATGGCCAGGGGCGCCGAAGTAACCCTGGAAATCGAACTGGCGGCGGTGCCGGTGATGGAGGAGGCCCTGGCGGTATACGAACGCGGCATGAGCACCGGCATGAACCGGGCCAATCACCAGATGGTGGAAAAAGACCTTCGGTTTACAGGAGACTTTTCCGGGCCGCTAAAGGGATTGGTGGTGGACCCCCAGACCAGCGGAGGGCTGTTGGTGTCGGTGCCCGAAGATCAGGCGGAAGACCTGCTGATGGATCTGCACCGGCAGGGGGTATCGGCGGCGCGGCTGATCGGCCGGGTCAAGCCGAAAGGGGAAAAATACCTGGTTTTCCGCTGATTCGAGATTACAGGGTTTCCAGCGCCTCTGATACTTCAGGCGCTTTTTGAACCCGGTTCAATCGATAATAAAGACCCTTTCGCTCCATCAGTTGGGAATGGGTGCCCGATTCGATAATCCGCCCTTGGTGGAGGACGATGATATGGTCCGCATGGCGGGCGGTGGAAAGCCGATGGGCCACCAGAATAGCGGTCCGGTGTCGCATCAGATTCGCCAGCGCCTGCTGAATTTTGACCTCGGTTTCGGAGTCGATGTAGGAGGTGGCCTCATCCAGAATGATCAGTTCGGGATTTCTGGCAAAAGCACGGGCGATGGAAATCAGCTGCCGCTCACCGCTGGACAGGGACGCTCCCGCCTCCGACAGCGGCGTATCCAGCCCATCTGACAACCGGTCCACAATGGCCCGGGAGTTGGATTCTTCCAGGATTCGGTTCAGATCCGCATCCGTCAAACGGCCGTCCCCCAGAACGATGTTGCTGCGAATGCTTTCCGAAAAAAGAAACGGGTCCTGAGAAACCAGGGCCATTCGGGACCGCAGATCCCCAGACCGCCATTCCCGAATATCCCGGTCGTTGATGCGGACCCTGCCGGCGGTGGGATCATAAAACCGGGCGATAAGGTTGGTCAGGGAAGTCTTTCCCGAACCGGTGGCGCCCACAATGGCCATCGTTTCCCCGGCTTTTATCCGCAGGGAAACCCCTTTGAGCACTGGTTCATTGGGGACGTAACTGAGGACCACGTCTTCGAGTTCGATGGAGTCGATTCGATCCGGGGCGGGCGGGGCCTTTCCGGGAGTCGGTTCCGGGAGTCGGTCCTCGGTATCCAGGAGCAGGAAGATCCGCTCGGCCGACGACATGGCGTTCTGGATCACATTGTATTTTTCCGCGATGTCGCGAATGGGGCGAAAGAACATCCGCATATAGGAGATAAAGGCGACCAGCACTCCGATAGTGATCCGCTCCGACAGCACCCCGGCCCCTCCGAAATAGATCACCAGGGCCAGGGCCGCCGAACTCAGGATCTCGATCAGCGGCATGAACACCGCAAAGATCCGTACCTGCTCCATTCCCGCATCATAAAACTCGTGATTGAGGGTCCGAAACCGTTCGAAATTCTGTTTTTCCCGGCGAAACAGCTGAATCACCCGCATCCCTGCGATGGTCTCCGAAAACCGGGTGTTGATCTCGGCGGTTTTGACCCGCAGGATGCGAAAGACCTCCCGGGCCCGCCGGGAGAAATTGAGCGAGGCATACAGAACAAAGGGCAGTACGGTGAAGCAGATCAGGGCCAGCCGCCAGTCGATGGCCAGCATGATCCCGGTGATGCCCGCCAGCAGGGCGAAATCCTTGAACACGAAGACGATCACCGCGGTGAACAGTTCATGCATGTTCTGAATGTCGTTGGTGGTCCGGGTCACCAGTCGGGCGATGGGGTTCCGGTTGAAAAAAGAGAGGGAAAGGGTTTGAAGATGGGAAAACAGCGCCATGCGAAGGTCGTGCATGATGCCCTGACCGGCCTGTTCCAGCACCAGGATTTGAAAAAAGTTTAAAATGAATTGAAAAACAATGATGGCGATGAAGAGCATGGCGATCCGGGCCACGCCTTTGAGGTCCTCGGCCCGAAGCAGGCTGATTTCTTCCCGGCTCAGGCGGTCCAGGTCGGCCAGGGGAATGCGGGCGGTATCCCCGTCTTTTGTAAACAGGGTCGTATGGTCCTGAATGATTTCCTGAATCTCGGGGTCGCCGAGGTCCACCGTCAGAAACCGGGTCTTGTCCGCCTCCGCTGAATTCCCGCCGGTTCCGGTGGCGGTCTCCTCCAGGGTTTGAGGAACGATGAACCGGTCGATGGCGATTTTGGTGACATAGGGCAGGGCCAGTTCCAATACGGAAATGAGGAGTACGGTGACGACGGCCCAGCTCAGCAGCTTCCGGTAGGGACGAACATAGGGATAGAGCCGTTTGAACAGCCCGATATCGTAGGCCTTGCCCAGCGGTTTTTCGTCGGAATATCCGTATTCAGCGTGCATGCAGTTCCTCTTCGAGTTCCTGAAGGCGAAAGGTATCCGCATAGTATCCGCCGGCCTTCATCAATTCCTCATGGGAGCCCGATTCGGTGATCCGCCCATCTCGAAGGGTGATGATCCGGTCGGCGAAGCGAAGGGCGGAAAGGCGATGGGAGACGATGACCACGGTGCGGTCCCGGGATATCGATTGAATGGTCTGAATAATGGCGCTGCCGTTTTCCATATCCACCTGACTGATGGGATCATCCAGAATCAGGACGGGTCCTTCTCGAAGCAGGGCCCGGGCCAGGGCGATGCGCTGCTTCTGCCCCCCGGAAAGAATCACGCCTTTTTCTCCCACCACGGTTTCCAATCCCCGAGGCAATTCCTGAATCGTATCCTGAAGGGCCGCGTTTCTCAAAGCCCGCTCCAGGGCCTCCTCAGTGATGTCCGGCGCATCGAAGGTGATGTTCTCCCGAATGGCGCCGGCGAACAGGAAGGGTTCCTGGGGCACGAAGGCGATCAGATCCCGAAGGTCGGAAAGGCGAATTCGGCGAATATCGGTGCCGTCGAACAAAATGCGGCCTTCAGAAGCATCGAACACCCGGGGAATCAGGTTGAGCAGGGTGGTCTTGCCGCTGCCGGGCGGTCCTACAATGCCCAGGGTGCTTCCGCGAGGCAGCGGAAGGTCGATATCGGTCAACACCTTTTCTCCATCGGGTTCATACCGAAATCCGACCCCTTTAAAACCGATTCCCGATTGGATGGACGTGAGCGACTGCGGGTCCGGTCCGTCCTGAATACCGGGCGGGGTTTGAAGGATATGGCCGATGCGGTCCAGGGAGGCGGTGCCCCGCTGAATCAGATTGATCACCCACCCCATGGCCATCATGGGCCAGGTGAGAAGGCCCAGGTAGCTGATGAAGGCGGCGAAATCTCCCGGCGAGATGATCCCGTAGATGGTCTGGCGGCCCCCGAGATAGATGACGATGGTGAGGCTGATGTTGGAAAAAAAGACCATCATGGGGAAAAAGGCGCCGGTGATGGTGATCAGTTTAATATTTCTGGAGATGTAATGCCTGGACCGGGTCTCCAGGTGTTCGACGGTTTCCGCCTCCCGGGTATAGGCCTTGATGATGCGGATACCGGCGAAGCGTTCCCGAATCACCTCGGTCAGCTCCGAGAACGACCCCTGAACCTCCTGGTAGGCCTTGTGCATCCGCTTGCTGAAAAACCGGGCGCCGAAGACGATGACCGGCATGGGAATGATGACGAACAGGGTCAGCCGAAGATTGATATAGGCCATGAACACAATGGTGGTGATGCCCAGGACCACGGCGTCGGTCAGGGCCACCAGCCCCATCCCGGCGGCCATGCGGATGTGCTGAATATCATTGGTGGCATGGGCCATGAGGTCTCCGGTTTTGGCCCGGTTGAAATAGCTTGCCGACAAGGTCTGAAGATGACTGAACAGACGGTTCCGCAACCCCTCCTCGATTTGGCGGGAGAGGCCGATCAGGCAGATCCGCCATACATACCGGAAAACGGCGATCAACACGGCGATGGCGACGATATAGGCCGCATACCTCAGCAGCCCGGCGGGATCGATGGCCAGGGCCGTCAACTGGTCCACCACCGCTTTGATGATTCGCGGAATCACCAGCTGCAGAAAATCGACGGTGATCAGACAGCCGATGCCGATCAGGATAAACCGGCGATTGGAACGGATATAGGGGCGAAGGAGATCGGTCGATTTCATGCCTGTCAGTTTGCCATTCCAGAATCGGCAAAACAAGCGAAAAAAACCGGTGTTCATTTTTTTCCCCATTGATTCAAACCGGATAAGACAACTTACGTTGACTTTCCAGGGGGCGGTTGATATGGTAACCGGTTATGGAACCTGGAAATATTGTTGAATATATCGATCGCCAGAAGATGATCAGCGCCGCGGTTTACGAGGTCCGAAATCAACGGGTTCGTTTGTTGAACGAGCATAATCGTGAGGCGAATCTCGCCGTCAGTCGATTGACCCACGTCTCAAGCCTGAAAATTGATATCGCCCGAAACAGGGAAAAGGTAGTGGAAGCCCTTCAGGAGAAGAGCCGGCGGCGCCGGGAATTGTCCCAAGAGGTGAATGTGCGGGAACTCTGGGAAATTCTCCATTCTGAAAAAGAGTGGATCGATCTCAAGACCATGACGGAACTCTGTTTTCCCGGTAATCCCACCGAAGACCATGAATCGGCGGTGGCCCGGGC
Organism: uncultured Desulfobacterales bacterium; assembly: GCA_964573705.1. GTDB lineage: Bacteria > Desulfobacterota > Desulfobacteria > Desulfobacterales > Desulfococcaceae > JAABSQ01. The sequence goes on from CAZNLT010000006.1 coordinate 67,323, forward strand.
TTTTTTTGAAGACCGGCTCTATTTCAAATTCAACAATGATTCCTTTTTTCCCTATACCGAGGCCCAGGTCAAACAGATTCAGGCCCGGGCAAGAGAGGCCGCCCGTAAACAGCGCCTGATCGATACCGCCGCCGATTGGTTGAAGACGGTCTTGGACCCCGAGGAGGATTTTTCCATTTCGACCGACTTAACCCAGGAGCAGCAAGAATGTGTTCGGATTCTG
>CAZNLT010000007.1:0-67210 GCA_964573705.1 uncultured Desulfobacterales bacterium
TGGGGGTGCGGGCGCCGTTGCCGAATGAAATTCTCACCCCGTTTTCTTCTCGAATGACCTGGTAGGGGGCATTGTCTTTGAGAAGAATTTGCACCTTGGTGGTTTGCCCGCTTCGACTGATTTCTGATGCATTGATGGAGTGGAGAATCGGATTGGCGGGGATAAATACATTCTGTGAAGTTTGCAGGGAGGTGTTGGAGAAATACAGCAGAAGGGCCGGCGGCGAGGGTTGCTTGACCGTTGTGTAGGTCAGGGGCCGGTTTCCGCCGATCAGCACATCAATGGTATTCGGGTGCTCGACGGTTTTAATATTCGTAATCTGCTTCATTCCCCCCAAAGCGCTGCTTCCCCTGGAGGCGCTCATGGCCACGCCGCTTAATGCGAGCAAAGCCGTCAATACCCACAGGAAGATGACGAATGTTCCTCGTTGCGACCGCATCATGTCTCTACATTTCATAGTATTCATCTCCGGAAGGTCTTTGAAATTTAATCTCCCTGGTACGGACCGTCGCTTTGCCCATCGGATCCGTGTCTTTTTCTTCCACCACGATCCGGTCCTTTTTGATTTCCACCACCTGACCGGAATGAATTCCGATATAGGTTCCCTTATCGATGATATACCCTTTCCCGGAAGCCTCTTCCACCATGGCCTTATTCCCACGAGGCGTGCGCACGATCCCGACGAGTTTTAACTGACTCAGGTCCAGTTTTTCAAGCGGGGTTAAACGGCGGGGAGGCGGTTTGGGTGTTCCGTCACTTTCATCTTGATCGGGTTCTTCCTTGGGTTCGGGTTCCTCCTTAAACAAAGGCACAAAGGGATCGATTCGTTCCTTCCGGGCATAGGCGATGTATCCCTTTGGCTCCTGCTCGCCGGCGATTTCCGAAATCGAAACGACCATATCGTCCGAGGTACCCGCTTGCTCCTGCAGGTCAACCGGGGTATCGCTTTCAGAGACTTGCGATTGGCTCTGATCGGATGTGTCCTGCGTCTCGGTCGAAGATGACGTTTCGTCGGCTTGGGCCGACGGCGTCTCGGATGCAACCGGTTCATCCATCTGGTCTGTCGAGGTTTCCGGATCCTCTTGGGTCGTATCGGGCCTATTTTGTGCGATCAGGCCTCCTCCGTCCCCACTGACTTGGGACGAATCCGTCGACGGGCCCTGAAGCAGGTCGGGCGGAAGGGCGGCGATTTTTTTTCTGATGATTTTGGCCTTGGTTGGAGGGGGGGCCGGTGACTCACTGCATCCGACCCAGAAGGTCAAAATGCAAAGGATGCCAAAGGATGAGATTAGTTTTTTTCTCATAGTAGACACGACGCTATTTTTTCTTTGAAGTGGTTTCAGGCGTTTGCTCCAAAAATTTATAGGTCACCGCAGTGCAGGAGATGTTCAGCTCATTTTTATCTTCTCCGGTAGCTTTCCTGCCCCTCCTTTTCACGTCGGACATTCGTACATCCTTGATGTTGACAATTCGATCCAGATGGGACACTCTTTGAAAGAAAAGGGCGGTGTCATGATACTCACCCACCACTTGAATGGACACCGGTATTTCCGCATAGAAACCCATCGTATTTTCCCTTTCGGGCCGAAACAGAATAAACTCCAGACCCGAATCCTGCCCGGCATGGGAAATACTTGTCAAAAGCGTCGGGATTTCTTCGCTTTCCGGCAGCGCCTGTCTGGCGATCTCAAATTTCGCTTCCACCTCTTTCATTTCGGCTTTGTACTTACCCAACTGACTCGCCCGCCGTTTGGCATCTTCCAGTTCAGCCGTCAGCTTTTCAAATTCTTCGGTCAGCCTGGTGATTTCCTTATGCTTCGGCATAAACGAGAAATACACCACAGGCCCGACAATCAGGAGGACGGCGCCGACACAGATCAGAATCCGTTGAACTTTGGTTAATTTGGATATCTTCTCAAAGAAAGGGTCCAGAAATTTGAAGGAAACTGTTGATTTTTTCATGTTTTCTCTTTTTCTTCGGATTCGATGTTGTCCATGGAGGGGTTGGTGGGAGGATTGGTACAGGCAACGACAAATTTTTTCAGATGAATATTGTCTTTTCCTTTGCCCTGCTTTAGGAGTTCCTGTTGAAGGTTGATTAACCGGACACTTGTAAACAGCGGGTCCTCTTCGAGACGGGTCATAAAATCAGCCACCGTCTTGTTATCCAGGGCGATTCCTTGAATTTGCAAATTGACATCGGGTCTTTTGTATTCTTCGGTGGTTTCGGCCTGATTCCCTTTTTTCCCTTTTTTCCCTTTCTGGGGTTTTGTTTCTCGTCTTACATTCTGTTCGATCGCTTCAAGGCCGGTCAGCCACATCTTTTTTTCGATCACGACCTCAGTCATTCCTTCCAGGATGCGAAAGGATCGGCCGCGATTCATATCCAGCTGTTCGATGACCTGAAGTTTTCTTTTCAACACCGCCAATTTGTTTTTGAGATCCTCGACCTCTTTGGCGATCTTATTATATCGAACCACCTCTTTGCGGGTGAATTCGATCTGCGTATGTAAGGCTTCGACTTTCTTATTCAGCTTATTGTTGTACCAGACCAGGCTGAAGGTTATCAGAACAATTAAAAGCAGAAAAACAGTCACCTGCTGCCGGACATTTTCTTTCTTCCGGGCGGTGCGGTAGGGAAGTAAATTGATCCGTATCATTTGTCGTTGATTCTCCTGATGGCAAGCCCCATGCAAATCGCCGCCTGGGGCGCAATCTGTTCGAGGTAGTTGGTGTCAAACCCGCTGTCCACGGAAATGGATTCGAAGGGGTTGATGATTTCCACTTCGGAGGAAGTTTCCACCGCCAGCAGCTGACGGAATTTCTTAATCCGGGCGCCGCCGCCGCTCAGAATAATCCGGCGAATCTGATCGTCCGGATATGTCGAATAGAAGAAATCGAGTGCACGTCGGATTTCGGTGCACCAATCCGACGCTACGGTGGCGATTACCTCGAGCACCTCTTTGGAAGAAAGGTTATCGGTGTCTTCATTGCTGTAAAGCTGTTCTGCTTCTTCGATCGAACACCCGGTCATGGAAATAATTTTGAGATTAATCTGCTGACATCCCAGGGAAACGTCTCTCATGAACACCGAGTAATTGCCTTTCAGAATGTTGAGGGTCGTTTTGTTCGCTCCGATGTCGATAAGGGCTACGTTTTCCCCTTCCGGATGATAATTGATTTCATAGATATTCTGAAGCGCGAATGCGTCCACATCGATAATGCACGGATTCAGCCCGGCCAACTGAACGAGATTGACATAGTCATTGACCATCTCTTTTTTGGCGGCAACCAGAAGTACATTCATCTGGTTGGGGTTGGTTTCATTTTCCCCGATGATCTGGAAATCGATCCGAACGTCATTGATATCGAAGGGGATATATTGTTCCGCCTCAAAATGGATGGTTTCCTGGAGTTGCTCTTCTTCCATGGTGGGCACACTGATGTTTTTGACAATGGTGGAATACCCGCCCACAGAGATGGCCACATTGTTTTCCTTGATCTTATGAATCTTGAACAATTGCCGAATGGAATCGGCCACCGCCTCGGGGTTTCGAATATTCCCTTCCTCGATTAAGCCCGGAACGATATCGATCATACCGAACCTGTTCAGATTCCATCCTTTTTTTTTGTCTTCCACTTCGGCGAGTTTTAAGGTGCGCGAGCCGATATCCAATCCCACAAGGTAGGTCTTTTTCCCGAATACCATAGTAAACTCTTTATTTCTTAGGGAATGAAGAGAAGGGTTGCCCCAATCCTGAATTGATGTTCCATCATCGCGTCTTATTCCAACTTATATGAAAACGACCGGCAAAATTCTGTGAATAATTTGGCTTAATCGGGAACAGCAGTTTTGCTATACCAGATATTGGAGGAAAACGCCAATATTTTATTGAAAAAGCAAGAGGTTTGCTTTATTATTCAGCCATAAAATGCGTATCGCACTTAGTTGGTTGCATGTGTAAGGATTAATTCCGATCGATCTTTTCTTTTGAACAAGAGGTCGCCAATCAAATAGCAGCATTTTGCGAAAAGTGTCAATGGAAAATCTCAGCCGAATCAGAAGTCTCCCATGGGGTTCCGCCGAAATCACTAAATTCGATTTGGTTCAACAATTCAATGGGTATGCATACGTATTCCTTGGGTAGGATTTCCCTGCTTCCTCTCTTCACAGCTTCTCTCATCGTCCAAAACGCCGAAAATCGGAGAAAATTTTAAATTCCGGCTCAAACTATGATATCCCCGCACACTTCAGAAGAGAAGGCCAAGCCGTTCAGGCTGGTAAAGTATTTTACTTTTACCAGCCTGGCCACCATATTCGCAGGCACCATGATCCTGTGCTTCTTAAACATTCACTGGGCGAGGACCCTCCAGTTCAAACAAAGCGAAGATTACGCCCATCTGCTGATCGAGAACCTGAATCATCAAATCTATACCCAGTTTCAAGTCCCGGTTTATTATCTTTTCGGAAAAATTCAGCTGCGGGACAAAAGGCAATTCGAATTGATGGACCGTATCGTTCGAAATACGCTGCACAGTTTCAAGGTGGAAACGGTAAATCTCTATGATGCTAAAAACAACATCATCTCCTACAGCTTCGATCCCGATCTGGTCGGCAGAAAAGACGTGGGAGGCCAGGAATATCTGAGCGCCGTCGCCGGAAAATCCACTTCCAAATTGATCCAGAAAGGCGATTTCTGGAAGGTCTGGCTCGGTTTTCCCGAAGAGATCAAGGTATATACATTTGCACCCCTCCGGGAAGCCAGACCCTTGACCCCGATTTCCGGAAAAGTGTTGGGCGTTGTAGAGATTGTTCAGGACATGTCCGAGGATTATCAAACCATTTTCAATTTTCAGATCCGGATTGTGATCACCTGCGCGATCGTCATGAGCCTGCTCCTGCTGATCCTGATTTTCGTGGTAAAGCGGGGAGAGAAAATTATTCAACAACGAACCCTGGAAAGAATCCGACTGAAAGAGCAATTGGGTCGGGCCGAACGATTGTCGGCCTTAGGAGAAATGGTGGCCGGCATTTCCCATGAAATCCGGAACCCGCTGGGGATCATCCGAAGTTCGGCCGAGTTGTTGAAAAAAAAGATGGCCAGGACCGAACCTTCCAACTCGATTCCGGACATCATCGTGGAAGAAGCCGGCCGGCTCAACAATATCATCACCGATTTTCTGGATTATGCCCGACCCAGAGCCCCTCACATGGCGCCCTGCCGTATCGATGAAGTGCTCAAAAAAAATCTGGCCTTTTTGGAACCTCAACTGGGAGACCAGGGATACCAGGTCCAAAAACACTACAACGGCGATATTCCCATGGTAATGGCCGATTCGGATATGATGTACCAGGTGTTTCTAAATATTCTGATCAATGCGATCCAGGCCATGCCGGGCGGCGGGGAAATCCAGATCGGGATCGAATCCGTGAAAAATCAAGTGATCGTCTCCTTCAAGGACAAGGGTGAGGGGATTCCGGAGGATAAACTTCAGAAGATCTGGGACCCCTTTTTTACCACCAAAGAAACCGGCACCGGACTCGGATTGGGTATCGTCAAAAATATCGTGGAGGCCCACAACGGGTCCATCACTATTGGGAACAGACCCATTTACGGAGCCGAGGTCACGATTGCCCTGCCGGCAAAAACGGAGTAAATCCATGGATACCATTTTGATTGTGGATGATGAAAAAAATTACACGCTGATTTTGAGTGCCGTGCTGGAAGAGGAAGGCTATGAAGCGCTGACCGCGAACAGCGCCTCGGAAGCGCTGGCCCTCCTTTCCGAGGCCGAGGTGGATCTGGTTTTGACCGACATGAAGATGCCGGAGACGGACGGGATTTCACTCCTGGAAAGCGTCAAAGAAAAGGACTCCGAATTGCCGGTGATCATGATGACCGCATACGGCACTGTGGAAAAAGCGGTGGAAGCCATGCAAAAGGGCGCCCACAATTATATCCTCAAGCCCTTCGATAATGACAGTCTCGTGGTATACGTCCGGAAAGCCTTGGACATGTATCGGATGGTCAAAGAGAATCGACATCTGCGCAATTCCATGAAATCCCGCTATCAATTCGATAACATCATCGGCAAAAGCAAAGCCATGCGGGACGTATTCGAAACCATTCAAAAAATCGCGCCGGCCACCGCCACCGTATTGATCGAGGGGGAAAATGGAACCGGAAAGGAACTGGTAGCCAAATCGATCCACTTCAACAGCCCCCGGCGCAATGAACCTTTTATTGCGGTCAATTGTTCGGCTTTATCCGAAAATCTTCTGGAAAGCGAGCTGTTCGGCCATGAAAAAGGGGCGTTTACCGGGGCGGCGACCATGAAAAAGGGTCGTTTCGAGCTGGCGGACCGGGGGACCCTCTTCCTGGACGAAATCGGCGAACTTTCGGCAAATATTCAGGTTAAACTTCTGAGAGTTTTGCAGGAAAAGGTTTTCGAGCGGGTGGGCGGTACCCGCCCGATCACGGTGGATATTCGGGTGATCGCGGCTACCAACAAAAACCTGAAGGAGGAGGTTTTGCTGGGCCGATTCAGGGAGGACCTCTTTTACCGGCTGAATGTCCTTCATATCGTCATGCCCCCCCTGCGGAACCGGGTGGAGGACATTCGTCTTCTGGTTCACCATTTTATCGATAAGTACCGAAACGAACGAAAGGCGGACATCCCGGCGATCAAGGGGATCGATCAGGATGTGGAGCGGCTCTTTTATGAATACGCGTGGCCGGGCAATGTGCGGGAACTCGAAAATGTGATTGAACGGGCCGTCATTCTCTGCCCCGGCGACATCATACGGGTGTCCGATCTGCCCCAAAATTTCAAGGCCAATGCCTACAGCACGCTGCATCTCGAGGGCATTCCCGCCAATGCCAATCTATCGGAAACCTTGACCGAAATTGAAAAATCGATGATCACCCGGGCACTCAAGATGACCGACTATGTTCAGGCCCATGCGGCCAGAATGCTCGGAATCGGAAAAAGCGGGCTCAATCAGAAGATCAAGAAATACAATCTGGAGGTGGGGTCTAAAAAATAAGACAGGGGGTTCACTGCAACAGCAAACCAGCCACGATCACCGTTTCGGCCACCTGCATAGAACTCAGGCTTGGCCGAAACGAGGATCAAAGCCGGCAAACCCCTGATAAGGAAGAGGAAATCAGGTCGGGCTGGGTTCGGCTGCGGGGGTTTTGGCCACCCGTTCTTTGACCAGGTCGATATAGGTGGCGTCCGGATAATCCGCCATCAGCGTCTCATATGCATGGGTGCTCTTTTCCGGCATTCCCATTTGCGCATAGATTCGGCCCAGATTGAAAAAGGCCTCGGGTTTCATCAAAGGGTTCGTTCCGGAGGTGATCATTTCAAGATACCGGACCGCCCCGGACAGATCTCCTTTTCCCTCATAAGAATAGGCCAGGCTGGCGAGAATGAGATTTTTCAGGGACGGATAGCTGTCCGCATCCCGAAGCGCCCTTTCATAGAGTTCGATGGACCGATCATAGGCCCCGGCTTCAAATGCGATGTCGCCGAAAGCAATTCTGGCCAGTCTGCCGCCGTCTTTATCCGCATATTTATCCAGGAGGGTCTGAAACTCCTGACTCACCGCCTCATAGGCCTTTTCCGGACCCTCTTCTTCCGACAGGGTGTTATACCGCTCCCTTGCGTTGTTCATCATGGCGAAGGCCCGGTTTTCGGCCTTTTCGGAAAAATACAAAACCCCCGACACGACAATCACGATCGCAAACAGGACCCCCAGCCCGGCCGCGATTTGGACCTTATGCTCCAGCACATATCGCATCAGGCTCTGGGTAAAGGTAAGAAATTCATCCGGTTCCTTCAACAGCTGCTTTCGCGTCTTTTTTTTCTTCGCCATCAGTCCTCCCTTACGTGTGTCAACAATGAATGACCTTGTTCAATTTTATCCCATTGATTTCACCAAAGCGCATTTCAAACAGCGGGATGCCCGGCCTACCAGACCAGCATCTGATGAATCCATCCTTTGTCCCCGTCCGCGTGGCGGATTTGGAGCCATTCCCCTTTTCGTTCTATCACTGTAAAGGGCACCCCCCTTTCGACCGTAAAGACGATGTCATGATCGGTCCCCGGTCCGGAGCGGACATTGCACTTGTTCTTATTCACGATAACCGATGAATCGCCGTTCACCAGTTTTCGAAATATCCATCCCTTGTCCCCTTCGAAATCCTTGAAATAATACCACTCCCCGGATGTCTGAAGAACCTCTATCGGATGATATTTCTCAAGTTTCCACAAGAGTTTGTATTGAGTCCCGGGTCCGGACCGGACATTGGCCAGGTCCACCTCGACTGCGACCCGCTCCGCCCATGCCGCAGCGGCCCAGAACACCACCAGCCAGGCGACAAACATCCATTTGCATTTCATCATGACACCCCCTCCATGGAGATATGTTTTGGTCGGCCAGTTCATCAGGCATGGAAAAATTCGAGCTGGGGCAATTTCACGCAGGTCAGCTTATTGCCGTAGACCGCGCCGGTATCGACCCCGATCTTGTTCGACATCACCAGCGGTTCCGTAAAAGGGGTATGACCGAACACCACCAGTTTTTCAAAATCATAGGTGGAGTAGATGAATTTTTCCCGGATCCACAGCAGGTCTTCATTTTTTTGTTGGTCCAAGGGCACCTTTTCTTTGAGACCGGCATGAACAAAAATGTATTTTTCAGTTTCATGAAAAAGCGTCAAAGAGGATAAAAAATTGCGGTGAGCGACCGGTATCGGATCGGGTTCGTTTTGATCGGAATGGTCCAGATAATTTTCCAGAGTCTGGTTTCCGCCGTTCATCAGATAAATAGACCGGTCCACCCCGTTCAGATAGAGTTCCAGCATCTCCTCGTGATTTCCTTTAAGGAAGACGACATCCCTAAAACGGGTCTTCAGGCGAATCAGATATTCCACCACTTCAAAGGAGCTGGGGCCCCGATCGATATAGTCGCCGAGAAAGACCAGGGTATCTTGAGCCGGATCGATTTCATGGCCGATCTGATCCATGAGGGTGCGCAACTTGTCCAGGCATCCATGAATATCCCCGATGGCATAGATATTGCTCATAGATCAGGACAGCATGAATACCCGCCGGGGTTTGTCCAGACGGGTAATCCCTTCTTCTTTCGCCGCCTGAAAGGCCGATTCGACATCCTTTTTGGAAGGATACTTCTCCAACCCCTTCACCCGGGCCGCATCTCCGCAAGGCCTGTATTGCGGCATTATATTCACATAGCTGTTTTTGGAAACCCTCCGTGCGATAAACCGCATGATCTCCCGGGTACCGGCAAGACCCTCGGGCAGAACCAGGTGACGAATCAACAGTCCCCGCAGCGCCAGTCCCGAATCGTCGATGACCAGGTCCCCGACCTGGCGATGCATTTCCAGCACCGCATTCCGGGCCGCTTCCGGGTAATCCGGCGCATCGCAGCTTTCCCGGGCGAGATCCGAATTCCAGAATTTGAAATCGGGCATGTACATATCGATCACCCCCTCCAGAATCCTTAAAGATTCGACCCGATCATAGGCGCTGGAATTATAAACCAGGGGAACTTTCAATCCCTTTTCAACCGCGATGTCGAGACCGGCCAGTAGTTGAGGGATTACATGCGACGGGGTGACGAAATTGATGTTGTGGCATCCCCGGCTCTGCAACTCGAGCATGATCCGGGCAAGCTGAACCGGCTCGGCTTTGTAGCCCTCCGCCTCATGGCTGATATCGTAATTCTGGCAAAACCGGCACATCAGATTGCAATGGGTGAAAAAGATCGTTCCCGATCCCTGGGTGCCCACCAGGGGTTTTTCTTCCCCGAAATGGGGGCCGTAGCTGGAGATCCATGCACGCCGCCCGGTGTTGCAGATTCCGGTTTCCCCTTCCAGCCGGTTCACCCGGCACCGCCGCGGGCACAGGGTGCAGGATGCCATCTCCTCCCGGGCCTGTTTCACCTTGTTTCCGAGATAGCCCTTCTCGAATGTTTGGATGTAAACCGGTTCCACCGATGCCATGCCTACTTCTCCGGACGCACCAGAATCTTTTGCGCCATTCCCCGGCCCAGGGCATACCGTTTACGGTCTAATGCGACTACCAACTGCCCTTTCCCGGAATTGGAAATCACCTCCACCTTGTCTCCGACCCGAATCCCCATGCTGACCAGCCGCATTCGAGAGGTCCGTCCGCCGGTCACTTCCCGAACCGTCAGCACCTCCCGGGATTTGGCCATGGTCAGCGGAATCAGGGGCCCCGGTTTTCCCAGGCAATCGCCGCAGATGCCGTAAATCTTCAACCCGTGTTGAAGCATATGGAATCCCCGGGAAGCGGCGATCCGCACCTGACGGTTTTCCAGATCATCGTCCTTGAATTCGACGATCTTCCCGCACCGGGTGCAGATCAGATGGTCATGGTGCTGACCCAGATGGCGATGCTCGTAGCGCACCTCGCCGTTGTCGAACTCGTTTTTCTGAGCAAATCCGAACCGGCACATGAGATTCAAGGTATCTGTAACAAATTTCGCCTCAAAATCATAGCCGTTATTGCCAAGGAGGGCGATCAGGTCCTGCTCGGTGACATGGTGTTCCGTTCCTAGAAACACCTCGAGGATCTTGAACCGATCTTCGAAATGGTCGATATTTTCATGTTCGAACAGTTCTTTGAACTGTTCTTTTTCCTGATGATGGATCTGCTTCATGGCATGGCAAACGCGATGTAAATCTCAGTGGCGGTAAATATCCGGCAGACGGAGCAGAGCGGCATTCACACTCGTTTACCGGGATGCTCCGGGAATTTCATAGGTGGTGCAGGACCCGCTGGAGCACTTGCGGTTCTCGGTCTTCACTCCGGATGAAGCGCCGGTGTCGCCCATGGCGAAATTGGTGGTGCTGAGTACCCTTTCAAAGTTTTCGGAGCGGCATTTGGGGCACCCCATTTCCACATCCTCCTCCGAGCTTCGGGTCACCAGGATTTCAAAAAATTCATCACATTCCAGACATTTAAATTCATAAATCGGCACGTTTCACTCCTTTCGTCACGTGATTGATGTTCGAACCCCGAAATGTATCACATTCCACCGCGTCAGGAAAGGAGAAAAAGATGGACAAACCGCGGGTCCAGGTCTTTTACCGCCACGGGTCCATATTCTTCTTCGATTTCCCTGAAAAGCGCCTCCAGAATATCCTGAAACCGGTCGGCGAGCCGGGTATCCGGAAGCCGCGTCACCCGCGACAACCAGTGTAAAAAGTCGGTTTTTTCGGAATCCTTGATGACTCGGGAATCCGCACGGCCGGTCCAGATATCTTCATACCATCGCTTGAATTCGGCGGGTGGGATCGGCGCGAGGGCTTCCGAAAGTCCAAGCCGATTCCGGACCCAGAGGGTCAGCAGAACATTTTCCCAGGTCATATGCTTTCCGGGAATCGGATCGATCGGTATGCCTACCAGAGACAACAGACCATCCATTGCCTGAACATCGGCCAGGACCTGCTCGGTGGAACGGATTTCATCGACCGAATCAAATTCCCGGTACAGCTGATCGCCGGTTCGGTAATTGTCGAAATAGAGCGGCCGTTTGATCAACAGCCCGCCCAGGACCCCAAGCCACGTCTCCCCCCAAAAACCGAGCGGCAGACGCTGCTCTTCGAACCAGCTTTCCTTGCGCCACTGCTCAGCCCGCCGCTTCAGGTACACCGCCCGGCCGTACCCCGCTCGAAAGATGCGATCCAGGGGAAATCGACGGATGATGCCCGCCGCCTCGGCCGGTCTCGATTCAGATCCTGAAGGCACCATAGACGCCAGGCCGATGCCGATGTATCCGCAAACCTTGACCACGATCTCCCGAAGCGCTTCCCGTTCTCGAACCCGACGTCGGTCGGCGGCGATCACCTGATTGCACAACCCGGCGAATTCCGATTGAAGTCCTTCCAGATCGCCGGCCTGATCCAGGTGTTCCAGGGCCCGGGAAAACAGGGTGTCCCGGTCCACCATTTCGGCCGCATACAAGGATATTGGAAATCCGAGCGTCGATTCGCCGCGGGCCAAAGATCGCTTTCCAAAGGGATGCTCCAGGGTCGAGGAATTCAATGGTTGATAGATGCCGATCGCCTCCTCGAACGGAAGAAACCCTTTTTCAGCCTGCCGCACGTTTCGAAGCCGAAGGGCATCCTCTTCCACCTCGGCCGGGATCATCTCCCGTGATTCCAGAAGCATCTCCTGAAATCGAATGTGGTCGCAGGCGGACAGGCGTTTTAAAAACGCCCCCAGAAAGTCATCCCGGGCTTCTTTCAGCCCGGTCTCCGACTCGGATAAAAAGGTACGGTCGGACAGGCGCAGATAAAAAAAATCATCGTCGGTGAAAAAGCCGTCCCCCAATTCCGACGGATCCTGGTCGTGTTCTCGAATCGCCAGATCGACGTTTTTGAACAGATAGTATTCGAACAACTCGCTGTTCTCTTCAGCGGCCCACCGGACCAGCCGATCGGGGTCGGCCGTCAACAGGCGCTGAAGCCAACGGGTCAGCGCGGGCAGATCGATTCTGTCCCCGTCCCAGATTTCCGCATCCAGGATGAATTCCCACTGGCGAAGGGAGGCCAGCGACAGAAGCTCCCCGGCATCCTCGACGCCGATATCGTGAAGGAAAAAATAGAAATCCTCCTCCGGGAATGAATGGACCAGGGCCGCCGGATGCGGTTCCGAATAAATCCGCTCCATCGCCTGTTCCGGCGGCAGCGACAGAAGCTCCCGCCGTTTCTCGGTCAAGGCCCGAACTCGAATCAGGGCCTGTTCATGTACCGTACTTTCGCTCATCGTAAGATGGTATACATCGGGCGAAATCTTGTCAATGCGGGGCCGGCGCCTTCACCGGCGGCCGGGCGAACTTAAGCAGCAACAGCATTCCGGGCGCCGCGATCAGGGTGCAGAAATAAAAAAAAATCTCCCACCCCAGGACCTTGGCCATGAACCCGGTGGGGGCCGAGGCCAACACCCGGGGAATCCCCATCAGACTGCTGAGCAGGGCATACTGAGTGGCGGTAAACCGCTTATCGGTGATGCTGGCCATGAAGGCGGCATAGGCGGCGGTGCCCATGCCGCCGCTCAGGTTTTCAAAGGCGATGACCCCGCACAGGGCCGGCACGCTGTAGCCGATCCGGGCCAGAAACGCAAACCCCATCGTGGAGACCATTTGAAGGAAACCGAATATCCACAGGGAGCGGTAAATCCCCAGCCGGAACATCATGACCCCGCCCGCCAGCCCGCCGGCGATGGTCGCCCAGAAGCCGAAGAGCTTGACCACCGTGCCGATTTCGGTCTTGGTAAACCCGATGTCCAGATAAAACGGCGTGGTCATGGCCATGGCCATGGTATCCCCGATTTTATAGAAAAGAATGAAGGCCAGTATCCAGACCGCGCTTTTCCGGCTGAAATACTCGAGCAGCGGGTCGATCACGGCGGATCGGATGGACCGGGGCCGCGCCTCGGTGACGACCGGCTCCCGGGTCAACAGGGTGGTGAGGATGCCGGGGAGCATGCAGGCGGCCATAATCAGGTAGACCATCTGAAAGGACATGAAATCGGCCATGATCATGCCCCCGCCCGATGCCAGCAGCATGCCCACCCGGTACCCGTTGATGTACAGGGATGAACCCAGCCCCAGCTCCTCGTCCGTGAGATCTTCCCGGCGATAGGCATCCACCACGATGTCCTGGGTGGCGCTGAAGAAGGTGACCAGGAAAGCGGCCAGGGCCAGCAGCCAGGGATAGCTTGCCGGATCACTCAGCCCCAGACCGGCGATGGCCAGCGCCAGGCAGACCTGGGCCCCCAGCATCCAGCCCCGCCGCCTGCCCAGAAACGGCAGGGTATACCGGTCCAGAACAGGGGCCCAGAGGAATTTGACGGTATAGGGCAGCCCAACCAGGGCCATCAGCCCGATCACCGTGAGGTCCACCCCCTCTTCCTTCATCCAGGCCTGAAGAACGGTAATGGTCAACAGCAGCGGCATGCCGCAGGAAAACCCCATGACAAAGGCCACCAGCATTCGGGGGCTGAAGATGAGCTGAAGCATACCTTTTTTTTGAGGTGGGTTCATGGTCGCTCGGCTCTCTAAGAAGAAACCGGGCCGAACGCCCGGTTTTCATCCAAATCGGTTTTCAGAAATATCAGTTCTCGGGGGTGGGGCATTGTCGCTTCACATCCGGATCGATGTTCTTGTTGCCGTATGCCTTTTCAAAGTGAGTCTTGAATTCTCTGGCCAGCTTATCCGCCCGCTTCCGGTAGGCATCCTTATCGGGCCAGGTGTGTTCCGGATCCAGGATATCGGAAGGCACGCCCGGACACCGCAGCGGAACGGACAGGTGAAAACGGTGGTCTTCATGGAATTCCACATCCGCCAATTCACCGTTCAAAGCGGCATTGAGCAGGGTTCGGGTCAGGGTGATCTCCATCCGATCGCCGATTCCGAAGGGGCCGCCGCTCCAGCCGGTGTTGACCAGAAAGACTTTGGTGGCGTGTTCCCGCAATTTTTTCCCCAGGAGGTCGGAATAGAGGTGCGGCAGGCAGGGCATGAAGGGCTGGCCGAAAAACCGGGAAAAGGTACTCACCGGGTCGACGATGCCGGTCTCGGTGCCGGCCAGCTTGCTGGTATACCCTATGAGAAACCAGAACATGGCCTGGGAAGGCTTAAGCCGGGCCACCGGGGGAAGCACGCCGTTGGCGTCCGCCGTCAGAAAAACGATGGTCTTGGGATGATTCCCGGTGGAGGACGGCTTGAAATTGGTCAGGTAAGTCAAAGGATAAGAGCCCCGACTGTTGGGGGTCAACCGGTCGTCGAAGAGATCGAACCTGCCGTCGGGATACATCAGCGCGTTTTCAACGATGGCGCCGTGTTTTTCCCAGTCGTCCTCGTGAAAGACCGCCTTATGGATTTCCGGTTCTTTGGCGGGATCAAGGTCGATCAGCTTGGCGTAACACCCGTTTTCGAAATTGGCGATGCCGTCTGCGCTCCACCCGTGTTCGTCATCCCCCAACAAAGCCCGGTCGGCAACAGCGGAAAGGGTGGTCTTGCCGGTTCCGGACAACCCGAGAAAAAGGCTCGTCTCTCCTTTGGCGTTTTCATTGGCCGAACAGTGGATGGGCAGAATATTCTCCAGCGGCAGATAATAGTTCATGACGGTGAAGATCAGTTTTTTGACACTGCCGCCATAGGCCGACCCGTAAACCAGCCCCACCCGTTTGTCGAAATCCATAACGATGGCGATGTCGGAGGTGCGCCCGTTCGGCAATTGACGAAGCCGGCCTTCGTAGCGCTTTGAATCGACGTTGTCATAAGGAAGTACCAGCAGGGTAAATTCCCGACCGGCAAAAAGGGATCGGTGGATGTCCTCGGGAACGGGCCGGAACATGTTCATGGTAAACAGGGCGGTCAGGGCCCGGTCGGTGACCATTCGAACCGGCAGGGCATAGGCGGTGTCGGCGCCCACCACCCGGTCGGTCACATAGAGGTGCTTTTTGTCTTTAAGGACTTGAAGGGCGTCTTGCCAGAGCATCTCGAAGGTATTCGAATCCACCGGCAGATTGTTGGGGGAATCCCAGTCGATGTTGCCCTCGATATTCGGATCTTTTACCGTCAGTGTATCCTGAGGAGCGCGGCCGGTGGATTCGGGGGGGGTCCAGGTCGCCAAACACCCGTTGGCCGCCACCAGAGCCTCTTTTCGCGCCACCACATCCCGGATGGTCTCCTCTCGGGTTCGATTCTTTTGGATCCGACCGTGGTTTGCCAATACCCCGTCGAGTTCAGCTCTAAACTCCATTCCGTCATTCCCCTCTCTCTGGTTTATTGCCTATAGGTAATCGATAAATCGAAAGTACGGGGAAAGCGGAATCAGTCACCCTTTTCGCACCCGTCCTGTCGGCAGTTGAATTTTTCGAAAATCGGCATCTCTCGACCGATCCAGATGAGCACCTTGTCGAACTCCCCCCGGAGTTCCGACAGGGCTTTTCCCCGATGGCTGACGCTGTTTTTTTCCGCCAGGGACATCTGGGCGAAGGTTTTGCCCAGGGGCGGATAATCAAACACCGGGTCATACCCGAACCCGTTGTCCCCGGCCGGTTCCCGAGCGATCTCCCCTTCACAGCGGCCCTCATAGGTCAAGGCGGCGCCGGTGGGCGCGGCCACCGAAATGACGCACTCAAAGGCGGCCCGGCGGTTCGACTGGTCCGCCATCTCTTTTAGAAGTTTCCTGTTTCGATCCGCATCCGTGGCATGGTCTCCGGCATATCTTGCCGAATGGACCCCCGGGGCCCCGCTCAGAGCTTCCACCGTCAACCCCGAATCATCGGCCAGGGCCGGAAACCCCAGCACCTTGGCGGCAAAGCTCGCTTTTTTATAGGCATTGTCGTCAAAGGTTTCGCCGTCTTCTTCCACTTCGGGAATGGGGCCGAAATCGTCCAGATTTTTGATCTCCACCGGAAACGCCTTCAGCAATTCCCGAATTTCCAAGGTTTTTCCCTGGTTTCGGGTCGCAATCACCAGAATATGGGGTCCTTTTTCCATTATTACCTCAAAATTCTTGTAAAGCCGATATTGAAATCATCTCATTCGAGAGTCCTTGAGACCCGCGCAATGGTGACAAAAAGCTATAGATCAAGGACTTATCGTTGTAAAGGGTTTAAACCGCCCGCTTCCTGAAAATTTCTTTACACAAAACAGGGATTCGGCTAAAAGTACCGATTCACAAGTATGCAGCCGACAGATAATGCATTTTTTCATTTCAACATTGTTTCAAAGTGGAAGGAACCCATGACGCACAAACTAGTGACCGAGAGTCCGGGAGAAAAGATGATGCTCCTGGGCAATGAGGCCATCGCCCGGGGGGCGGTCGAGGCCGGAGTGGCTTTTGCCAGCACCTATCCGGGAACCCCCTCTTCGGAAATATCCCTCAACCTTTTCCAGATATCCAAACAGACCGGCCTCTATTTCGAATACAGCACCAATGAAAAGGTGGCCCTGGAGGTCTCGGCCGCGGCCGCCAATGCAGGAGTGCGGGCCATGTGCATGATGAAGCATGTGGGGGTCAACGTAGCGGCGGACGTTCTCATGACCCTGGCCTACATCGGGGTCAAAGGGGGGTTGGTCATCCTGACCGCCGATGATCCGTTCATGTTTTCGAGCCAGAACGAACAGGACAACCGCTACTATGCCAAACTCTCGGGGCTGCCCATGCTGGAGCCCTCCTCCGTGGCCGAGGCCAAGGAGATGGTGCCCCGGGCCTTCGATCTCTCCGAAAAACTCGGGGAGCCGGTGCTGCTGCGGACCACCACCCGAATCAACCACTCCACCGGCATCGTCTCCCTCGGGGAGGTTCAAACACCGAAGACCCGGGGGGATTTCACCAAAGACCCCTTCAACTATGTCTGCGTGCCGGCGGTGTCCCGAAAGCTGCATGTTCGGTTGCTGGAAAATATGGACCGGGCCGAAGAATCGGCCGCCGCCTCCGAATTCAACTTCGTCGAGGGCGACGGGGCCTGGGGCATTCTCTGCAACGGAGTAAGCTACGGATATGTCACCGATGCGGTTCAAGACCTCGGCATCGGGGACCGCACCCGGGTGCTTCGGCTCGGCTTCTCCCATCCCATGCCCGGTTCTCTGATCAAGGGTTTTCTCAAAGCCTGCGACAAGGTCCTGGTGGTGGAAGAAGGAGAACCTTACATGGAAGAGGCGGTCAAGGCCTTCGCCCAGGAGGCGGGGCTGACCCTGCCTGTTCGGGGCAAAGACAAAGACCTCTTCTCCCGTCTCTATGAATTCGACCCGGCCCTGGTCCGGGGCGCGATGGCCCGGTTCTTTGAAGTGCCCTACTCCCCGCCGGTCACCCCGGATCTGTCGGACCTGCCGGAACTTCCCCAGCGCCCCCCCAATCTATGCGCCGGCTGTTCTCACCGGGCCACCTATTATGCGGTGAAAAAGGCGGCCGAGGGGTCCGATACCATTTATCCGTCCGACATCGGGTGCTATACTTTGGGATTTCTGCCGCCCCTGTCCATGGCCGATTTCGTGGTCTGCATGGGGGCCTCGGTGGGCGCCGCCTGCGGTTTTTCCAAGGTAACCGATAAGAAAGTGGTGGCCTTCATCGGCGATTCCACCTTCTTTCACTCCGGCATGGCCGGGCTGGTCAACGCCGTTTTCAACAACCACAATTTCACCCTGGTGATCCTCGACAACAGCACCACCGCCATGACCGGCCACCAGCCCCACCCCGGGGTCGACATGACCGACCTGAACCTGGACGGCTACGGCCGGGTCTCCATTGAAGCGGTGGTTCGGGCCATCGGGGTCCCTCATGTAACGGTGATCAAACCCTTCAAGGTGAAAAAGTCGATCGAAGCGGTGCGGGAGGCCCTCGAATTCAACGGGGTGTCGGTGATCATCTCCCGGGAGGAATGCACCCTCTACGCCAAAAGCCTCAACCGGCTTACATCCAGGGCTTTTTATGTGTCGGACAAGTGCCGGCATGATCGGGAATGTCTGGATGATCTCGGCTGCCCGGCCTTCTACCTGCGAAACGACCAGGTCATGATCGACCCGGATCTTTGCGTGGGGTGCACGGTCTGCGCCCAGCTCTGCCCGGAAAACGCGATTCTGCCGCTGAAAGCATCGCCCTCAGTGTGAACTGCTAACGAGTATATAAGGATGGATTCATGAACCAGAATCAGGCAACCCGACTCATTATCGTGGCGGTGGGGGGGCAGGGCAACCTGCTGGCCTCCCGAGTGATCAGCGAGGCGGCCCTGGCCTCGAATGTCCCGGTCCGAATGAGCGAAATTCACGGCATGGCCCAGCGGGGCGGGGTGGTGGAGTCGGCCATCGTCTTCGGCGACGCCGAAAGCTCCATCATCTCCGACGGCGAGGCCGACATCCTGGTGGGCTTCGAGCCCCTGGAAACCCTTCGCGCCCTCAACAAGTGCAACCCGCAGACCCTGGTGATCACCAACCTGTCGCCCCTGTCCCCGGCGACCGTATCCGCCGGAAAAAGCATCTACCCCGGCCTCAAAGAGATTCAGAAGTTGATTCAGGAAAAGACCGCCAAACTCATCGCCTTTGATGCGGCGGCCCTGGCCAAGGAGGCCGGCAGCGTGCTCTCGGTCAACATGGTCCTGGTCGGGGCCATGATCCGGACCGGCGTGCTGCCCCTGACCGCCGAATCGGTCAAGGAGATCATCCGGACCAAAACCAAGGAACGGTTTGTGGAGGTCAACCTGGCCGCATTCGACCTCGGGTTTTCCAAAGCAGATGCATTGAGCTGACGCGATTTTTCCCCCCGATGCAGGCGATTGCCTGCATCGGGGGCACATCGCTTTTCAGTACCCGCCCCTTGCGGGCCGTCCAAACGCCTTTTTCTTCCGGCTTTTCACCCGGGATTTTTCAGGTCCCTGTTTATTTTTTTGACATCCTCCGCCTTTCCCTTTATCATAAGATAAATTATTCCCCTTTTTTGACCATCCGTGCTCCCGCCGGTCCGCTTTCCAGCCGTTGCGCCGAAGGCTTTCGGTCGGAATCGGAAGCAGGTTTTTGACCTGAAGAAACAGCGGCAGGGCCATTTAAGGAAGTTCCGCCATGTCCATTGAGCATGAATACGGCAAGACCGAAAACGTCCTCTACTCTCAAAGCCTGGATCTGCTGCTGGAATGGGGCCGCATCCACCTGTTTCATCAGAAGGACACCCCCATGCTTCAGGAGCTGGAGGGAAAATGGGAATACCTCAAGGCGGTCGGCACGCCTCTGGACGCCGGGCTGGATCTGCTGGAAAGCCGGGTGCGCACCTCTCTGAAGATTCTTCACGGACCGGCCACGATTCATCTGGAGCGGCAAACCGCCGGCAACATCATGGCCGCCGTCAAAACCCTGGACCAGGTGGTGTTTCTGTCCGAGGCCCTGGAGTCCTTTCCCACCGTTCTCGACCTGCCCCCGGGGTTCCGGGAAAAGTCAGACGACCTGCTGCATCGGGTCACCATCGAAAAAACCCCGCCCACCCTGCGCCTGATCCCCTTGAATGAATGGCGGCGGGAGGTCCTCAAAAACATCCCTTCCCAGGTCAACTACCTGTTTCCCTGGTACGGTCTGTGGGTGGAACTGCCCACCGATTTTTTGGAAACCATGACCGAACGGTTCAAAGAGGCAGCCGAAGGGGATGACCCGTTCCCGGACCTGGACCCGAACATGGCGCCGGTGCTGCTGGAGGACCTCAAATCCGATCCGCCCCTGCTGGAACGGGTGCGTCGGGGCGGCAAAATGGCGCTGCCGCCGCCCAAGAGGGACACCGGCTTCTCTCAACGCCTGATTCAGCTGTATCATGCCGAAATCGCCGGCAGAACCATTCCCGACGACCTGCAGGAGGTCGGGCTCCTGGTGGCCGCCTGCCAGGCGGTGGACCCCCCCGCCGATTCGGTGCTTGAGCGGTTGGAGCAGCTGTTTTTGGCGGCCTTCTGCACCCCGTTTCCGGATGACGCCTCCCGAAGGGATTGGCTCGATGAAATCGAAGCCGGTCTGAAGCGGCTCGACCCCTCCTCGCTTCATGCCTCCCATCTTCTGGAACCGCTCTGCTTCTGGTCCAAGGGGCGGCTCGGCGATGAGGAGCTTGTACAAAAGGTGTGGTCGGAATGGGAACACCGGCTTCTGAAAGCCGCAGATCAGATCGAGACCCGCAGCGTCTTCATGGGCGCCGTAGAAAACCTGCGCGGGGCCGGAAAGCCAAGGACCCCCGGCAGTCGGGGGCGATCCCGGTGGGCCCGGCTGTTCGAAACGATCAAAAGCAGCTTCTCTTTGAAACGGATAGCGGCCATCCTGATCATCGGTACGCTTCTGGGGGTTGCGCTGCTTTACCTTCTGACACCGAAGCCTTCGCCTCCGGCAGAATCCCCGGAACCGGAAAACCGGGTCATCAAACGCAAAATCCCTGCTCAGGACCGTCCGTCTCAGCCGGCGGAACCGTCCCCCGCCCCGAAAAACACCGCCGCACAACCCCCGGCCGGTTCAGGGATTCAGAACGGGGTCGATCCTTTCGATCCCCTATTGACCGAGCCGCCCCTCGAAAAAGCGGGCAGAGACGGGAACGCCGGCCCACCCCATCCGCCTTTTCAATCCTTTCGAAATCCCTGATTCCCCACACCGGCGGCGTGATTCAGTCCAGGCGCCTGGTTCGGGCGATTCCCGACAACACCGCTATCGCTCCTGGCCGAACCCGTTGCCTTTTGCGCCCGGACGCCGAAAATAGAGTTCGGAAACCAGTGCGATCTGCTCGGCCCGCAATCGGTTGCCCCGGTCCGATTCCACCAGAGTGAACTCGAAGACCAGCTCGCGGCTGGGAAGCTCCTTGATCACCTCGTTGTTTTGAACCGAGTCGGCATGGAAATAGACCGTCTGGTAGGGAGAGTCCTTTTCCCGGGAATCGGTGATCCACAGGGGGCCGAACTGCTGAAGAAACCGGAAGTATCCGAATTTTTCATCCTGATTGAAGTAATAGCACATGCCCCGCACTCTCGACCCGATCTCCCCCCAGGGTTTGGAATCCCGAATGGAGAGCAGGTTCGGCACCAGGTACCCGGAGGTGAACACATCCGTCTCCTGGCGCAGGTCCGGGGAGACATTGTCGAAAGCGATCACCTCCACCCGGCACCCCTTGTTCTGCAGGGCTCTCGCCACTCGGGTGAAATCCCCGTCCCCGGTCACCAGCACCACCCGGTCGAGATTTTCGGACTGGAGCAGGGCGTCGATGGCCATGTCCAGGTCCGCATTGGCTTTGGCATAGAGGTCCCCGGCCTCATCCCGGAACCATTTGACCTCTTTGGCGATCAGTTTATACCCGAAGCTTCGAATCCGTGAAAAATAATTGCGCGTCCAATCATTGTAATTGTCGTCCCGCTGGGCCTTTTTCCGGTCGTAGCCCGCATAGGCATTGAGCCGAATGGGGACCGAACCGTCATCGCAGACAAATTTTCGCAGTACGTCGTATTGAATGCCGAACCCGCCGTTTCGAATGATGTTTTCCACATCCACATAAATTCCCGCTTTGGTCGTAAACATAATTTTTTTCTCTGTGTCTTCTTCTTGTATTTTCCTGCAATAAACATTTGTATTCCTCTGTACCTGAGAACATAGATAACCTCTATTTTCCTTTTCCACAACCTCGGGTTTGCGGAACCGCCTCTTTTTCCCCATAAAACCGCTGTTCAGCTTGGCATGAAACCCTTTGAATCGATGCGGGTTCCATGGTATGAAGAGATGTAACTACCTAAAAACAGGAGAGGAGGAGGAAACCACCATGAACAGCCGGGACTATATCCGCCTGGAAGACGAATACGGAGCCCACAACTACAAACCGATGGATGTGGTGCTGACCCGGGGCGAGGGTATCTGGGTCTGGGATGTGGAAGGCAAAAAATACATGGACTGCCTGTCGGCCTATTCCGCGGTCAACCAGGGCCACTGCCATCCGGAAATTGTAAAGGCGATGATGGAGCAGGCCCGAAAACTTACCCTCACCTCCCGGGCCTTTCGAAACGATCAGCTCGGGATGTTTTACAAAGAGGTCTGCGAACTGACCCGCTCCCACAAGGTGCTGCCCATGAACAGCGGGGCCGAAGCCGTGGAGACGGTGATCAAGGCGGCCCGAAAATGGGGGTATGAAGTCAAAGGCGTGCCCAAGGACCAGGCCGAAATCATCGTCTGTGAAAACAATTTTCACGGCCGCACCATCACCATTGTCGGGTTCAGCACCGACGAGGGCTCCCGGCGCGGGTTCGGCCCCTTCACCCCGGGCTTCAAGGTAATCCCCTTCGGAGACGCCGAGGCCCTGGAACAGGCAGTCACCCCGAACACGGTCGGCTTTCTGGTGGAGCCGATTCAGGGGGAGGCCGGGGTCATCATTCCGCCCGACGGCTACCTGAAACAGGCCCGGGAAATCTGCACCCGTCACAACATCGTCCTGATCCTGGACGAGATTCAGACCGGTCTGGGCCGAACCGGCAAGCTGCTGGCGGAAGAATACGACGGCATCGAAGCCGATCTGACCCTGGTGGGCAAGGCCCTCTCGGGCGGCTTCTATCCGGTCTCGGCGGTGCTCTCCAACAAGGCGGTCCTGGGGGTGCTGCGCCCCGGCGAACACGGCAGCACCTTCGGCGGCAACCCGCTGGCCTGTGCGATCGCCCGAAAGGCGGTGCGGGTGCTGTTCGAGGAAAACCTGATCGACAATGCCATGGAGCAGGGCGGCTATTTCCTGGACGGTTTGAAAAAGATGGAAAGCCCCCACATCAAGGAGATCCGGGGCAAAGGGCTGATGATCGGCCTGGAACTTCACCCCGAAGCCGGAGGGGCCCACCGGTTTTGCAGCCTGCTGAAGGAAAAGGGCCTGCTCTGCAAAGACACCCATGAAAACACCATCCGGTTCGCCCCGCCCCTGGTCATTCGGCGGGAGGATGTGGACTGGGCACTGGAACGGATCGAATCGGTGATGAAAGACACCGCCTGAACCCATGCTGCAAGAAATCGCGATCAAAAATTTCGCCATCATCGATGACCTGCACATTCGGTTTTCAGACGGCTTCACCATCCTGAGCGGTGAAACCGGGGCGGGCAAGTCGATCATCATCAATGCGGTCAACCTTCTGCTGGGCAGCCGGGCCACCGCAAGTTTCATCCGCACCGGCGCGGAAACCGCCGAACTGGCGGCCGCCTTCGACCTGGACCCCGACAGCCCCGCAGCCCGCCTGCTGGCTGAAAACGACCTCGACCCCTCCGAGGGGCTTCTGGTGCGGCGGATCATCGCCCGAAACAACCGGCACAAAATCTACATCAACAACACCCCGTCCACCATTCGGCTGCTCACCGCAATCACCGAAACTCTGGCCAGCATCTCCGGGCAGCACGCCCACCAGGGGCTCCTGGATGAAGACCAGCACCTGCTCATTCTCGATCAATTCGGACACCTCATGGGACTTCGAGACAAGGTGCGGGCCCATTATCAGGGCCTGCAACCCCTGATCCGGAAACTGAACCGATTGAAAACCCTTCGGGATCGCCAGGCCGAGGAGCGGGAACTGCTTCGGTTTCAGCAGCAGGAGATCCTGGCGGCCCAATTGGCGCCGGGGGAGGATGCGGAACTGGAGCGGGAGCTTCTTTTGCTCAAAAACGCCGAAGTCCTCTACCAGGCGGTGTTCGGCGCGGTCGAGGAGCTCTACGGCGCTCAGAATGCGGTGTTTGAAAAACTGGGCGGGGTCGGCAAAGACCTGGAAAAAGCCTCCCGAATCGATCCGGAATTGACCCCCCGGGCGGAAGGATTGGCCGACATCACCTTTCGGGTCGAGGATATCGTGGACGGCCTGCGATCCTATCTCGACAACATCCGCGTCGACCCGAAGCGCCTGGAGACGGTAGACGACCGGTTGAACGCCCTCAAAAAACTCAAGCGCAAATACGGGGGCTCCATCGAGGCGGTCCTCTCCCGCCTGGAAGCCATCGAAACCGAGCTGTCGGCGGTGGAGAATATCTCCGACGAGATCGCGGCCGCGGAAGCCGATATCGCCGACCAGCGGGAACAGCTGATTCGACGGGCCAGGGAGTTGTCCGACAAGCGCGCGCAAAGCGCAGCGGTCTTCTCCGAAAAGGTGGAAAAAGAGCTGGCCGGGCTCAACATGGCCGACACCCGCTTTCGAATCGCCCTATCCCCGATCCCGGCCGCGGAGGCCGCCGATCCCTTTCTCATTTTTGAGGATCGCCTGGTCGCCGACACCGGCCTCGACCGGGCCGCCTTCATGATCGCCCCCAACGTGGGGGAAGAGATGAAGCCCCTGGCGGATATCGCCTCGGGCGGCGAACTCTCCCGGGTGGTGCTGGCCCTGAAAGCGATTCTGGCCGAAATCGAGGCGGTGGGCACGGTGATTTTCGACGAAGTGGATGCCGGCATCGGGGGCGGCACCGCCGAAGTGGTCGGTCAAAAGCTGGCGACCCTGGCCCGCTACCACCAGGTGATCTGCATCACCCATCTGGCCCAGATCGCCAAGTTCGGGGACCACCACTTTCGGATCGCCAAAGAGGTGTCCCAAGGCCGCACCCGCACCGCCATCGAGCCCCTCGATCCGGAAGAACGGGTGCGGGAGATCGCCCGCATGCTGGGCGGACTCAAACTGACCCAGGCCACCCTGGACCATGCCATGGAGATGGTCCGGGAAGAGTAAAAAGCGGGGCGCCCGAACCCGGACGCCCCGAATCGTTCAGATCAGAAACAGATGGTTCCCGACACATACGGCGCCACCACATCCGGATCGGTGTCGTCGCAGTCGATCAGCGGCGCCAGCAGCGGAGAAATGGTCGCGGGGTCGGGTCCGGGCACGTAGAAATCCCCGTCCCCGTCGATATAGGGGTCCACCGCCCAGACCGCCTCGACATCGGCTTCCGGAACTCTAAAATCCAATTCGGAAAAATTAATGGTCCGAATGAATTCATTGGCCACCAGGGCATACCCGGTATCCGAAGGATGCACCCCGTCCAGGCTGAACGCGCCGCCGCCCAGGGTCTTGTACAACACATCCCCGGCGATGACGATCTCCTCGTCGATCACCTCCTGGAACAAAGCATTGGTGTCAACCAGTGTGACGTTCGGATAGGTTTGGGCCAGAAGGGCGATGTGGTCGTTGATGGCGTCCACCCGGTTGTTGACCCGGACGGCCTCATCAGCCGTGAGCGAAAACCCGTCCGATGTGGATACGGTCCCGAAGATCAGCCCGTTGAGAGAAAAATTGTCCAGCCCCAGCCCCCGGGCGATGGACCGGTCCGGATTGTCCGGGTTCAGAAACGGCCCGAAACCTACCGACTGGCCGGGCGCAAGCGAGGTCACATCCACCAGGGGAAAGGCCGCCAACCGCTCCAGGTCGGCCTCGTTAAACAGGAATCCGATCTGGGTGACATAGGGAATATTGGCGACAAAGACGTGGCTGTCCGAAAAGGAAGCCAACCGATCCACAATCTCTGAAAGATTGGCTTCGACCGCATCCAGGTCGTGCCCGGTTTCGGTGTCCGACAGATAGGCCAGAATTTCCGCCTCGGTCAGGCGGCTTCCGAAATCCCGAGTGACGGCCCCGAGCACGTCGTTGTTCCCGATCCAGAGGGTAAAGACCTTGGTCTGATCGGGATAAAGATCCGCCAGGTATTCGGCGGCTTCCAATTGAGAAAGCGACCTGCCGGCCCGCTCCGGCAGGGGCGCCAGCAATTCGTCCAGGAGCGGGTTGCCCGAACCGGTCCGCTCAAGAATGACCTCCTGAGTGGTGGCGCCGTCCACACCGAGATTATACGGAATGAGGTCCGGGTCGATGCGGGTTTCAAGCCGCGTCAGAAGCGGATTGTTCCAGAACAGGGGAACCGCTTCGGCCATCCGGTCCGCCAGCACCCGGGTATATCCGAAAGGCTGAGTGAATTCATTGACCGCATTGCTTTGCACCCCGTTGGTCAGGCTGTCCCCCAGATTGATCAGGACCACGGCGCCCACATCGGCCGCGCGAAACGCCTCCCAGGAACCGGTCCTGCCCCCGGCGGCCGTCCAGGAGCCGAACATCTCATCCACGGCCACCGTGCCGTCGAGGGTCACATCCGTGAGACCGCCCAGCGCATCGATGTTCAGCAGAATCTCCGTCCCGCCGGTGGTCCCCGACCCGGTTATCGGGGCCTCCCCCGGTGGAAAAAGGGTCAAATCGACCGTTCCCCCGGATTGAACGATTTCCATTCGAATGGGGCCGGTATCTCCGGCAGCCCCCGCCTCCGCATAGAAAAATTCCCAGGCGCCGCTCACATCCGCCACCCCCGCCGGATCATCACTGCTGCTGCACGCCCCCATCGTCAAGACCACCACCAGCAACATCCCCCACCGAAGCCCCCCCCGACCCATCAAACTCGCTCTTCCGTTCATACCCCCTCCTTTCATATAAAGAATATTTCCCAGACCCATCATCTACCGCCTGTCGCCTGTCGCCTGTCGCCTTGCACCTTGCACCTTGCACCTTGCACCTTGACCCCTGAACCTTGCACCTTGAACCTTGCACCTTGAACCTTGAACCTTGAACCTTTCCACCTATTACCCATAACCTCCCCGCAAAGTCAAACCGGATATCCGCCAAATCGCTTTGACTCTCCCCCGACCCGGTGTTATGATGCTTTCATGAATTACACCTATATCGACCATACCGCCGATTTCGGTGTCCACGTTACAGGAACCACCCTGGCGGATCTCTTCTCGAACGCGGCCGAGGCCCTGTTTGACCAGCTCGTCGACCGGGCGGATTTGCGGGAGGCCGATTCCCGCCGTGTCCGCATCACCGGGGAGGACCGGCCCGACCTGATGGTCAACTGGCTGAGGGAGCTGCTGTATCTCTGGGCCGGGGAAGACCTGCTGATCAAACGGGTGGCCATCGACAAAATTTCAGGGTCTGAATTGACCGCAACCCTGTTCTATGAGCCCTATGATCCTGAACGGCACGAGATCAAGGAAGAAATCAAGGCGGTAACCTATTACGGTATTCGGGTCGATAAAACCGCCGAAGGATGGGAGGCGGAGATCATTTTCGACGTGTAGCGGAGGACCGAGGAGAAGAACCCGGAACGTAATCTCATTGCAAAACCAAAGGCGACATCCGATCCGGCATTGTCCTCCCGGCCTTCTTTTCCGTACAGGAGACAAAATATGAACGACTTGAAAAAAATAGACGATTACCGCTGGGAAATCCCCCAGACCGGCGATATGCGGGTGCCCGGCCGCATATACATAGATGAGCGCATGGTGGAAGTCCTCGCCCGGGAAGGCACCCTCAAGCAGGTGGCCAATGTGGCCACCCTGCCGGGGATCCTCAATGCCTCTCTGGCCATGCCGGACATTCATCTGGGATATGGATTTTCCATCGGCGGGGTGGCCGCCTTCGATTGGGAGACCGGCATCGTCTCCCCCGGCGGGGTCGGATACGACATCAACTGCGGGGTTCGGCTGGCCGCCACCCGTCTCGAAGAAAAAGAGGTCCGTCCGCAACTGGAGGAGCTGGTCAATGCGCTGTATCAAAACGTCCCCTCCGGCGTCGGCTCCACCGGGCCGGTAAAACTGACCCCCAAATCGGTCAAACAGGTGCTGGCCGAAGGAAGCCGATGGGCGGTCAAAGAAGGCTTCGGGTCCGAATCCGACCTCGACCATACCGAAGAAGGCGGCTGCCTGGCCGGAGCGGACCCCGATGCCGTCAGCGACCGGGCCCTGGAGCGGGGCAAAAAGCAGCTCGGCACCCTCGGTTCCGGAAACCATTTTCTGGAAGTCGGGATCGTGGAAGAAATTTTCGATGCGGATGTGGCCCGGACCTTCGGGCTGTTTGAAAACCAGGTGACGGTAATGGTCCATTCCGGATCACGCGGGCTCGGATACCAGATCTGCGATGATTTCCTGGCGCGCCTCAGCAAACATTCCAAAAACCTTCCGTTCAGGGTCCCCGACCGGCAGCTCGCCTGCGCCATGATCCAATCGGATGAAGGACAGAAATACCTGAGCGCCATGGCCTGCGGCGCCAATTACGCCTGGGCCAACCGGCAGATTCTGATGCATCGGGCCTACGAGGTCTTTCTGAAAGCGCTGAAAATGAGCCCCCGGGACCTGGGTCTTCAGCTGGTCTATGATGTCTGCCATAACGTCGCCAAAAAAGAAGAACACACCATCGACGGCAAAAAACGGACCGTCTGCGTCCACCGAAAAGGGGCCACCCGGTCCTTTCCGGCCGGGCACCCGGCGGTCCCCGAGGCCTACCGCCGGGTCGGCCAGCCGGTCCTGGCGCCGGGCGATATGGGCACCGCCTCCTATGTCCTGGTAGGGACGGATCAGGCCATGGCCGAGACCTTCGGCTCCACCTGCCACGGCGCCGGACGGGTGATGAGCCGAAAGGCCGCCAAAAAAGCGGCCAAGGGCCGGGCCATCTACCGCGAGCTGGAAGACAAAGGCATTCGGGTCCGGTGGTCCGGCAAGGGCACCATGACCGAAGAGATGCCCGACGCCTACAAGGACATCTCCCAGGTGGTAGAGGTGGTCCACGGCGCAGGAATTTCACGAAAGGTGGCCAAACTCCGGCCCATGGCCGTGGTCAAGGGGTAGCATGGATTCACTTCAGGCGGCCGTGCTCGGGGCCGTTCAGGGACTGACCGAGTTTCTGCCCATCAGCAGTTCCGGGCACTTGGTTTTGTTTCAGAAGCTCTTCGGACTTCATGAGGCGCATCTCTTTTTCGATATCTGCCTTCACGTGGGGACCCTGATCGCAGTCGTCGCCTTTTTCCACCGGGAGATTCGGGCGTTGTTGGCATCCGGCGTGCGATTTCTTTCCCTCGGACTGAAGCGGCAGCTCACCTTCAGCGGCATTCATGAAGACGGCGACATGAAACTGGCCATGCTGATCATCGTAGGATCGATTCCCACCGCGGCGATCGGATTGTTTCTCAAAGGACATGCCGACCGGATCTTCGCCTCGGTCTTTCTGGTGGGATGGATGCTGCTGGCGACCGGGGTGCTGCTGTGGGCCACCCGCCGGCTGAAGGGGGAAGGCCGGGGAATCCCTGAATTCACCGTCTCCATGGCCCTGTTGATCGGATTTGTTCAGGGAATGGCGATCCTTCCGGGGATTTCCCGGTCCGGGTCGACCATCGCGGTGGCCCTGTTTCTGGGGCTCAACCGGTCCACCGCGGCCCGCTACTCGTTTCTGCTCTCCATTCCGGCGATCCTCGGGGCGCTGCTGCTGAGCCTGCGGGACCTGTCCGGAACGGCCGCCTTTACGCCTCCCGTTTTGATCGGCGCCGCCATCGCCTGTGTCGTGGGCTATCTGGCCCTGGCGCTTCTGGTTTACATCGTCAACCGGGGCCGGATGCACCTGTTTGCGCCCTATTGCTGGGTGCTGGGCATCACCGCCCTCTTTTTAGGATATGGGTAGACTTGGATACGGACAGAAAGGACAGCGAATGAATCCCGATATTTTCAGAGAATACGATATCAGAGCCATTGCCGGCGAGGACATCACCGAAGACGAGGTTCACCTGCTCGGAAAGGGAATCGGCACCTACCTGAAAGCCCGCGGATGCACCCGACTGGCGGTGGGCCAGGACTGCCGCCTCACCTCCGACGCCTATGCGGCCCGACTGATCGACGGGCTCACCGGGGCCGGATGCGACGTCATCGACATCGGGGTCTGCCCCACGCCCCTGCTCTATTTCTCCATTCAGTTCCTGAAGCAGGAAGGGGGCGTGATGGTCACCGCCAGCCACAACCCCAAGGAATACAACGGCTTCAAAATCTGCATGGGACCGGATTCGGTGCATGGCAAAGACATTCAGGAAATCCGGCAAATCATCGATGACCGGGCGTTCACGGAAGGAAACGGGACCCGGTCGGCCCGGAATGTCACGGACGATTACCAGGCTTACATTCGGCAGAACATCGACCTGCCCAATCCGCTCCGGGTGGGGGTGGATGCCGGCAACGGCACCGGCGGCGTGGTGGCCGTCCCCCTGCTCAAGGCCTTGGGGTGCGAAGTCCATGACCTCTACTGCGACATGGACGGGACCTTCCCCAACCATGAAGCCGATCCTACCGTCCTGGACAACCTTCAGGATCTGATCGCACTGGTAAAAGAAAAAGGCCTCGACGTGGGCATCGGCTACGACGGCGACAGCGACCGGATCGGGGTGGTGGACGAGCAGGGCCGAATCATCTACGGCGACAAACTGATGATCCTCTTTTCCCGGGAAATCCTCTCCCGAAAACCGGGCGCCACCTTCATCTCCGAGGTCAAGTGCTCCCAGGTGATGTACGACGACATCACCCGCAACGGGGGCCGGGCCATCATGTGGAAGACCGGCCACTCCCTGATCAAGAGCAAGATGCGGGATGAAAACGCGGCCCTGGCCGGCGAAATGAGCGGCCACATGTTCTTCGAAGATCGGTATCTCGGCTACGACGACGCCATCTATGCCTCCTGCCGTCTTCTGGAGATCCTCTCCAAGACCGGCAAACGGATTTCCGAATTACTGGCCGATGTGCCCGAAACCGTCACCACCCCCGAAATCCGGGTCGAGTGCCCCGACCGCAAAAAGTTCAAGGTGGTGGGAAAAGTGACCGACTACTTCCGAGAGCGGTACCGGGTGATCGACATCGACGGGGTTCGGGTGCTCTTTGACGACGGATGGGGACTGGTCCGGGCCTCCAACACCCAGCCCGCCCTGGTGCTGCGGTTCGAGGCCATGACCGAAGAGAAACTGTCGGAATACCGGAATTTGGTGGAAAAGGTCGTGGATGATGTGCAGCAGCAGCTCGGATAGCATCCTGAATGAGACCCTGATTCCAGGGGGGTCCGGACGGCCGCATGTATAAATTTTTAGAGAACTGGAAGCGCCCGGGCTCCGTCGCCAAGGCGGCTTTTTTCATCGGATTGATCCTGATCATCGCCGTGCCGGCCTGGATGAGCGACACCCGGGCCCATCCGCTGGACTGGTACCGCACCCGCTGGTGCGAATCCGCCGGCGGTGAAATCGGCGCAAAAATGCCGGACGGCACCACATGCGACTGCCTCACCCCGACCCACGCCGTCGAATTCGCTTATGCCGATCATTGGCACGGAGTCATCGGCCAGGCCCTGTACAACGGCCGTCAGACCGGCAAAACCCCGGGGGTGGTGCTGATCATCGAAAAAGAATCGGATGAAAAATATTTTCGTCGACTCCAGGATACGGTGGCCGATTATTCGCTGCCCATAGGAGTCTGGGCGTATGAGAGTGAGGGATAGCCGCCGTCTGACCATTTCGTACAACCTATGGGGAAGAAGACGATGCAAAATGTACCTGTATCGCAAAGCAAAAAATGCACCTATGCGGATTACAAGCGATGGTCGGGAGAAGAAATCTGGGAGATTCTTGACGGAACCGTTTACGACATGAGCGCAGCCCCCGGCATTAAGCATCAGGATATTGCAGGGAATTTCTACATCACTCTCAAATCCCATCCCGAAAACCGATGCTATACCGGCATCGCCCCCATGGATGTCGTGCTGGATGCGCACCATGTGGTTCAGCCCGATGTGCTGGTGGTCTGCGACCGGTCCAAAATCACTCCGGAAAACATTCGGGGCGCGCCGGACCTGATTGTGGAGGTCGTATCCCCCTCGACCGAGGTCAAGGATCGAAGGGAAAAACGGCGGATCTATGAACAATTCAGGGTCCGGGAATATGTCATCGCCTTTCCCGAACGGAGATATCTGGAACGGTATTACCTGGACGGCGACTACCGAGGGCCGGATATTTTCAAGGGCGATGAACGGCTCCGACTGGTCAGCCTGGGGATCGAGATCGACCTTCGCCAGATTTTCGGGGAGGAGAATCCGGACGAAGCCGATTCCGATTCATCCGCCGATCAATAGCGGCGAATCTGCCGGACGGTTTCCCGGAACCAGATCGGCAGCGCAAGCGCGATCAGAATATTCCGCTGTTCAGGATTCAAAGCGGGTCCGCCGGGTGAAGCCGCCTCCTCCCCGAACAAAGAAACCTGATCGATCCGGTTGATCAATTCCCCCGTAAGCGCCGCATCGAAGACTTCCCTATCGATGCCCAATCGGTTTTCCCGCACTACTGTCGAGACCGCCCCCTGAATATCCGTCCCCGGCACCCAATAGTTGTTTCCCAGACAGATCGTTTTGTAATCTTGCTTTTGCCAGTTGCCGCCTTCGCGGATGGCAATCCCTTCTGCCGGAATGTTTCGTTCCCGCAGCCGATCTATCTGTGCGCGGTCGTCCGCACAGAAATGCATCACCAGGGTCGGCGGCGCGGGGACATTCCGGGCCGGGCGGCGGTCCTGACTGAAGACCCGGCGCATGACCGTATACCGATGATCTGCGTGGATGGCGGTAATCTCGCTGTCGATTTCCACATTCTCGTTGTTCGCCCATTGCCGAATCTCCCGAACTTGATACCGTTTCTTCAGGGTCTTCATGGAAAATTCGAGGAAAACGGCGACAGAGGGCGTCACATCCGGATCTGCATAGAGTCCTACGAAATACATAATCGCATCCGGTTGGTAAAAGGTCCTGTTCTGACTTCGAAAAAGGTATCCATCCAACACCCACGCAACATTATGGTAGAAAATACCTACTATTAATACCCATTTTAACTATCATTGCGCATACCGCCATGGATGACCAAATTACAGGCCAAGAGCGAACGACGACACAAAACGAGTCGTCACAATGAAAAAACAAACCCACAAGTAGGTGCATCATGGCCGAGAATACAGAAAGAAAAGAAAAAGTCCAGAACTACATCGAATCCGATCAGGAAAGAGAAGAGGGGCATCAGGATACCCGTCAGAAGAATTTCGAATGTGACACCCCCGACGAGAACCTCGGGTGTGACCCCGGAATCGATGTTCCGGGATAACCCTTCCATTTCGGATCTTAGTGAGAAGGCAGAGATTTTTAATCAACAAGCTTACCCGAGTAAGATGAGAGGTGATACCATGGCTGAGAAAGTTCAAGATTACACCGAGACCGAGCAGGAAAGAGAAGAAGGACATCAGGATACCCGTCAGAAAAATTTCGAATGCGAGGACCCCGACGAACATCTCGGGTGCGACATAGGCATCGATGTTCAAGGATAAGCAAAACCGTTAAGATTCAGCCGAGGATGATCGATTCTGCCGATGGATCGCCTCTCTCGGGCAGGGCCCCTGCGGGCTCTGCCTACGGCTGAACTGAATACGAACATTTGACCATACCGATTCAATGTGGATTGCTGTGCGGCAGAATAGTTGCGAATTAACGAATCGTTCATATAGACCAAACCATAAGTTTCATTCCCTCCGGGCAGAGTCTTCTTTAGGGGCTTAGAAAATGTTGATATCACATTCAAAAAGCTTCAATCTTTGCTCCGAAAGGGATCATTGAATTGGAAGCAATATGTCGGCAAATTCCATGCCCCTTAGAGGCTCTGCTTTTTATTGGCCGACCTGCCTTTTATTCCATGCACAAAGAGCGATGTGGACAGTCCCAGGTTATTAGGCCCTGCGCTTGAGCCGCTTATTCAATGCGCTCGGCAGTAAAATTCAACATTTAGGTATTCGAGGATAAGTTCGGCGGCATTTAAGACTTTTCGACCTTGCGCGGCTCGATGATTCAGACTGGTTGTTGGAAACAACCCTGAAGAAAAAACTTTGTAGACACGCGCTGAATCTCGCTCAATTGGACTGATTCGCGCTTGCCCTACGGTTATGAGCTATCATCTCTTTGCAACACTTAAACACCAGAGATTTAGAATTGCTTAGTTTGGGGTCCAACCATCCGGCAACAGCCTTCTACCGTTGCGGTATTTGCCTATCATAGCTTTGGATTCCCGATGGTATTCATTATCTTTGCCAGTTAAAGCAACAATCTCCTCCCATTTGCGGATAGCGGCTGAAAGATCGATATCCATGATCTGCACTGCCTCTTCGAAGCGCTTTTGAATAGTTGCTTTTTGGCGTCGATTCTCCACGAGGGCGCGTATCTTTATAGCCCCCTGATGACCAGGTGATGCTCGTTCGGCCAGTTCGACCAGTTTCAGCGCTTCTTCGTCATTTTCCCCTTCAAAATGCATTTTGGCCCGGCGGCAGAACTCCTCAGCCACATAGAGACCAATTCTCTCCGCGGATGCACTGGGAGCGGTCCCTACGAGAACCCTATCCAGCTTAAGAGAATATTCCCATTTTTTAAAAGCTTCATCAACATCCCCGGCAAGATAAAGTTCCCTCCCCTCTTCTGTCATCTGTTCAATGTTCCTGATCGCTTCCTGAGTCTGCTGCAGCTCCTTTTTCATCTGAGCATCATGAGCATAGTTTTTTTCAAGTCCCTGCTGGAGGGCATTTAAAGCTGGCTGGAAATATCCCGAGGCATAGTATTCTACAGCGGAAGCCATATGGGACTGCGCCTCGGTATCCGGAGCAACAACTTTTGCCGCCTGTTTTGGAGCTTCTACCGGTGGTGATTTTTCAAGGTTAGCACTGGCCAGTTCTAATTTTTCGAGAGCCTTGGCCGAATATACACTCTCCTTGGAGATTTTATCGAGGTTTTTGATCGCCTTGGCCCACTCTCCCTGCTCATACAAGGACAGACCCTTTTCGAATATGATCTGATGCTTCATCTCCGAACGGCAACGACCGAGTCCATCGACAGCAGCGGAAAGATGTGGCGCATCATGAAGGACTTTCTCATAGATTTCAGCGGCCTCTTGCCACAGGTGGGAGGTTTCGAACTGGCTGGCTGACGCCATGTCGATCTCTGTGGAACGGCGGTCACTGAGTTCCATCATCACAGAATTTCCCAATTTAATTTCCTGAGTTTCAATAGGCTCGGATGCTGCGGCTAATATTCCTGCTGCCCTGAGATGGGATGCCCAGAAGGATTGACCAAACGTAAATGATATTCCGAGGGCGATGAACAAAGCGAAGAGAAGAAGACGTTTCGGCCACCGGGGTGGACGAGGTTTTAAAAAATGCTTGTAGGTTTCCAGAGGAAAGGAGGACTCCCGGTTGATATAGACAAACTGCGTTTCACCGATTCTGATTCGATCTCCATGATGAATCTTTACCGGTTTTTTAATCCGCTTTCCATTAATCATGCTCCCATTCCGGCTGTTGAAATCCTTGATCCAATAGCGGTTATTACCCAACGTCAAAACGGCATGGAAGCTGGAAATCGTCAGATCATTTATCAGTTTTATTTCACACTTTGGGGATCTTCCGATACAGACTTCAGACTGGTTCAGGAGATAAGGCCGTCCCAGATTCCCATTTTCGATCTGAATAAGACGATGGCATCTGGGCGTTACCCTTTCTTCCCACATCTTTGGCGGCAAAAATTTTGTAGTGATGTGCTTATCCTTGGCCTCTTGGGGGTCTGCATTGATTGCCATTGAGCCGGATGTCCCTTCACTTGGAGCAGCGTCTTGAAAAAAGACGGTCTCTTCAGAATTTTTCCCTCTTTCGATGCAAATGCGTGTCTCTCCGAGCAAGAGCTCATCTCCGGGCTTGATCTTGATTCTGCTGAGGCCGTCGATCCGTCTGCCGTTCAATATCGTACCCGCCCTGCTTCCCATGTCTTCGATAAAATTCATCCCATCTGATTGAAAGATTCGGGCATGGTTCCGGGAAATCTTCGGATCATTGATGACGATGTCGTTTTCCAATTCCCGCCCCATCGAAATGTTCCCATCAGGAATGTCCGCCAATCGAATGGGAGAGTCGGGCTGATAGATAACGAACTTCATTAGACACCTCCTTGGAAGGCTACCGTTCAGCTGTTTCGCAGGCAATGGAGCCGGCTGCGCTTACGCTGGCATTTATTGTCCGAGGGGATCTGTTGCAGAATACAGATGCGGCCCCGTCCACTGACGCATCGAGAGCTTCAATAGGGGCTACTTTTGCACTGGAAGCGCCTTTCAGTGTTACATCTGCTCGATCGGTCGCCAAACTGGTGGCATCCAGTTCGCTGCTTCCCTCCAGGTTTACTCTCAATATCTGGGTTTTTCCGCTGATGTCCACCTGGGCAGCGCCTTCGCATTCAACATCCAGCACTTTGCTGTTAACATTGGATACGGTTGCATCCACTGCTCCGCCGATCTGGATGGCTTGCAACTCCGGGGTGGAAATAGAAATTTTTAAAGGGGACCGGGTGCAAATCGGTTTTGTGGTATCGATATAAAGGATCTTCTCCCGGACTTGGGTATCCACATAGGGAAATAGATTCTCGTCCCCCTGAATCCGCAAATAATTTGCCTCTCCGCAGCGGACATCCACTTCAAAGATACCATCCACATGAATTTTCTGATAATTTTCCATGGACCGCATGGTTTCCCCAATACGGCCGTTTCCATTGATGCAGGTATTCGCATGGACCGTTGAAATCAGCATAAAACAGAAAACCATTGTTTTTATAATTATTCTGAGCATCATCGTTTTTCTCCTTATTGAATGGATACGAAGGGTTTTCGAAGATCGTTTTTCAGAAGACTGGGTTTGCCCGGATTCCCATATAAAACGGTATAGGCCGATTTTGTGGTGCCGGTTGCGGTATCTACGATAAAAGCGCCACAGCCGCCAGCCCCTTCTCCCAACGAAAAGGACCAGGATGAGATCTGATACCGTCCGTATTGCTGTGAGGGGCCGGCACCGGTCAACAGCACCAATGACAAGATGAGAAATGCGCCTATAAAAAAATAGATCAACTTCCCATCATTGCTTGCAATTCGTTTCATGATTCTGTCCTTTCTTTGAATATGTTTTTTGTCCGATTCAATCAAATCACCATTGATCTTTCGGTGAAATCTCCGATGAATCGGAAGGCTCCGGGGCTCTGAGAGGCTCGGGATTCATCAAGGGCGGTCGTTCTTTTTTACCCAGCATGTCCAGCATCCGCATCAAAGTGTCCTTATCCCCCTCCTCGCTCTGAGGTTCGGTTTTCTTCGCATTTTTGGAGGTGTCTTCCCCTGCTGGCGCTTTCTCCTGCGTCTTGGGAGAATCATCTCCAGAAGGGACGGCATCGGACTGCTCTTGAGGGGCCGGTACATTCAAGGAAACGATGAACTCCTGTAAAAGCTGGTTGTAACGCATCCTTCGATCCAGCACCGTCTGCTCAATGGGAATGCTGGTGTAAAGACGGATGAACATCTCCGATGTGAGACGATCGAAAGCACCTTGTATGCTGTCGCGGAAGAAGTGTTTCAATGCATGAATCGTCGGGGGATCCATTTCGTCATTGATGGGGATGTCATATCCGTGGAGGTAAAGGCACTCCTTGATTTTAACGATCTGAGCCAGCTCATTCATGTTATGGAAGTCGTTTGCAAGAGTACTGAGGACAATCGGGTCCGGCGGAACCCCTTCCAGCAATCTCCAGTAGGGTATATCAAAGTATTTTCCAATAATTTGTACAATGCTGAATTGAACCAACAGCCGAACCGCTGCATGCCGCCCTCCCACTTTCTTTATGGTCCCTTTGAGTCCGAAAGTGGGGCCATAAAGACTGAGGCCTAATTCGGCTTCTGCCAGACCTTTATGGACCCGAATCGAGTTGACAGTCTGCATTCGGGGGATTCCCACATTGGCATGAAAATCGAGCATGTTGAGATCCAGGGTAATATTGGCGATACTCTTCTTCTCCAACTGCTGGTATTCGATCCCCGCCTTGTCATCATTGGTGGCGATCCCGAGGTCTTCATTTCTTCCACGGGTGTCCAGCCCGCGGTCGAACTCGGTGATGCCGCTACTGAGCAGCACATGAGGACTGTATTTCCTGTCGTAAGTGGTGTGACCGGCCTGAACCATTTCGATCATGAAGCGCGTGTTGTTCGGAACAAAGTAGACATTGCCGCCGATGGCGTTGATGGTGCTCTTTATCATTTCTTTGATATCATAGGGGATTTCTCCGCCTGTGGCGACAGATGTCCCCGTGTAGTCGATCCCGCCGTCGATCATGATGAAGACCAAGTCGCTCCCGAAAAGCAGGGTCATCTGTCCGAGTTCGGGCAGGGCTTGGCTCAAGGCGGTCCTTTTGATAGCCGGCAGTTCGGATTCGATCTCCACATCCACTTTTCTGGGATCGACTGTAGCGCACGAAATGAAGGCGATTGCAATAATCACAAACAGGATACTTCGGGCCGTTATGCGCCGGAGATGTCTTTTTCTCTTCTCCATGATCCCCTCCCTTACATGAACTTTCCATGATGACACTATCGACTGATGACATTGTTGTTGTTTCCCTTATAAATCAAAGTGATGTCTCCTGGCTTAACCCCAGGGCCGATTATAATACTGCCCTGGATGGCAGCGCTTGCGTCATCATCGGTTTCCAAGAGTTTTTTTTCATCTCGTATCGCCAATTTTGTTCTGGCATGCCGTTCCAAGCATAAAATATTTCTATCTTTTTTTATCTTATCGTAATCCTCAATTTTATCGTCAATCGGTATTCCATCATCGAGATCACCGGCTAATCCGAATGGTATCAGGAAAAAAATGAACAGCAGATGAAAGAGGGCAAAGATAGCGCTATGAAGGCGTAATGTTTTCATGATTCCTGCTTCCGTGTGATATTCTCCGGATCAAGCAATCTCATGACCCGGAGAATATTGTTTATGGTTCTTTATTGAACATTAATGCCTGCGCTTACGGCAGTTGCAGCGACGCCCTGTGCAGTAGCGGTGATATCGCCAGCGTCTACCTTATTGGTTACATCACCGCCGACCTGAGAATCTTTCATGTTGATACCGCCTGCAACAGCTGTGGCAGCGACGCCCTGCGCGGTAGCGGTGATATCGCCAGCGTCTACCTTATTGGTTACATCACCGCCGACCTGAGAATCTTTCATGTTGATACCGCCTGCAACAGCCGTGGCAGCGACGCCCTGCGCGGTAGCGGTGATATCGCCAGCATCCACTTTGTTTGTGATATCCCCGCCTATCTTGGACCCGGCCATGGCTACGGTAGCGCTCATCATCAGAACTGCCAGTACGATTGCGATCATCTTTTTCATGGGTAATCTCCTTGTGTTTGATTTGGATGAAATGATAATAGGTTTTTCAGATACTTCCGTCCGTCATCGTTACCTCGGCCTTAAGGGGGACGCTCGGATAGCGATTCCGAACAACTTGGCTATCAAGGGCTCTCGAATCTTTTTTCCCATTTTTCCTCCTTTCCATGATTCTGTGGTTCACATCCTTGGAAAAGAGATTTGCAACAGGTGTGCCAACGGCAAAATAAATATTAAATTTATAATATTTTCAGACTTCTATCACAGAACTGCGTTTTTTTTGGATTATTTTTACATAAGTTATTTGGTCGTAAAAATGACTTAAAATAAGTCATTTTGGCGTGCAGGTATCAAAGGCATTGTATTTATGTAGAATATTAAAGGAGGGAAGGGTGACTTAAAATAATGCAACTATATTTGGGTTAAGATCAAACGTTTGATATAATGACAATTATTCCGCATATAGAATAGTGCCTTAAAATAAGCCACTTTAAAGTTGGTGTGTACCTGCCGCCAGGAAGAACTGAGAGGAGGTATAAGAATAAAAACTTATAATAACAAATACTTACCTTCTATTCTTTGGCTTTTTAAGTTTAAACTTTTTCATCTTACGGTTGAGAGTATCTCTGGCGATATCCAAGGATCGCGCAGTTTTTGCAACATTCCAGTTGTTATGGGAAATAGCAAAGAGAATGTGCTGTTTTTCCACATCTTCAAGCTTTAAAATCCGGCTCCCCTTCATTTCAGGAATCGCCTCAGAGATATTCCATTCGGCGAGAAGACGATCTTTGCGGATCTGCTGTTCAGGAATCCAGACCGCGACTCTTCTAATCAGATTCAAGAGTTCCCGGACATTTCCCGGCCAATGGTATTTTTTCATGATTTCCAGTGTATCCTCTGGGAAATAGAAAGGTTCTCGTTCGTTTTCTGCTGCACATTTCCGGCTGAAAAGGTTTATCAAGGGGGTAATATCCTCCTTTCGCTCCCGAAGCGGCGGTACATGAAGCGGAATGGTGTTTAAGCGGTCATAAAGATCCTGTCGAAACTGGTTGTCTTGGATCATGGCCTTAAGGTCCCGATTGGTTGCGGCAATGATGCGGGCGTCCGAACGGCGTTCATGGCTTTCACCAAGGCGGTAAAAGGTTTTGTTCTCCAGGAACCGGAGCAGTTTCGGCTGCAGATCGAACCTTAGATCGCCGATTTCATCCAAAAAGAGAGTTCCTCCTGCTGCGGCCTCAATTTTTCCCTGATGATCTGCAGTTGCCCCTGAAAACGCCCCTTTCTTGACCCCGAACAGTTCACTTTCCAAAAGATCCGAAGGGATCATTGCACAATTGAGTGCGACATACTTGTGGTTTCTTCCGGAATAGGCGTGAATTGCCCGGGCAAGCA
Source organism: uncultured Desulfobacterales bacterium (assembly GCA_964573705.1). GTDB lineage: Bacteria > Desulfobacterota > Desulfobacteria > Desulfobacterales > Desulfococcaceae > JAABSQ01. The sequence continues at coordinate 40,999 of CAZNLT010000007.1, forward strand.
GATCCTTTCCCGTGCCGGGCTCTCCCCGGATCAGGACCGAATAGGGGGATGGGGCACAGTGGAAGGCTTTGCTGAAAAGATCCCGCATGATCTCACTCTCGTAGACCGGTTTTTCATTCATGAGGTTTTCCCGGCATCCGTCGGCGCCGGGGCTGGCAATCCGTATCAACCTGGAATTTTCAACGGCCACTGCAATAAGAAAGCTCAAGAACTGTAGGAGGTTGAGGTCTTTCTCCGAAAGGATGCCGCTCTGTCTTCTGCTGTCTATGTATAGACACCCAATCGTCTCCTTTCTTCGTTTCAGCGGAATACAGGCCACCGTCTTGGCTCCGATAGACATAATGCTGGTGCTGGGATTATCCTGCTGCTGCGTATCTCTAATGAGAATCGGGCGTCCGCTTTTGATGACCTTCTGGATGATACTCTGGCTGACTTTAAAGGGAAGAGAAGTCTTGCCAAGCCTACTCTTTCTGTCAATTGTGATCAGATCATCTCGAATGCTCTGCCGAAGCGCCAGATAGGCTACGTCGACTGGGAACATTTCAAGTGATAGGTCCAGTATCTTAGCGATCAATTCCTGGGAATCGATAATATCCACCAATTCATGCATTCGATCCAAAAATGCAATTTCGGCTTCACTTATCCCCTGAATGATCTTGGAAAAAGGGGTTAATTCCGGAGAGAGCCACTGGGTTTCCTCCAAATATATCTGGTCGTTTTCGGAATCAGCGGTTCCATTAATCACTAACCGATCGCTGTCTTCCGGCCGATCTTCCTTGAAGTAAAACTGGTAGTCTGAGATAACGAAAGACATGTTATGAGCCAGAATTTCCCGCTGGATTTTCTTCCCATTCACCCAAGTTCCATTCTGACTTTTGTCAAAGAGAATGTATTGATCCCCGTCTCCCCGTTCGATTGTTGCATGGACTCTGGATACGGCTGTGGATTGAAGAACGATATCATTCTTCAAATCCCGGCCGATGCGTATATTCCCCTCCACCCTATATAAATTTTCGAAATCATTATTTTTTTTGATGATGAGACTTGACACTCGAGGTTTCCTCCACTATTGAACCGATTGAAAAATTAAGCTTTACGGATTTCGATCAGATATGGTAACGATTTACTTCTCCTGGCGGCTTGCCGTGCGATTTCAGTTCGACATACATTTTTTTCATCCAGTTGTAATTATATTGATCTGAGATAAAAAACAATGTCTTTTTTCGAAAGCTTCAAGCCAGGCGACTTGATCGACGGCCAGTACCTTGTCTTGAAACTGCTTGGAAAAGGAGGGATGGGAATCGTTTACAAGGTGAAAGAATTCCCATCTCAGAACCGGCTGTTTGCACTGAAAATCCTTCTGCCGGAGGGAATTCCAACATTCCAGATTAAGAAGGCCGACCTAAATGATCTGCGCAAACGATTTTTGCATGAAGCCAACTCGTGTATGGATCTAGACCATCCCAACATTGTGAAAGTGAAAGGCGTCCAGGTATTTGAAAATAAAGTTTACCTCCTTATGGAATACATCGATGGTAAAAATTTATCGAGATGGTTAGAAGAACATTCAACCGGATTCATGGAAGAAAGATGGCAGATTATTTCTGATACCTGCAATGCTCTCCAATACGCCCACGAACAACAGATCTACCATCGAGATATCAAACCTACGAATATCATGGTGACTGATTCTGGACTAAGTCGAATCGTCGACTTCGGTCTCGCCAAACCCATGGAGCAAGAATTGGGGGAAAGGTCAAAATTAGGAGGACTGGGAAGCCAACGATATGCGGCTCCCGAACAATGGCGAGGGGGGTTCTACGATCATAGGGTAGATATCTACTCCCTCGGCATAGTCTGCATTGAAATTCTTATCGGCAGGTATCCGGAAAACCCCATTAGGCCGAAAATACTGGAAGAACTCCGTGAACGGACAAGCGAGCAGATTTCAATGGTCCTACGAAAAGCCGCTGAAATTGCACCATCGGATCGATACGGCAACATAAAGGATATGTATAAGGACTTAGTAAATGCTCAACAACCAACATCTATTCGGTCCCCTATTGCTCCTACATTTGAAAAAAGAGATGCTCCAATAGCCGGCATTCCCCCAGCAAGACCTTCAGAACCGACGATTGAGACAATCGACGACCGTCGTACTACCGAAAAAACTCATTCCAAACCGACCATTTCCCGAAACAAGATCGGGTTTATTCTGGCTCTCTTAGGAACATCAGTGATAGTCGCCTCTGCCGTATTTTTGGTGAAGAGTTCATTTGAAGCCAGAGGGACCGGAACAAGGATCGGAGAATTCAAGATCATCAGCCTCGATACCGGAGAGTTCCTCCATCCGGCTCGAAGCACCTTCGTACTGACTTCCGGAGAGAGAATACTCATCCATGTTGAAATGGATACCCAACCGGATGATCAGCCTCTTGAGGTTTTTTTTGACGCTGTCTTTGGCGCTATCAATGCTGAGGGAAAATTGTCGGCACAATATCGGGCTCCGCCGCTTCTACATTCAAAGGACATTATCATCATTGAGGCCTCAAACGGCGTAGAAATTTACCGACAAGCGTTGGGGGTCGAGATCCAGGCTGAGGATGAACAGATGGAAAGCCCGCCGCCCGGAATCGATGAGAGATATGATCAACAGCAATGGAAAGGAGATCTGGTACAATGACCCGATGGACGATGTATTTGAGCGCTTGGATTATTATATTCGCTTGCGGAATGGTTCAGCCGACATGGGCGAAGCCTTCCGTACGAATCCTGATGGACCCGGTGGTCGATACCATCACCGTGGGAGCCAACTTGCAGGAAGTTCTCCTGATGACCCGGACGGACCGTCAGAATTACCAATTCGAATGGAAATTGGATGGCCCCGGCAGCCTGGCAGGTGAAAAGGCCGCTCCAGGCATTATCTATGTTCCGCCAGACAAGATGGATGGCGGCCCAACCCAAGTAATCATCTCCGTCTCAGTAATTGATGAAGAAAACAACACCGCCAAAGATCAGATAGCCCTTCGGCTTCTACCTTCGGAGGTGCCAACTCTTCTACCTGGTATCAAGGTGTTTGACCAACACAACCAAGTAATTGCCCCTGCGTATTCCGTTAAGCGGGGAGAAATTGTGCGAATCAAGGCAGAACTCTCCGATGATGTCCAAATGGAATGGAACACCATTCGCGGAAAGATCGAAAAGACAGATAAAAACGGAGTTGTCAACTACCTTCCACCAGAAGGAAAAAACATCAGCAAAGACATCATTACCTTAAAAACAAGGCATCTTCAGAACGGACCGGAGATCCGATACCCCATCACGATCACAATTGTTGAATGAAATGCTGCCGAAACTCTGCAATGACTTGATGGATGGAGGTTTTCCTCGCCGGAATCGTTTGCTCCGGGTGAAATACCTGCTTCTGATTTCGATGTCCATCTTTCTTCTCTTGGTTTCTCTATGTGAGGCTATAGAGATTATCGCCGATCCTCATATTACCTTCCTGCAAATTCCCGGTGATTCCCCTGGGGAAGTCTCCCTGTCTGTGCGGACACACCCAGGTCGATCCTACCAATGGCGACTTGAAGGCCCGGGACGTCTTATCGGAGATACAGGAAACCCCGCTATTATATATGTTGCTCCTTCAGTGCTCGATGATACGGAAGCCGCCGCTATCATCCGAATCACCGTCGCTGACAGGGAGGGAAAGAAAACCACAGATTCCTTTCCAATCCGCCTCCATGGTTCTTTTAAACCTGAACCAGTTCCCGCACCTTTTAATCCGATCAAAGATCTTTTGGAAAAGGCGGAGGCCGCTTTTAAGAAGAAAAGATTCACGACTCCGGAGAGCGTCAGCGCCTTTTCCTATTATCGAAAGGTATTGGATGAAGATCCCGAAAATGCGGAGGCTAAAAAGGGAATCGAGCAAATTTTGGCTACCTATGAACGCCGCATCCGGAGTGCTTCGGATCCATCTCGGGCAGCTCTTTTTTTCAATCGCTATAAAATGGTCGCCGATTACCATTCAGGAGTGTCTTCCGAACCGCAGTGGAAAAAGAAGATGCCAGCGCTTATCCCGTTTACCAACCCTCCTGAGCAAATTCCGGATAAAAAGAGACCAGACCCAAACCCAATAGTCGAAAAGACTCCCCCCCCATCACCGTTTGCTTCCGCTATGAAAAAAGGAGAAGAAGCAATGGCGAAAGGCCATCTCCGCTCGGCATCTTCTTATCTGTTTAAAGCAATGGCGTTGGGAGATCCGGCTATGATTATCCCGAAGTTGAAGGAACTGAAGCAGATCTCTGTATCGGAGGCCATTAACGATTTAAAAGCAGAAAAGTACCGGTCTGCAGCCTTGAAGTATCGGTATGCGAGGATGATCCGCGCTTCCACGGCCGCTTCTGTTAATGGAGATGAAATTCCGGCCGACCCGATAGAGGAATGGTATCAAAACATTAGGACGACAATTTCGGACGGAGATCGGTGCTGGCGAGATCCGGATTGCGATCTGAAATCGTCCCTTGCACATTATCAGGATGCGCTTCACCTCGACCCCATCAATCCGGAGGTGCAAAAACGCTTGAAACTGATCTCGCAAGCCCAGTACCAGCAGGGGGAGAATAAATCCTTTTTGAATATCCTGGACATAGTCATCTATGTTCCTTTAAAGAGCCATATCCTCCAATATCAAAACGCTGAGGAGATTTCGCTCAGGTCGCTAACTTTGATGGAACTGGTAGTTCTGTATCAAATGAGCATCGAATGGCTGAAGAAATATGGGGAGAATTCAAAAGAGTTCATCTCCATTATAGAGAGTTTTGAAGAACAATACGAAGAATACAAAAAAGTAATTGAAAGTTTAACAAACCGATAGCGCTCATTCAACCCTACGGATCAGGAGGTTTTCCATGAATCAACAACCGATGAATCTATCCCGTACCGGCATATTTATCCTCTATCTGATGCTTCTGTCGGTATGGAGTTGTGCTTCGGCGCCGTCCCTGAAAAAAACCGAAGATATGGTAATAAAAGCGGAAGATAGCTTTCGTATCACACAAGGCGCCGCCAAAGGACAAAAAGAACACCAGGATGCATTAAAAAAATCAGAAGCATACCTGATGAAAGCAGGAAAGCATTGGAAGGCCCGCCGCAGTAGATGGGCCTATAAAAATGCCGTGGAAAGTTTTCTGATTTCGAAAGGAATCCTTCGGCAGGTTTATGTTGCGGAAATCGTACCCCTTGCCGAAAAAAACCTGTCACTGATTGAAAACAAAGTGGCTGCGGACCCTGAAAACCCGCTGAAGTTCTACATACCGAAGCTTCAGGAGATCATCAATCTCAAAAAACCTGTCCAAGAAGGAGTGGAGTTCCCTGGAATTCATCTTATGGTAGAAGATGCTGGAACAACGGTAATTGACAGTGGACTCGGCTATGAAACCCAACAAGATGAGGAAATCGATTCCGACGTCACCTTCGCATTCGGAAAATATAAGCTTTCGTCAAAGGGGATGGACCTAATTCAGAAACTGACAACGGAAGATATTATGCCGGCTCGCAACCGATACGCTGAGCACAACCAGGGAAAAGCACCAAACACTTATATCCATATTAATGGGTACACAGATGAAGCTGGCTTTATAGAGAGGGGTCCTTTGTTCAGGGAACTCAAGGAAGACGTGAACAATCTACCCGAGCAATTGGAAGAACGAAGAAAGTATTTGAATCAGCGCCTTTCCATGTTTCGTGCTCGTGATATTAAACGACACATAGAAAAAACTTACATTGGAACCGAGGGTGCGGATGCTCTCGATCATGTAATCATAACCATTAGCGGACGGGGGGAAGCTTACCCGTATCCGCCGGAACATGTTTATCCTTCTTACCAGAGAAAAGATCAACGAAGGCGAATTTGTAAAATTTATTTTTCTCTAAAATATGGAGATACCCCACCAGTTCAGGAACAAGATCCCCTTAAACAAGTAAGCTACTAAATTTCGATCTGACTATAGCCTACTTTGCCTCTTTGAAGAGCGAAGATTTTTGGGTTTGAAATATTCCTGGCCTCCCCGGATGGACCTCGTTCTTTGAAAAATTAACAAGGTGCGATAATTTTAGGTGCTGAATGAAAAATCCACCAATCATCACGACCAGATTATCGCTAATTACAGCATTGGGTTTGAAAGCCTTGTAAAGGCGCGCATCGCTCAACAGCGATATCAAGGTTCTGCCGAGCGCTCAGCGGCTTCTTCTGCCCAAATGGCTTAGAATACCGCGTCAACACCTCATCCGCAGTCCGCAGTCCGCAGTCCCTCCAGGAGAAGAACCTAAACTATTAACTGAAACAGACAAGACAGACCCGAGGCGGTCAACCAGGAGGCGGTTTTCAAGCCGGAAAAAACAATATCGGGATAAGCGGCAGCAATTCGGAAGCAAAAACAAAAAAAGGGCTAACCAAATAACGGATAACCCCTTGAGTGAGATGGCAGGCCAGGAAGGATTCGAACCCTCGATCTACGGATTTGGAGTCCGTCGCATTAACCAGCTATGCTACTGGCCTGCATCAGGAAGACTTGTAATATATTTCGGGCCGGGTTTCAAGGGCTATTTTCAATTTTTTGTGCGGGCGAACTCGGTTTGACATACCCGGCAGGCTTCTTATTTTTTGACTGTTTAACACGACCTCGGCCCTACCGGAATGGACGGTGGCGAGGTCCCAATTCAATTCCACAAGGAGGTATTTTTAATGCCGAGTTTTGTCATTAATGAGAAATGCGACGGCTGCAAGGGCGGCGAGAAGACCGCTTGTATGTACATCTGCCCCAACGATCTGATGGTCCTGGAGCCCAATTCCATGAAGGCCTATAACCAGGAACCGGATCAGTGCTGGGAATGTTTCTCCTGTGTCAAAATCTGCCCCACCCAGGCCATCGAAGTCAGAGGCTATGCGGATTTCGTTCCGTTGGGAAGCAGCATCATGCCGATGATGGGCACCGAGGACGTGATGTGGACCTGCAAGTTCCGAAACGGAACCATCAAGCGGTTCAAGTTCCCCATCCGGACCACTCCGGAGGGGGAATCCAACGCCTATGCGGACCTTCAGGGGAAGGATCTGGACAGCGAACTGCTTTCCACCGAGGAAGCGGACAGCTACGAGATCCCCAAACCCCAGGCGACCGTCTAAACGAGCGGTCCGGGGGATAACTTTTCCCCTCGCATGGACATAACGACAGGCGATGCAAGGGAGCGCACACGATGTCAAGCGCTTCCTTGCATTTCAGTTTTTTACAGAATCTTACCGATCGATCCCTTCTGCCCCCATTCGGCCAGTAGATGTTCATAGGCCGCGATCGTGGCCGCCTCGACGATTTCGATGACGATCCCCTTTCCTTCCCAGCCATGGCCCTCCCGAATATAGAGGTCTTTTAATCGGGCACGGATATCATCCAGCCGGAAATTCGGGTCCATTTCCCGCTGAATCCGGGTCTGTCGAATGGTGGTTTCAAATACCTCTTCATACTTTTCTTTTTGCCAATCCTGATCGAACATGCCGCTCCTTGGTTTGTACCTGGGTTATGAATCCGCATCGGAATGGCGCGCCATGCGCTCTTCAACTTTCTTTACATAGCCGTCGATATCGCACTTCCGCTCCAATCCCGATGCCGCCATATACCGGACCTTACCAAAGATCGGCCGCTCTTTCCAGGCCCGGTCGTGAAGCCCGAAGATCCATCCCACATTGGCGTAGGAGGCCGGGTCGCGTCCGTCCAGGAAGTATTTGTTGTTGAGATACAGCAAGGTCTCATAAGCGTATTCCGGGGTGTTGCACCATTCCAGCACCTTTTTTCCCCAGTACATCCGCATGTAGTTGTGCATGAATCCGGTGTGGCGCATCTCCTTCATGGCGGCGTTCCAATACGGATCGTGGGTTTCGGCGTTTTCCATCTGCTTTCGGGTGTACCGGTGGGGCCGGTCATCCGACTTGTGGGCGAGGAGGGTCTCCCGGGCCCACCCGGGGAGCATTCCGAACCGGTCGTAATCGGGGGTGTAATGTACAAAATTGATCGCCAACTCCCGCCGGACGAGAAGCTCCTCCAGGTAGTCGGCGGATGCCTCCGGGAAATCCTTTTCCACCGCTTTGATCTTCAGGGCCAGGTAGAGGGGGGAAATCTGGCCGAAATGGAGATAGGGGCTCATATGGGAAATATCATCGGTCTGGGGCTGATTGCTGTTTTCGCTGTACCGTTCGAGCCGGTTTTCGATAAACTCCCGAAAGCGCCGTTTGGCCTCGCCGGTTCCGCCCTTGAAATGGACGCTGACCGGCGACACATCACGGTCCAGGGACATTTCCGATATGATGGCCGCCGTATCGCCCGGATCGATGCCGTCGAGATCCAAATGGAGCGACGACTGTCGGGGCTCGGCTTCGGAAAGATCGACGAGATAGTCGTCCAGATGCTTATGGATCTTCGGACGAAAGGTCCGGGCCGCATATTCGGCTTTGGGCGAGACAATCTCCACCGGCGCCACGACATCGCTTTCCACCTGAACCAGCGCGCAATCCGCCTTTTCCGCCAAATTTTTCCGCCAGGATACCTGATGCCGGAGATACCCTCGGTCACAAACGATCAGGGCGGCGTTTCGGCCGGCCTGCAATGCCACTTCAACCGGTTCGCCTTGCTGCACAGCCATGCGGATGCCGCGATCCGCCAGAGCGGCCCGGGTCTCTTTCAATCCCTCCAGCATGAATGTGTAATGGCGGAGATTGGCTTCCGGGTAGCCATCCGTCAGCCCGAATACCACCACCACCGGCAATCCCTGTCGATCGGCCTCGCCCACCGCATATTCCAGCGCATGGTTGTATTCGGCCCGCTGGGACTGCTGCATCCAGTAAAGCACATAGCCCCCGGTACGCAGCCCCTTTGAATTGAGTTTTTGAATGCGCGTTTCCTGGATCATCATCTTCTCCCTGAAATCCATCACTGTTGAAATCATATGGATGATTTCCCTCATCATCACAGTCCATCATAATAATCAGACGAATCAGAGTTCAAGACAAAAACGCGCGGTGACTATCTTTCCCCCGCGTTGACTTTTCACCCGATTAATCCTATAGAATATAAAAAAATCTCTCATGAGGATACCCTATGAAATCGAAACCCGTTTTGGTCATCGGCGCCACCGGCTACGTGGGCGGGCGGCTGGTCCCTTTGCTGCTGGAATCCGGCTTCCGGGTCCGGGCCATGGGCCGGTCCCTGGCCAAACTGGACGCCCGGTCCTGGTCCGGCCACCCCCTCATCGACCTGGTGGAAGGCGACATTCTGGACCTCAACTCCCTGCGGCGGGCCGCCCAGGGGTGCTGGGCCGCCCTGTATCTGGTCCACTCCATGAACGCCGCCGGAAAAAATTTCGTGGAGGCCGACCGCATCGGCGCCCAGAACATGGTGGCCGCGGCCGCGGATGCGGATCTCGACCGGATTATCTACCTGGGGGGGCTCGGCGAGGCCAAACACCATGCCCTGAGCAAGCATCTGGCCTCCCGGAAGGAGGTGGCCGAAATCCTCGCCTCCGGGCCTGTACCCACCACCGATCTGCGTGCCGGGGTGATTCTGGGGGCCGGAAGCGCCTCTTTTGAAATTCTTCGGTATACGGTGGAGCGGCTCCCCTTCATGCTGGCGCCCAGCTGGGTTCGCACCCTGAATCAGTCCATCTCCATTCGGAATGTTCTGTATTATCTTCGGGGGTGTCTTGAGAACGACGAGGTCCGGGGGCAGACCCTGGATATCGGAGGGCCCGACATTCTCACCTACCAAAACCTTGCTGAAATCTACGCCGAAGAAGCCGGACTGCCCAAACGGGTCATCATCCCGGTGCCCTTTATCTCCCCCGGCTTCAGCGCCTTTCTGATCCACCTGCTGACCCCGGTCCCTAAAACTATCGCCGTGCCTCTGGTGGAAGGGCTTCGCAATGAATCGATCTGCCGGGAGCACCGCATTCGGTCGATCATTCCACAGGAACTCCTCTCCGCCCGGGAGACGGTCCGCCTGTCCCTGAAACGGGTTCGGGAACAGGCCGTCCCCACCTGCTGGTCCGACGCCGGATGTCTGATGCCCCCGGAATGGACCTACTGCGGGGACGAAGGCTATACCGGCGGCACCATCATGGAATGCGGGTACCGGATTCAATTGCGGGCGACGCCGAAGGAGATCTGGAACCGAGTGGTCCGGATGGGCGGCAACACCGGCTACTATTTCGGGAATGTTCTCTGGAGGCTTCGAGGACTGGCCGACCGGCTCATCGGCGGATACGGCCTGCGCCGGGGAAGACGCCACCCGGTTCGGCTCGGGGTGGGCGACGCTCTCGATTTCTGGCGGGTGCTGGAAATGGACCCGCCGAACCGCCTTCTGCTGTTGGCCGAGATGAAACTCCCCGGTGAAGCCCTCTTCGACATCCGCATCACGCCTCAGGAAAACGGCGTCACCGAAGTGCTCTACCTTTCCCGGTTTCTTCCCCGTGGTTTGGGCGGCATTCTCTACTGGTACGGTCTGTTCCCCTTTCATCAGCAGGTGTTTCGAGGCATGCTGACGGGGCTGGCACAGGCCGTGGACCGCCCGGTGGTCTCCGGGCCTCACCGGTTCACCCCCAAAATCCCGGACAGCTGCCCCCCGCCCTGGGAATGGCTCGGAAAATAGCCTATTGATTCAGGCCCGGGGAGCGATTACTGTACTCGGGTAGACCTGATGATGAAAGGGAATACCGATACATGAAAAGAATCCTCCTCTGGAGCCTTTGCCTGCTCGGTCTGTTTTCCGGAACCGGTTTCGCCGATGAAGTGCTGACGGTTCAGCCGGCTCAGAAAACGCTTCAGCTCACCGGCTATACCCGCAGCGATACGACCTTGACCCTCTCCTCGGAGGTGGCGGGAAAGGTCGAGGCGGTCCATTATGAGGTGGGCGATCCTATCGGCGAAAAACCCTTCGCCGAAATCGACTCCACCTTTATCGATTTTCAGATCGAGACCACCCGCCAGTCCCTTCGAAAGATTCAGGCGGCCCAGAAAAAGAACGCTTCTCGGATCGCCTATCTTCAAAAGGAATTCGACCGGCTCAACCGTCTTTTTCAGAGGGATGTGGGTACCGAATCCCGTCTGGATGAAGCCCGGGAACAGCTCAACCAGGCCCGACTGGAGGCCGATACCCTGGCCGCCGAAGAGGGAGCCCTGAAAGTGGCTCTGGCCGAACTTCAGGAGCGCCGCCGGCGCCATGAGATTTCCGCTCCGAAAGGCTGGATTGTGGTGGGCCGCCGGGTGGAACCCGGTGAAATCGTCACGGTCAACACGCCCCTGGCGGAGATCGCCGATTTCAGGAACCTGGTGGTGCCGCTTTCGGTGACCGGTCAGGAGCTGGCGGCGATGCGAGCCCTTCCCGAGGTCTTCGAGGCCCGGCTGGATGGGGAGCCGATCCGGGCGCGCATCCAATGGGTCAATCCCGAATTCGATGAAAAGACCCGAAAGCTTTCCACCGAACTGGTCCTGGTCGACTACGACGGCGAGCGCCGGGGCGGGCTTCGCTTCACCCTGCCCTTGCGGATCCAGTCCGAAGGGCTGTGGGTGCCCAAATCGGCCGTGGTCAGCCGGTACGAGAATCCCCGGCTCACCCTGAAGAAATCCGGTGAAACCCTGTCGGTCATGGTTCTGGGAGAATCCGGTGAATACCTGATCGTCGCCGACCACCCGCGGTTGTCTGTGGGAACGGAGCTTGCCGCCCCATGAAATCCGTCGTCCGGTTTTCGCTTCGTCAGACCGTCTTCATCAATGTGGTCTTCGTCATTCTGGTGCTGGCCGGCGGGTTCACCCTGTTCACCATTCCGGTGGAAAACATGCCCACGGTGGATATCGGCAAGGTCTTCATCACCACGGTGTGGTACGGGGCATCGGCCGACGATGTGGAGCAGCTGGTCACCGCCGAAATCGAAGAGGCCCTGGACGAGCTCGACGACGTCGAGTATATCGAGTCGAACTCCTACCGGAATTTTTCATCGGTTCTGGTCAAGTTCAACGACGATGTCGACTACAAGGACCTCTACGACGAACTCCGGTTTTTATCCCTCAACATCAAGGATCAGCTCCCGCCCGGCGCCGACGAACCCCTTTTCACCTACATCGACACCAAGGAGTGGCTGCCGGTGGTAGTGGTCAACCTCACCGGCGACCTGCCCCAGAAATCGCTCAAGCTTCTGGCGGATGAACTCAAGACCCGGCTGATCGACATCCCCGGGGTCCAGAACGTCTCTCTGGAAGGCGAATTCGAGCGAGAGTTTCATGTCTCGGTGGACCCGGCCCGGCTCCGCAAATACGGCATCACCTTCGCCCAGGCGGCCGACGCGGTGGCGGCGGCCAACACCAAGATCCCCACCGGCCGGTTCCGCCAGGACCGCTCCGAGTACATGCTGGATGCGGGCCGGCGGCTTTCCTCCCAGCAGGAGGTCCTCGACATCATCGTCCGTCGGGACGGCGACGGCAATTTCATTCGGGTGGGGGACCTGGTCACCAGCGCCCGCATGAGCCACCGGGACCCGACCACCATTCCCTCGGTGAACGGCCACGACACCCTGCGTCTGCGGGTCCTCAAGGAGACCGGCGGCAACGCCATCGACATCTCGGAAGAGACCAAGACGATCTCCCGGGATTTTGCGAGGGCCCATGCCGACGAAGGCATCGGGGTGGTCTTCACCAACGACTCCACCATCGAGATCAACGATTCGGTCAACACCCTGGGCGGCAACCTGATCCTGGGGATGAGCCTGGTGACCCTCGTGCTCTGGCTCTCCCTGGGATTCCGCAACGCCCTGCTCACCGCCGTCGGGGTGCCCTTCGCGTTTCTGTGCTCCATCATCATCATGAATCTGGCCGGGGTCTCCCTCAACACCATCAGCCTTTTCGCTTTCGTGCTGGTGACCGGGATCATGGTGGACGACGCGGTCATCATCATGGAAAATGTCTTCCGCCATCTTCAGATGGGCAAATCCCGGCGGGATGCGGTGGTGGACGGCACCGCCGAGGTCTTTCTGCCGGTGGTCAGTTCCGCGATCACCACCATCCTGGCCTTCATCCCCATGCTGATCATGACCGGCTCCACCGGGGAGTTCTTCGCCCAGATCCCCAAGACGGTAACCTATGCCCTGATCGCGTCCCTGATCGAGGCGCTCTTCATCCTGCCGATTCATATCCTCGACTGGGGCCCCCGGGTCGAAACCCGGCGGGTGGTGACCGAAGAGGAAGATCCCTTTCACCATCTGAGAAAGGGGGTCTTCGCCCCGCTGTGGCGGACCTACCGGTTCATTCTGGAGCGGCTTCTGAACCATAAGATTCTGACCTTCGTCGGCATCGGCGGGCTGTTTCTGGCTTCGGTGGCGGTTCTGGCCCTCTCGGTCACCGGCATCATGCCGCTGATCAAGGTCAAGTTCTTTCCGGGCAACTATTTTCGGTACCATGTCACCATCGCCATGCCGGTGGGGACCCCCATCGAGGTGACCGATCGGGTGGTTCGGGACCTCTCCGGCCATATTATCGCTATGGGACCGGAAACCGCTCAATCCGCCTCGGGCAGCGCCGGGTTTTTCGAAGACCAGGACTATGCCCGGCATGAAGGGGGCCAGTACGGCCAGATCGTGGTCACCCTGCCCGAAAAGGAAATTCGGGATTTTCCGGACAACCCGAATAATGACCCGATTCGGCACCTGGAATACATGCGCGACGCCCTGGCCCGCCATGTGGAAAAAACCTATGCGGATTCGGACCTGAAGCCGAGGGTGAAGGTGTTCGAAGAGGCCGACGGCCCGCCCACCGGAAAACCGGTCAACATTCGGGTGACCGCCGCCGCCATGGACCGGGCCGTTCAAGGCTCCGACGCCCTGCTGGGCTATATGCGAAGGGAACCCGAGATGGCGGACCTGATCGACCTGGACGACGACCGCCCCGAGATGCACCGGGTGGTCCGGTTTGTGCCCCGGCAGTCGGCGGTGTTCGAATACGGGCTTCAGCCCGATCAGGTGACCGGAATGGTGGCCGGGGCCCTCAATGGCCGGAGAGCGGGGCAATTCCGAAGCCTCGACGAAGAGGTCGATCTTCTGGTGCGGCTGGCCCGGGAAGACGACCCGGCCAACGTGCAGGGCGCCGGGCTGGCATCCCCCCTGGATGTCTTGGGAGTCCCGGTGATCGAAGACCCGTCCGCCCCGGTCCTGCTTCGGGACCTGGTGGACGTGCAATACCTGGCCGAACCCAATGTCCGGACCCGGTACAAGGGCCGGCCCACCGTGACCATCACCGCGGACATCAAACCCGGCTCCCCGCTCTCCCCGGCCCGGGTTCAGGTGCTGGTGGACCGCTTTTACGAATCCCACCGGAATCAGCTGGAAGGCGCCACCCTCTCCTACGGCGGGGAGTTCGATTCCACCAGCCGCTCCTATACCTCCCTCACCTTCGCCTTTTTCATCGCGGTGCTGGCCATCTACATGGTCCTCTCCTCCCAGTTCAATGACTATTTTCAGCCCATGATGATCATCACCGCGGTGCCCTTCGCCCTGATCGGGGTGGTCATGGGCCTCTTTTTAAGCCGGACCACCTTCACCATCGGCTCCTTCATGGCCATCGTGGGACTGGCCGGGGTGGCGGTTAACGACTCCCTGCTCCTGATCGACTTCATGAACCAGCGGATTCGCCGGGGCCGGCCGCTTCGGGATGCGGTCATCGAAGCCAGCGCGGCCCGAATGCGGCCGGTGCTGATCACCACCGTCACGACCATTCTGGGCCTTCTGCCCATGGCGATCGGAATCCCCCAGAAATCGATCTCCTGGGCCCCCATGGCCACCGCCTTCGTGGCGGGCCTTTCCAGCGCCACCATTCTGGCCCTGTTAGTGATTCCGGTGGAGTATGAAGCGGTGGAGCAGATCAAGCGTTTTTTCAGACGCAAGGGGTGGTTCCGGGGCGAAAGCAAAGGGGAGCCGCCGACACCGGAAAAGGCGGAAGAAGATTCAGCCCAAGAACCGGTCGCGGGAATGAACTGAGAAAACCTGTCGGTTCTCGATCCGGAAGCGGAGACGTTTTGCCTCAAATAGCAGCGGGCTCGGACCGACATGCCATCCCAAAGCATACCCTTAACAAGAACAACGAAGGAGGAATAGAGATGGAAAACAAAAGCTCTTTTGCCGAGGCACTGAATACAGGCGACATACTGGTGGCCGAAGGCTATATTTTTGAACTGGAAAGACGGGGCTATATCAAGGCCGGGCCGTTCGTGCCCGAGGTGGTGCTGGAGTACCCGGATGCGGTCAAACAGCTTCACCGGGAATTCTTGCGGGCCGGCTCCGATGTGATCGTGGCCTGTACCTATTACGCCCATCGGTCCAAGTTGAAGGCGATCGGCAAGGAAGACCGGCTGGAAAAACTGAATCTTCAGTCTATTGCGCTGGCCAGGGAAGTGGCGGATGAAAACGGGGCCTGGGTGGCCGCCAATCTCTCCAACACCTGGGAGTACGATCACGCCGAACCCGAACAATCGGGAAAGGTCGTCAAAGCCATCTTTCAGGAGCAGATCGACTGGGCCAAGGCCGAAGGGGTCGATCTGGTCATCGCGGAAACCTTCAGCCATTTGGGAGAGGCGATGATCGCCCTAGAGGTGATCAAGGAGGCGGGCCTGCCGGCGGTGATCACCTACACCACGGTCCACGAAAAAAGCTGCGACGGCTACACCTGGGAGGATGCCTGCCGCATCCTGGAAGAGAACGGGGCGGATGTGGTCGGCCTCAACTGCGGGCGGGGCCCGGAAACCATGAGGCCGATTCTGGAGCGGATTCGAAACACCGTGAAAGGAACCGTGGCGGCCCTGCCGGTGCCCTACCGCACCACCCCCGAAACCCCCTGCTTTTTCGATCTCAGGCAGAAAGACGCCAAAAATGCGTTTCCGGTGGCCCTCGACCCGTTTCTGCTCGACCGATTCGAAACCGCGGAATTCGCCGTTCAGGCGAAAGACATGGGCATCCACTACATCGGATTGTGTTGCGGCGCCGGCCCTCACCATATCCGGGCCATGGCGGAAGCATTGGGCCGAAAAGTCCCGGCCAGCCCCTATTCCCCGGATCTCAGCCTGCATCCGGTCTTCGGGGAATCGACATCCAAGAAGCAGCATTATATCGAATGCCTCTACGGGCCGAATGTGGCCGAGGAATCCTGAATTCAAATCAAACCCCGAGTCCCTTTCAAAGCCCTTCGGAGGTCCTGCCGGGCATGCGCGCGGAACCGGGCCTTTTTTGAAGCAGGTGCGCCGATCATTCGCAAACGCTTTACAAGTCGGGCGAAAAATGGCAAGGAGTGTTAAAAAGTGCCTTGCGAGAAGAAAACCATCCATGATGCGTATGGATTCAATGGAAGGATGTCCTTTGGCCGATTCTAAACAGACAGTGCAATGAACACTCGCATCCTCATCGTGGACAAGCATCCCCGGGCCGCCGATCGTTTTCAGGCCATTTTTTCGGATATTCTGATATCAGAGGCGGGCCCCGGGGAAGAGTCGCCGCCCCTGCTGCGGGTATTTCCGGATATTCCGGCCCTGGTAAGCGCCTTTCGGAACGACTATGATGACGGGCGCAAAACGCCTCTGTGCATTCTCAATCCGCCCATCGAGGGCGCCGAGGATCCGGCGGTGGTGGAGGCTCTGCACGATATCGATCCGGATACCGAACTGCTTCTGATTTCCGATACCCCCGAGACCGATTCAGCGCCGTTGGACGCCCCGCCTTCACGGGTTCACCGGATCGGGCGTCCCGCCGACTCCACCCAGCTTCGCACCCTGGTGATCGAACTGCTTCGCAATTGGAACGAACGCCACCAGCTTCAGGATAAGATTCAGCATCTGCAGATCGCGTTGGAGGGCGCCGGCATCGGGTTGTGGGACCGGAACGTGCAAACCGGGGTTCAGACCCTCAGTCCTCAAGGGGCGCAGATGCTCGGCTATCCGCCGGATGAACTCGAACCCCGGCTTGAGGCATGGGAGGCACTGATACACCCGGAAGACCTCGACCTCACCCGCAAACGGATGGAGGCCCATTTCGCATGGGAAACCCCCTACTATGAAGCGGAGTACCGGGTGCGCACCCGGTCCGGCGACTGGAAATGGATACTCGCCCGGGGGCAGGTGATGGAGTGGGATGCCGACGGCCAGGTGCTGCGGGTGGCCGGCACCTACATGGACATCAGCGACCGAAAGGAATTCGAGCAGGAACTGAGGCACCAGCGGGCCCTGCTCTACTCTCTGATCGATTCCATTCCCGACCTGATCTTCTACAAGGATGTGGAGGGCGCCTATATCGGCTGCAACCCGGCCTTCGGCGCCTTTACCGGGGTCCATTGGCGGGAAATTCAGGGAAAGACCGATCACGATCTCTTCCCCCGGAATCTGGCCGATTTTTTCCGGGAGCAGGACCGGCTCATGCTGGCCTCCGAAGGCCCGCGCAGCAATGAGGAATGGGTCGGCTATCCCGACGGCCGCCAGGTGCTGCTGGACACCCTCAAAACCCCGTTTCACGGTCCCGACGGGGAGATTCTGGGGATCGTCGGGGTCAGCCGGGACATCACCGAGCGAAAAAGCATGGAGGAGGAGCTTCAGAAGGCCAAGGAGATGGCCGAGGCGGCCAATCAGGCCAAGAGCGAATTTCTGGCCAGCATGAGCCATGAAATCCGCACCCCCATGAGCGGCATCATCGGAATGGTGGATCTGCTTCAGCAATCCCGGCTCAACCGGGATCAACGAGGTTACCTGGATATCATTCAGAAGAGCGCCGATTCCCTGTTGGCGATCATCAACGACATCCTGGACATCTCCAAGATCGAAGCCGGTAAGGTGGAGCTGGAAACACTGGACTTCGATCTGCGCACCACCCTGGAGGACATGAGCGATCTGATGGCGGTCAAGGCCGAGGAAAAGGGGATTCTCTTCACCTGCCTGATCGACCATTCGGTCCCTTCTCTGCTGCGGGGGGACCCCGGCCGTCTGCGCCAGATTCTGATCAATCTCATCGGCAATGCCATCAAATTCACGGAGCAGGGAGAGGTGCTGCTCCATGTTGAGCTGGAGAAACAGTCCACCTATCGCGCGGTTCTCGAATTCTCCATTCGGGACACCGGGATCGGCATTCCTTCCGACAAGCTCGACCGGATTTTTAACAAATTCACCCAGCTGGACATGTCCACCACCCGCCAGTACGGCGGCACCGGGTTGGGGCTGGCCATCGCCCGCCAACTCACCGAAATGATGGGGGGCCGCATGAAGGTGGAAAGCCGGGAGGGAGAAGGCGCCACCTTTCGGTTTTCGGTGGTCCTTGAGAAGCAGCCGGAGGCGGAACAGCGCGAACCGGTGATATTCGAAGACCTCCAAACACTGCGAATTCTGTTCGTGGACGACAACTCCACCAACCGGCTAGTGCTTCGGGAACAGCTTCTGATCCTCGGATGCCGGTTCGAGGAGGCCTCCGGCGGCGCCATGGCCCTGGAGCTGCTCCGGTCCGCAGCCGCGGCCGGGACCCCCTTCGACATCGCCATTCTGGATCAGGAGCTGCCCAGGATGGACGGGGTCACCCTGGGCAAGCAGATCAAGGCCGATCCGGATCTTCGGGGCATTCGGCTGATCATGATGACCTCCATCGGCAATCGGGGGGATGTCAGCCGCATGGAGGCCATCGGCTTCGCCGCCTATCTGGTGAAGCCGGTGAGACAATCCCGGCTCCTGGAATGTCTGCGGGCGGTGGGGGCCGCCGACCCGGAGGCCCGGCCGGCCCCCGGCATCATCACCCGCCACACCCTGTCCGAGAACCGAAAGCGGCACGGACGGATTCTGCTGGTGGAAGACAACGAAACCATTCAGCTGGTCAGCATGGAGATGCTCAAGCAGTGGGGATACCAGGCGGACCTGGCCGAAAACGGGGCCGAAGCGGTGCGGGCGTTGGAGACCCGGAACTACCATCTGGTGCTCATGGATGTGGAAATGCCGGTGATGGACGGCTATGAGGCTACCCGCCGCATTCGGGCCGAGGATTCCACGGTGCTGGACCGGAACCTCCCCATCATCGCCATGACCGCCCACGCCATGAAGCGGGACCTGGACCTCTGCCTCACGGTGGGCATGAACGATTACATGACCAAACCGATCCGCTACAACGATCTGGCGGTGATTCTGGAAAAATACCTGTCCCGCAACCCGGAGCTTTCGGAATCCGGGCCCACCGGCAAGATCGTCTTCGATGAAACCGACATCTCCGACCGGTTGGACGGCAACCAGAAACTGATTCGAATGCTGCTGGCCGAATTCGTCAAAAACACGCCGGGCCGCATCGACGCCCTTCGCCGGGCCTTTCGAGAAAAGGAGGCCGATCAGATTCGAATCCTGGGCCACACCCTCAAGGGATCTTCGGCCACCGCCGGGGCCCCGGGCATGCAGGCCCTGGCCTCACAGATCGAATCCGCAGGCAAATCCAAAGCCTTTCACGCCCTTTCTCCCCTGATCGAGAAACTGGCGGCCGAATTCGTGAAGCTGAAGCGAATCCTTTCAGAGGCGGGCTTGATTCAGGACCCCGGGGCATCGGAGCGGACCCCGGTGGACATCTCGGCGGCCCTTCAGAATATGGAAGGCAACCGGCGTCTGCTCAAGGAATGTCTGAATGATTTTTCCAGGAATTGTTTGGGGATGCTCGCCGACATTCGGGCCTCCATCGAGGCAGATGATCCCATCCATCTGAGAAAGGCGGTCCATCGACTCAAGGGCGCCCTGGTCTATCTGGCCGCCGAACCGGCCGGGGATATCGCCTCGCGACTGGAAGCCCAGGCATCGGCCAGGGATCTGGTCGGGGCGCGGCAGACCGCATCGGAACTGGTTCGGGCCTGCGAAACCCTGCGGTCTTTCGCCGCCACCTTTTCCGAATAAGCGCTGCTTCGACGAGCCATTCGGTTCAGGGGTACGGTCCGGGGCCATCAAAATCTCAGTTTTGAAATCGGCGCCGAATCCGGGTTCGATCTTCCGGAGACAGCCGATCCCAGTTCTCCAGCTGTCTGCGGATCGCCTCCCGCTCACCGGGCGGCAGCCGCTGCCACTGGTTGAACCGCTGCTGATAGAGTTCCCGGGCCTCGGGCGGCATTCGCTTCAGCTGCTCCATCTTTCGGCGAAGGGCTCTGCGCTGCTCCGGGTCCAGAGACCGCCACTCCTCCAACTTCCGCTGAAGCCGGGCTTTTTCCTCCGGAGAGAGGTCCTGATATTGGTCCAACCGGCCCGCCGATCCGTTTCGGGCCAGGCGGCAGATCAGGTCCATCTCCTCCTCCAGGGACAGGGACCCGCCCAGGGCCGCGGCAGGCATCCACCACAGGATCGCCAGAAAGGCGGCCGACAGGCCCCAGGGTCCGATCCGCTTCATGCTACACCTCGATCCTTTTCATCCGGTACTCCCGCGCGGCCCCGCGCCGATGCGGGTCTTCCGTCTTTTCCAAATAATCGTATTCCCGTTGGTCCACCACCTGCACCAACTTTTCCATGGTGTCCATCTCCTCCAGAAGATCGAGGTTGCGAATCACCTCATAATCCTCCTGAAGCAGGGTCTGCTCCGTCCGGCTGAGGCGGATGCCCGTCGAAACCGGGGACCCCCCGAAGTCGAATCGAATCCCGCCCCAGACCAGCAGCAGAAGGGCCAGGCCCGTGGCCGCCAAAGTCGGAAACGGGGTTCTCGACCCGAGCCCGAGCCGCTGCCGCCAGCCGCCCCGGTCTCCATTTCTTCGAAGGGTGTCGGTAATGGAGCGGGTCATGGCCTCGGCCGCAGCGGGCGCGAGTTCCGCCCCGGGCGCTCCCTCCCGGGCCGCATCCAATATCCGGCCCATGCGGCTTCGCTCCTGACGGCAGGCGGGGCAGGCCGCCAGATGGCGCCGCAGACGGGACCGAAGGCCCGGGCTCAGATCTTGGTAGAGGTCCATCCATATGATTTCCTGATATTCGGCACATGCCTTCATGTGTCTTCCTCCTCCGTCTCCACCCAATCCTTCAGGGTTTCCCGCAGGCGGCGGGTCGCCCGGAACAGGTGAGATTTGACCGTGCCTTCCGCCGCGCCCATGACCGCCGCGATCTCTCGGATCGTCATTCCGTGAAGCACCTTGAGCTGAAAAGCGGTCTGCTGCTTCTCCGGAAGCGATCCCACGGCCCGCTTGACCTCTCCGGCCAGCTGTTTGCCGCTGAGCATCGCCAGCGGGTCCGAGTCGGCGCCGGTATCCGGTGGCTCCTCGGCCGAAGATACCGCCTCTTCACCATTCGACCGCCCCCACCGCCAGGGAAGGAATCGGCGCTCCCGTCGAATCCGCCGGCGCCGGCCGTCCAGGCAGGTATTGACCAGAATCCGGTAGAACCAAGTGTAAAAAGCGGCATTTCCCTGAAAGGAATCAAGCTTTCGAAAGGCTTTCAGAAAGGCCTCCTGGGTCATGTCCCAGGCTTCCTCCCGATCGCCGTCGGTCATGGTCAGTGCGATAGCGTATGCCTTGTCCTGATGCCGCCGCACCAGTACCTCGGCGGCCCAGCCGGCGCCTTCCTTGAGTCGAACGACCAGTGTTTCATCGGTCGGTTCGACCGAGTCTTGGATAGCGGCAGCGGGCCGGTCAACCGGTTGCATCATGGCTCATTCGGGGTTCTGTGTTCACCGAAAGTCGCCCCGCCGAACCCGCGGGCCGAAAATGCCGCGGGTTCGGCGGGCATCGGATCAATCATTCCAGCGAACCTGGCCGCGAACCACGGCGCCGCCATGGTTTTTACGGGCGGGTCGGTAATAACAGCCGCCGTGTGCGGCGCCCCGGCCGTCGTGTTTGGTCCGGTAGATCCGTTTGCCGGCCCGGTTCTGCATTCGATTCAGATGCCGCCGTTCATACCGGGTAATATGACCGTCTTTCAGAGCCCGGCGCTTGGCCGCCTCGATTCTGAACTGTTCCCGGCCCAGCCGCTTGAACTCCTGAGGGCTGATGGTCCCGTTTCGCACCCCGTGATAGATTCGATCCGCCTGGCGATTCTGACGCCGCTCCGGTCGCCCCCCGGCCCATACACTGCCTGCGGTGACCCATACCATTCCGATAACCAAAATGCCGATCATCCAGTGTTTTGCCTTCATGGGTGTCTCCTTTCGTTTGGGTTTGGCCCTTTAGACGCCGCCCCCTTTAGAAAGGTTTACCTGTTTTCATGCGTTTTCATCGGCCAGTCGCACCCCCTCCATGAGAAGGAACATGAAATCCCCCAGAGGCTCGGCTTTCAGGTTCTTTTCGGAGAGGCCGGGCTTGAATTTAAAGCGGCCCTGCTTGTGGCGAAGCAATGCATAGAACGCATCCACCCCCTCGGTACGGTTGAACCGGGCCGAGACCAGCTCCCCTTCCCGAAAGGCCACGGTACCGGTGCCCCCCACCAGATCCAGGGTGAGCACCCCGCTTTTCTGATTGGTGTTGAGGGTCTGAAAGATTTCCGAGGCCGACATATCGGTCAGCTTCCCGATCATCCCCGATGCGAACTCCTCGGACCGGGCCGTGTTGGTGTATGCCAACCGCTTGGCCATAAGCCGGGCGAAATACATTTGCAAAGAAGGAAACCGGGTGAGCACCGGGCGAAAATCCCGATTGTGGATGTAGAGAATCCGGGCCGGCTCGATCACCCGGACGGTGGCCCCCACCGGTTCACCGCTCAGCAGGCTCATTTCACCGAAAACTTCTCCGCTGCCGAGAAGGGCGATGTTGACCTCTTCCTCCTCCAGAATTTCCACTCGGCCGGATGCGATAATATAAAGGTTTCGGCCGTGGTCCCCTTTGCGAATCACGATTTCGCCGGGGACGAATTTCTTGAGATTAAGGTAGGTGATGACCTCTTTGATATCCGTGTCGTCGAGCTCCCGAAAGATTTCAAACCGCTTCAGCAGATCGGCGATCACCGTAAGTTCGGAATCGGTCTTTTTCGGCGGAGTTTCCCCGGCCGAAAGGTCTTTCTTGTAGCCCAGCTTGATCCGTCCGGAGCATCCGCTGCAGAAAAAGACATCCTTGGGTCGGTCCCGGGCTTCTCCTTCAAACAGGCGGGTGATGTCTTTGACCAGAATGAGGCAGACCGGTTTGTCCGCCGGAAGTTCCAGCGCGGTTCCCGACAGACTGAATTCATCTCCCAGGGTGTAGAGGGGGCATTTGCGGTCTTCGATGATCTTGATGATGATGTCGGGCAAATCCATGTTTCGCCTATGCCCTCTCCGCTTCCGCCGAGAGGCCGTTCTCGTCGATTTTGCGGATCCCTTCCATCAGAAGAAACATGAAATCTCCCAGGACCGGTCCATCCATTTCCCGGTCGCCCAGGGCCGAGGAAAATTTAAACCGCCCACCGGTCTCCTTGAGGATTTCGTAAAAAGCCTCAATGCCGCTTCGGCCCTTATAATCGGCATGGACCAGTTCGCCGTCCCGGAAACAGACCCGGGCCTCTCCGTCGTTCAGGTTCAGGTCGACCGTTCCGGTTTTCTGGTTGGCGTTGAGGGTCTGAAACAGTTCGCCCGGGGGGATTTCAGAGAGTTTCCCGGTCATTCCCGAGCCCAATTCCGCCGACATGGCTCGGGTCGTGTCGGCCAGACGGGAGGCCAGGAGACGGGCGAAATACATCTGCAGGGAGGGATACCGATTCAATATTTTCCTGAAATCCTTGCCTTTGATAAACAGCACCTTGGCCGGCTCTATCACCTGGACCGTGGCGCCCACCGGTCCGCCGCTGATCAGACTCATTTCGCCGAACACTTCGCCTTTGCCCAAAGCGGTGATCCGCATCCCGTCCTCTCCGATGATCGACACCTTGCCCGAGGCGATGATGTGAAGATGCACCCCGGGTTCGCCCCGAGTGATGACCGTCTCTTCAGGGTTGAACTGCTTGAATTTCATGGTCCCGCTCAGGTCCTGAAGGTCCTTATCCGAAAGCCCCTTGAAAATGGGAAAAGAAGCCAGTATGGAAAGAACCGCCCGAACCTTCCCGGTCTTTTCAGCATCCGCCGGGGATACGGTTCGGGGCGCCTCCAGCCGGGACTCCAGGGAAACCGTCCCGGAACAATCGGTCCGGGGTCCGCTGCAGGTGAACCCGTACACCGGGCAGTTTTCAAGATAAGCGCCGTCCGGAGTGACACAGAATTGAGCCGCGCCCTTGATATCCTCCATGAGCACCATACAGGCCGGCTTGCCGCTGGGAAGAATCAGGGCCCGGCCGGTGAGGTAAAACTGGTCCCCTTTTTCATAAAGCGGGCAGGCGTTGTCCTCCACAATGGCGATGTTGATCTCGGGTACATTCATGATTCGGACTCCTTAAGGGTCTCGGTAGGGCCCGGCCTGGCGGTAAAAGCTGTTTGAAAGGCCAAGGTCCGGAAAACGACAGACCCCGACAAAATCACCCGCCGACGACGCCCGGTGACACATATCGGAGAGTGTACCCAATTCAAGCCTGAGGGTCAATTGGAAATGGATTCGGACGCGGACCCGGCCGTCCGGCTTTGCCGGGCCGGCCGGTAAAATGGAATTGCAAGTTTTCCGGCTACGCTGATTCCGGATCAGAAGCTGAGAAGGATAACGCTTTTCCTGAAAATTAAATTTCTCCAACTTCGTAACGGCTGCCTTCGGTCTCTAAAACAGAATAAAATTCCATCAAGGATATAAGCAACGACATCATACAGTTATCACCAAACAACGTTTTCCCTTGTTTATTGACTTCCATTGTGAATTTATTCTTAATTTGGTCCACATGTTCCGGAAATTTTTCAACATATTTGTCGTGTAATTCAGCCAGGCAGTGCCCTGCTTGATATCGTAAGAAATCCTCCTTATTGCCGGGAGTGATTTTTGTGACGATTCCCTGATCGTAAGAAAACATGTCGTTTTGTCCCATATCGAAATCCAAACCCAAGGTTGGAACTTCCATCAAAAATATTTTTCCCACCTCGAACTCGATGCTTTTATCTAAGTCGCCAAGCGTGCAGGAGCCCACGTTGTATTTCATTGATCTCTCGATATAATCAGGGTTTTTATCGATACAGTCGATCAAACGATGCAAATGATTCAACTCATGTTCGAGATCCTTGGCAGGGTCGATGAACTGTTTGATTTTTTCATTCGTCGGCTTCCGGGTTATTATCATACCGAGATAAAAGATTCCGGTCCATTGGGGGATGATCGAATCGACTTCCAAGTAAATCCCATCCAGCATTGCATAATGCCCGAAGGTATAATCCGGAGAATCAACAATTATAAAAAAATGAGGCAGATTGTTGATTTCATCATACTGGATTTTATTAATTGTTACGGGGTCATAATAGCCTTGGTTCTCAATAATTTTCTTGATTCCTTCGAGGTTCTCCCGGGTGACCAAGTTGTAATACGTTTTTTTATAACTCGGGTTTTTTGGTGTCATGGTTACATCTTTCAATAACCGATTCAGCCGGTTTGCTTGCTGATTCCGACATAGCCAGTTGGAATTTTATCCTTGGATTCTTTTTTTTTTTTTTTTTGCAGGGAATGAAAGTCGATCCGACTGACAATCGCCTATCTCTCTGCCCGTTTAACGCTTCTGAGATCCGCTTTAAATTCCGGATTCCGGCGCCTTTTCCGAATTCCTCCTCGATATTTTCCAAGAAGATTGATTTCATCAAAAAAACGGACGAAAGTCAAAATTAAATTCCCGACCATGGTGACCAATAATATATGGCGGGAATTCATCGAACAGAATCCAGGGACGAAAGAGCTCCCGGTGATTCTGCCGGCGGTGCTGTATCACGGGAAACGGAACTGGAACTGCCCGCGATCTCTTGCGGAAATCATGGAGACGGGAGAAGGGCTGGAACAATACATTCCCCAGTTCACCTATGACCTGTTCGATCTCCGGGATTACGAGGATGAACGGCTTCTGCTGGGCGACGCCATGGCCCTCGGCGTGGTGCTGTACCTGATGAAGCATATTTTCGACGAGAATTTCGGTGAGCACATTGAATCCGCCATCGGGTATCTCGGAAAGATTCACAGTCAGGAAACCCAGCTGGAATTCCTGGAATGGATGCTGCGATATGCCTATCATGCCAGGGAAGACGATCTGGGTGTGAATATCGACCGGGGGCTGAATGCCCTGGGCGATGAAAATGCAAGGAGGGTGGC
>CAZNLT010000008.1:0-7204 GCA_964573705.1 uncultured Desulfobacterales bacterium
TCCCGAATACAATCCGTTCGGGGCGAAATAAAATGACAACTGTCTTCTCGGGTGGTGAATCTCCAGATCGGTTGATTTTTTGCTTGACATCACCCGGATAGGATAGTAGGTTAAATACCGACCGTACAGTCGGTCTGTTTTTGGGCCGGTAAAAACAGATAAAAGCAAAGAGAGAATGAATTGGAATTTTCAAAAAATTCGCCTTTCTTAAAGCCGCAACCCTCCTGTCTGCCGAAAACGGATTTCACGGCGCATCCGTCGGGGAGAACACAAAGGTTTCAGATTGAGACCAAAAGATTCAGTAAAGGAGAAATCTATGGAAAACGATAAGGGCACCGGCCAAATCCGGATACTTCTCGTCGATGACGAGAAGGACTTTGTCGAAACCCTTTCCCAACGCATGGAGATGCGGGACCTGAGCGCGGATATCGCCTTAAACGGGGAAGAGGCCCTTGAGCAGCTCAAAAAACAGCCTCCGGATGTGATGGTGCTGGACCTGCGCATGCCAGGGGTGGGCGGAATGGATGTGCTGCGCCGGGTTAAAAAAGAGCATCCCAATGTTCAGGTCATCATGCTCACCGGCCAGGGCTCGGAGAAAGACGAACTGGAGGCAAGGCGTCTCGGGGCTTTTGATTATCTGGAAAAACCCGTCAACATTGATACCCTGGTTTCCCGGATCCGTTCACACGCCCTGCTTGTGGTGGGAAATGAGGAGCGGTTCTCCCATCGTCTCATCGATTACGCCCTGGAGATGGCCGAGCGGATGTCTTTCCGGCTCGTGGCCTTAAGCCCGGCGCCGTTTCCGGAGTCCATATTAGATCAGGACCCCGTCCCCGCGCGGGTCAGCGAGTTTGAGCAAAACGCCCGGGAAAATGCGGAAATCTTTGCCGGGGCGGCTGAAGAAAAAGGCATTCCCTTTGAGCACGTGATCCGCTACGGACAGTCCGATGCCGTAGCCGAGAAGGTGGCAAAGGAATACGGCAATGTCGAATTTGTGGTATCGGAGCCCTCGGATCAGCAGGTGGCGGACCAGATTCCGTGCAGTCCCGGAAAGATTTGTGTCTACACCATGGCCTGAGATCAAACGTCCCACGCGGAAAAACGGAACACAACATAGAGAACCGGAAAGGAGTAACCATGGAGTTTCATTTTATCAGAGGAGTGGTGATGGTCCTGTTTGCAGCCGTGCTCTGTTTCATCTTCCGTCACGAGAACAAAAGGGATTAGCCCGCCTACCGGCTCAACCAGACAAAGAAAGGATCGGTTTTCAATGACGCCCGAAATGCTGCTGACGATGATTGTTTTGGTATTTGTGATTGTCCTTTTTGTTTTTGAATGGGTCCGGGTGGATGTGGTGGGTATTCTTATGATGGTCCTGCTGCCGATTCTCGGCCTGATCTCCCCCGGAGATGCCTTTGTGGGACTGAGCAGTAACGCGGTGGTATCCATTATTGCGGTGATCATCATGGGCGCCGGCCTGGACAAGACCGGGGTGATGAATCAGGTGGCCAGCCCGATCATAAAGATCGCCGGCAAAAGTGAAAGCCGCATTATTACATTTATCGGCGGTACGGTGGGTTTGATTTCAGCCCTGATGCAGAATATCGGGGCGGCTGCCCTGTTTCTGCCGGCAGCCCAGCGGATTGCAAAGCGCATCGGTCTTCCGGTTTCCCGTATTCTCATGCCAATGGGATTTTGTGCTATTATCGGCGGCACCCTGACCCTGGTAGGCGCCAGCCCCACCATTTTGCTGAACGACCTGATGATCATCGGCGGAGAAAAGCTGGAGCCTTTCGGCCTGTTTACCCAGACCCCCATTGGTATCTGCCTGTTGATCTCAGCAATCCTTTATTTCATTCTTTTTGGTCGGTTTGTCCTGCCGGCCAGCAAGGGTGAAAGCGACGAAGGGGTTACCAACGCCCTGATGCAGGCCTACCGGGCCTTTGAAACCATCTATGAGATCCATATTCCGGAAAACGCCAAAACCACAGGCACCCTGGCCGATCTCGGCATGCAGAGCCGGTATCTGGTCACGGCTGTGGCCGTGTGGCACGCTGCAAAAAAAGACAAGAATTTCGTGCCCAGAAGTTCCGAGGAACTGCAGCCCGGAGATTCTCTGGCGGTGGTGGGCCGGCGCAAGAACGTCATTAAAATGGCCGACGAGATGGGCTGGGAAGTAAAGGACTCGCTGGATTCTTTCGCCGAAGCCCTTTCCAGAACCAGTGCGGGCATGGCTGAAACCATTGTTTCACCAAGATCCGAGCTCATCGGCCAGACCATGAGCGATATGGATTTTAAAACCCTTTACGGGGTTACCCCGTTGGCCCTTTTCAAGGGCAACCGGATTTACTATTCCGGATTGGCCCATATCAATCTCAACATGGGCGACACCCTTTTGCTGTTTGGCCCCTGGGAACGCTTTCACATCCTGAAAAATCATCCCCAGCCCAGATCCTTGACCTTTTCCACCCCTCTTGAAGGAGAGATCCTCCGGCCGGAAAAAGCCAAGCTGGCCCTGTTATGGCTGATAGTGGCCCTGCTGCAGGTGATTTTTTTGGGAATGCAGCTTTCCGTGGCCCTGATGTCCGGGGCCCTGGGCATGATTATTACCGGGGTCTTGAAAGTGGACGAGGCCTACACGGCCGTAGACTGGATGACCGTGTTTCTGCTGGCGGGCCTGATCCCTCTGGGCATGGCCTTTGAGCAGACCGGCACGGCCGCCTATATTGCTGAAGGTGTGCTCGGGTTTTTAGGGGAGCCCGCACCCATTGTGCTTCTGGCGGTAATCGGTCTGATGACCTCGTTTTTTACCCTGGTAATTTCCAATGTCGGTGCAACAGTGCTGCTGGTGCCCCTGTGCATGAACATGGCCCTGATGGCCAATGGTGATCCGCGGATGGCCGCCCTGGTTGTGGGGCTGTCGGCCTCCAATACCTTTGTGCTGCCCACCCACCAGGTCAATGCCCTGGTCATGCGGCCGGGCAGTTATCGCACGGTGGATTACGCCAAGGCCGGGTCCGGCATGACGGTTCTGTTTCTTGCAGTGGAGCTGGCGGTGCTTTATTTTTTCTATGGTGTCTAAGCTATGTCGACATTGAAAACAAAAAATGTGGAATTTGATACTTTTTTAATGTCTGCGTGAACGTGATAAGGTCTGTCGAAATCCTCCTGCTTGGCAGATTCAATAAGGTCTGAATCATTGCCTTTCGCAGCATCCGGCATGAAAGCCGGACTATCTGAATCAGAACACGAAAGCGAAAAAAGCTACGCACCTACCCATTCACGTTTTTTGCAGATCAACACTTCTTTGATGGCCCTGATGTCGGCTTAAAAAAACCCATATTCGCAGGCTGCCGAAATCCCGATTGCAGCCTGCGAATATGGGTAAAAAGGTCACCGCAGTTCGGCCACCTTCTGAAGCACGTAAATCACTTCTTCCAAACCGATGCGCTGGTTCCCATTCACGTCCGCGCCGAGGTTGACGCTGGCCGGCGGGATGTCGGCGAGGATTTTCAGCCCGGTGACGGCGTCGGCCAGGTCCACGTCATCGTCGCCGTCGATGTCGCCGTCCCGGTCGGTCCCGAAGGCGAAAACGGCGGTGACGGAAATGTTTACGGTGACATTAAGATCGGTTCGGGGATTGGCGGTTTCGCCGTCGCTCCATTCCACGAAATAATGGCCGGGGGCCGGGACGGCGGTGACGGCGGAACCATCGCCGCCATAAGGCACCGTCTGGGGACTGGTTCCAGTGATGGTTCCGTTGGGCCCGGCGGTGTAGGTCAGGGTGAATGAATCCGGCGTGTTGCCCACCGCCGGGTCGTATGGAACACCCAGCGGATCCACTTCGCCGTTGCGGGACTTGATGAATTCCTCCTTGTCGCTGATACTATCCCCGTCCCCGTCGCTGGTCGCGTCGGCCGCGGTCAACCCGGAGAAATGTTCCTCCTCCCAGGCGTCCCCGATGCCGTCGCCGTCGGTGTCGAGCAGCCAGCCCAATACGTACTGCCCGCCGGTTTGGTTCGAAGCGGCGAGGGTCCCGGCCTCCGGATCGATGATCGCGCCCGGGTCGGTCCAGGCCGGATCGTCGGCGGCCATCCGTCCGGCGAAGCCGGCCAGGTAGGAATCCGTGTTGTCGGGGTATCCCGCGTACGCGTAAGCCACCGTGGCCGCGGGACTCGTCCCGCCCACCAGAAAAACGCCCCAGTGGCGAAGGTCCGCGATCCGGTCCCAGCCGGCCGGGGGATCGACGGCGTTGGGAACGTCGTCGATTCGAAAAAGCTGCACGCCGTCGGGATCACCGGTCACGCCGGAGATCGTCAGCCCGTCGCCGTCGCCATGGGCCAGGGAAACCGTTTCTCCGGTCCAGGCATCGGTATAGCGCCAGGTCGAGACATGCCCCAAAGGCGCGCCGGAAGCGACCCGGTCGGCGTCGTCCATGTTGGTCGCTTCGCCGTGATGTCCGTTTCCGGTTTCATCCGTCACAACGGACCCGGATATGGCGTCCATCCGGTAATAGGCGACCAGGCCGGATTCGTCGCCGTCGAGAATGCGGTTCATGCCGCTTCGGATGTCGGATTCGGTTCGGGCCGTGTTCCAGACGCGCACTTCGTCGATCCGGCCATCGAAAGAACGCGGCGTACTTCCGTTACCGAAGTCCACACCGATCATCAGGGGCTCCTCGTTGGCCACCACGGAAATCGCCGTTCCGGAGAGCGATTGCGGCATTCCGTTCAAGTAGAGGGACCGGGCGCCGTTGTCGTTGACCCCCGCCACATGGACCCATCGGCCCGCCGTCAGCAGATCGTCGGCCGTCTCCAGGCCATCGAAGCCGATTCCCCGGAAATTGCCGCTGCCGCTCAACCGCAGGATGTATCCGTTTGCACTTTTGGAATGGTATTTTGAAACAATGCCGCCCAGCCATGAGAAGGAATCCGGGCGGATCCACGCTTCGATGGTGTAGGCGGCGGTCAAATCCAGACCGGGATCGTCCGCGATGACCACACGATCGTCGTCGCCGTCGAAATCGAGGGCGTTGCCCGGCGGGACGCGAAGGGTGGTAAATATCCGTTCCTCGCCGTAGCCGGTCCCCCGGGCATTGGAGGCGTAGGCCCGGACGGCGTAGGTGGCGCCGGCGGCCAGGCCGGAAAGTGCGCCGGTAAAGGCGCCGGCGCCGTCGTCCACGAAGCGGCCGTCGCGGTTGGCCATGCTCACCGGTCGTTCCCTGCCCCAGATCAGCCCCCGCTCGGTGACCGGCGAATCCCCCGGATCGATCACCTCGCCGCCCGCCGTCGCGGCGCCACCGGTGATCTCCGTGACCGCGTGGGTTTCCACCCGGGGAAGCGGGAAGGATTGCCAGGAAAAGAACGGATATCCGTTGTTGGAAGAGCCGTCCATCTCCCAGATATCCTCTGTTCCGTTGCTTGTTTCACCGGCGAAGTCCCACCCGGCGGCGGTGAAGGTTGCCTGGAGGTTCATCGCGGCGGTGAATTGGGGCGCCGCCGCACCGGCGGCGTCGGAGGTTTGGCCGGAGGCTTCCGCGTCGAAAAAATTGGCCGTGAAGACGCAGGCCCCGCTTTTGGTTCCCACAAACCCCTTGTCCGCGGGATCGTCTTGGTTCGCATAGTCAACACCGCCGACACTGAAGGAATGGGCGATGGAGGTTCCGTCCCCGGCAAAACCGGCAAATCCGCCGAAGCCGGTGTCCGTGCCGCCCGCGGTGCGCAGCACCGAACCGGACGCATGGCAGTTCGATATCGCGCCGCCGGCGGTGTTGCTTCCCACCAGTCCGCCGGCGCTTTCAGCGGCCCCCACCGACCCGGCGGCATGGCCTTGTTCGATGCTTGCATCGTCGTTCCAGCCGACCAGACCGCCCACCCGGCTCGTTCCGCCGGTTACGCAGTCGGATTCACTTTGCCGCACCACCCCGGCTGCCGTGTTGGCGCCCACCAGACCCCCGACAGCGTCCCCGCCGGACACGGCGCCGGAGGATCGGCAGGCTTCGACCGTGCCGCCCGCATTGTATCCCAGAAGCGCCCCGACGAATTGACCGCCGTCCGCGCCTTTCACGGCGCCCTCCCGGGCAGTGATCACCTGCAGATTTGATATTTTTCCTCCAAATCCCAGATAGCCGAAGAGGCCGAGGCAATCGGTGTCGCGTTGTATTTCGAGGCCGCGCACCGTGAAGCCGCCGCCGTCGTATTCGCCAAGGAAGGGGTTGTCGAGGTCGCCGATGGGCTGCCATCCCGCGTCGCCCCACTCCTGCCACCCGGCGCCGCCTTCGGCCAGATAACCGGTCAGATCGATATCGGCCGTCTGGATAAAATACACCCCGGATTGGTTTAATAAAGCGCGTACATGATCCAGTTGTTCCGCCGTGGCCACCTGGTACGGATTGGCCTGGGCGCCGTCGCCGCCTTCGAACGCGGAAACCGTGGGCACAACGTTGAGAAGAAAGGTAGATGTAATAGTAAGTGAACATTGCGTCCTCGCCCGAACAGGCATATCGAAAAACTTTTCACCAGTCCAATGATCCGGCAACTCCCCGGGCTCCCCCCGGTTCATGCTTGTAAAAGTGAGGGTGGCTGGATCAAAATCCACCCAATAGTAGCTCTCCGGGAAATAGTGGATCAATTCGGTTTCGTCGTTGGTGGATACGAAGGTGTCCGCAGGAAGCGTAAACTGCCAATATTTACCCGCAACCGCCATCTGATCGGCAATGGGCCGGTTGATAGCCGGGCGGGTTTTAACAACTATGAATTTGAACTTATCATTCGCTTCAGAACAACCGTCCGCTGCTATAAGACGCACATCAATATCAATACCGCATTCCGACGGAGCGGTGCCGTAATAGCGAAGCCGATCCGCATCGAAATGAATGTCGCCCGCAGCGGAAAGCGGGTCGCCGTTCATTAACGTGGAAGTGTAGGTGAGGTTGGTGCGGCCATCATCGTCGTCGGGAAAATCGTCTGTAAAAGTATCGGGATTGACAAAGTACTCGAACGGCTCGCCGGGCCATAATTCCATACCGGAATTTGCATTATTTACCACGGGTGTAGCATCATTCCACTCTATTTCAAGCTGGTCAAGCCCCATAACGCTTAGTGCGCAGGAATCGGTGGCCTCCACTTTATAGCCGGCTCTACCACTGCAGGTTTCGGGTGTCGTACCAGAGATGGTCTCATCCCATTGACCAACGGGCATTCTG
>CAZNLT010000008.1:7304-66628 GCA_964573705.1 uncultured Desulfobacterales bacterium
AATTTCAGAAAAGACTGCGTCCACCTGGTGGTCTTCCGTGCGGGTGACAATGGTGTCCGGGGTAATTTGGGTGGAATCAATATACCATCCCAGGAAACATTCGGGGTTGTCGGTCTTGTTCCAACTAGCGCATTTCTGTTCATCTGACGGCCCCGCGCCGTGATCATCTAACTGACAATCGTTCACACCCGTACTCCACCAGCTTCCGTCAATACTGCAATCCTTGGCCAAGGGAAACGCCGGGGAAGGAAGCGGGCCGTAGGGTTGGCCCGGAGTCACCCACAGGGTCAACGGTCGCGGGGCGCCACATTCAGTTGGGTAACGATCGGTAACAAATGAGACCATGATCTCTTCTTCGGCCGCAGGATATGCGAAGTTTTGCAGACGGGGATAGCCCCAGTTGATTTCCGCGTCCCACGCCCAGACGGTGGTAAAATCCCAGCCGGCGCCGGTGAACGTACTTTGTTTGCGCATTAGCTCGTTGGTTTTCCCCGATCCACCGTCGGATACCGACATGCCCGAAACGTACTCATCCCAAAAAGACCCGCTAACGGTTCCGCCCGAGGCGGTGCCTCCGATTAAACCGCCCGCGTCCGCCGCGCCGCCGGTTACCAGTACGGCGCTGTAACTGTTTTCCACCTTTCTCTGGTTCCAGCCGGCCAGTCCGCCCAGATACTGGCCGTCGGCCGTCACCGTCCCCCGGATGGCGTAGCTATTCCGGATATAGTCATCGTTGTAGCCTACCAGCCCGCCGACGTAGGAATTACCGGACACATTGCATTTGCTGA
Organism: uncultured Desulfobacterales bacterium; assembly: GCA_964573705.1. GTDB lineage: Bacteria > Desulfobacterota > Desulfobacteria > Desulfobacterales > Desulfococcaceae > JAABSQ01. The sequence continues at coordinate 8,093 of CAZNLT010000008.1, forward strand.
AACAGTTGACGACGCCCCCCCAGTTAAAGCCCACCAGCCCGCCCGCTTTTTCGTCGACCGCCGAAACCGTTCCGGAAGCCGAACACGACAGAATGTCGCCCCAATCGTTGTGACCCGACACCGCTCCTACAAAGGAACGGCCTTGCACGTTCGCGTCGGTGACGGCCAGGTTCTTCACGAGCCCACTATCCGAAGAGCTTCCCAAAAGACCGAAAAGGCCGACTTTGTCTTCATCCGGTCGGGATATGGTCAGGCCGGCAATGGCATGGCCGTCCCCGTCGTAGGCGCCGGTAAACGGGGTCGTTGTGTTTCCAATCGGCGTCCAGCCCGCGCCACCGTCCCAGTCGGCGGTGGCCGAGGCGTCGATGTCGGCGGTCTGGAGGAATTTCAGGGTCCACGCGGCGCTGTTCTGGGACAGCCAGTACAGGTTGTCCAGCGTCGCGATTTGATATGGATTGGCGGTGGAGCCGTCTCCCGCCGCCGGGGGGACCGCCGTCTGGGCGAAGAGTGCGGCCGGGGCCGCCATAACCAGAAACAGGAACAGGAACAGGGCCAGGCACACAGCCGGCCGGCTGGGTGTGAATGTAAAAAACGACCGCCGGATCAGGGAAAAAATAGGCGGGCGATGGGTGGTCGGCGAGACAGAATTTGTAAGCATGGTCCGTTCCTCCGTGATGTTCATTTGTTATTAAATCATGTTGATCTGATGGTGAATGGTATGGTCGACGAGGTGCGCTACTTTCAAAAGCCGGAAAGGGGAGCGCCGGAAAAGCGGCAGGGTGCGCTTCGATATGCGATGTCGAAATGTCGGTTTCATGATTTCGAATATTTCCTCTTTCACATTTATGCTTTCATTCCACTTTTTGCCCGACAGGTCAAGGAAAAATTTAGAATAAAAATTTGATTGTTTTAGAAAAAAATGCGATAGGTTTAGAATGATCGCTTGCATTGCAATATATTTGACATTTCATTTTAATGATTCTCTTCGGGTGAACGCATGACGAATTCAAGTCGACACTATGAAAAGAAAGACGGAATCGCGCTGTGGAGCGTTTTTCCGACACCTGCAACACTTACGGATTTCGAACGGAATGACCCGAATGTTTCAAAAATGGCGCTGCCCGCATTTATCCGTTTTGCTCATGAAAAGGAGCTCATCGCAGAAGCCGCGGCGGCCGATTTTCGATCCTGGGTCCGGGACACCGCCGACCGTCGGATTCCGCAGACGCCGCCGGTCGGGTTTTCTTTCAACGATCTCATCGAAAAAATGACCGAAAAACAATCGGTCAATCGGCTGGTGGAGGACGAACTGCTGCCGATTGCACGCCGGTTTCATCTGCCCGATGTCCAGACCTCGATGATCAGCCGGCTTCGAAAGCATTTCAAGCCGAACACCCGCCCCAAACAAAACCTGCTGCGGGTGCTGTCGTTCTGGATCGGATTGAACCGGCCCCACTGGGGGTGGAATTTCGAAACCTTGGTGCGGCTGGGAGATTCCGCGCCGATTTCGGTGCAGACCGACCGGGAGGAAGGGGTGCGGATGGCCGTTCACGTCATGGGGCGGGGTGACCTGTTGGGGCCGGCGGCGGTGGAATGGCTGCGCGAAGAACTGATCCGAAGCATGAAATACCTCGATATGTTCTACATCGATGCGAAACAGGTGGTCACCGCCGCCACCACCGTTCTCGTGAACATCCCCCGGCTGAAAGGTCATCCCGCGGACCTCACCCTCTATGGCCGCGCCCTCGGAAATGCTGCGGCCCTGGCCCACCAGATGCTCATCCGGTGGGATTTGAGCGAGTTCAGCGGGCCGGGCAACCGGCTCACCATCGCCATCGCCGCCGGCCCTTTCGTGGAAATGGAGATGTACATTCAGACCATTCTGAAAGCTCGGTCGCCGGACGGGGGTATGATCCGGTTGACGCCCTTTGCATACCTGTGCGCCAATCTCTCCGAAATCAAGATGGTTTTCCATCGTCCGCCCCTTGAATTGAGCCTTTTCGACGGGGATACCATGACGGTCTGGAGCGTCCACTGCCTCTGGAGCCACATCTATTACAATTATGTGCCGGCGGTGCTCCGAATCCTGCCGACCGATGACGATTCCTATCGCACCTTCAAAGCGAGTCTGTTTTCGGCGGATTTAAAAAACAATGCGGCCTTGGCGTCCGTTTATCGGCATGTCCGGAATACATTGCTGACCATCGAGATCGCCAAGTCTTGTCTGACCAAGGGGATGTTTCACGAGGCGGATTATTTCATCGCGATCATTCTCGCCATTCACCCCTTTCATGTGGTTGCGCGCACCCTTCGCATGGTGATCCGCCTCAACATGGCGCTCTACCGCCCCGGCTTCGGGGCGGCCGGACGGCTCTTCCGGGATGCGGTGAACGAGGGCCGATTCATTATCGACCAATGCCAAGTAGCGGACGAGGAGGTGTTCTGCGAACTGGGGCAGGTCTATTTCTGCATCGCGAGGCGGCTGTTCAATATCCTCGGAAACGGTTCGGAGGGAATCCTGCAAGCAGAGGAGTTATGCGGAAGAAAAGAGGACCGCAGTCCGAGGGACGACACCGATGTCGGCGAATATGAATTCTCCCGAAGGATGCTTCGGGAAAAAGTGATGGAATATTTGCAGCAGGCGGAGGATTGTTTCGATAAAGGGCGCACCCTCTCCCCCAGCGGCATGGGGAATCGATCCCTTCATTGGTGTTTTCGGATTCGCGCCCTGAAAAAGCTGTTCCTCACGGATGATAATCTGTTTGCTCCTGACAGCGGGCCGCCGCGCATTCCGACCGACCGGGAGGACGTTTTTCGGAAGATAGCCAAAGAGATGTTTTACTGCCTGGGATGGGCGGATGATATTCCAAGGACTGGGGAAGGGTATTCCCCCGACGAGGAGGCGGCTCTTTTCTTCCGGATTTTTCAGGCATTCGACCGATATGACAACTCGGTGCTGCTGAGCAGCTACAGCGCCAATGTTAAATACGCCTTCGCTATTTTGGTGTATGATTTCGTCCCGCGACTGACGGTGGGACTGCTCAGGATGATTCTGGCTTGGCTGGATGCCTCCGAAAATGCGACCCGGGAACTGCTCAATCGGAAATCGGGTATCCATACCATCGTGACCTGTTATTCTCAGATTCAGCCGGCCGACGCCCTGCTGGACCGGATTCGGAAGGCGGTCGGATATCTTCGGGAGCAATACGCGGATGATCTGAATCGCGCCGATGACTGGGTTATCGAAAAAGGCCGGGAGATGAAATTCACCCTGATCAATTTCACCGAAGAATTTTTTGCGGAACGACCGTTCTTTTGAATCCGTTCTCCGGTGGTTCGGATATGGAATCTGAAAAGCGGATTATGCAGCCACAGACCCCGGTTGCGTTTGAATGTGTCGATGAGAGGGGATGTGCCGAAGTTAGAATACCATCCGAACGCCGCCGGGGGATGAATCCCCCGGCTGAATCCGAAAAGCCCGCTGAAGCGGGCTCGTCCATGGGAATCGACCAAGTAGGCATACCCGTAGTTCAGCGTCACAGGCGGGCGGTCCCGGTGAGTACCCCGTGGCATCGGCAGGCGGTGGATACCAGGTGGTTGTCCTTTGCTTTTTCGAGCTGATCCAGAAGATCGAAAAGCTGCCGGGGGCGATATCCGCCGACCCCCGGGCCGAGCTGTCTGCTTCGGATGACCTGCGAATCAAATCCGGGGAATGGGGTATCCCGCAGCACATCAAAGAGGTTCGGTTTTCTCGGCTCTCCGGTGGCGGTGCACATCTGAGCCGGTTCCGGGCAATCGTCGGGGCAGATGAAGTCCGCATGACTGACATAAACATCCCCGCCCTCACCGCGCATGGGATTCGGGAGACTGGAGAGAATTTCGGCGGGAATCTCGATCCGTTGCGCCCGTTCGGGGCCCAGTTTCGCCAGGCACCATTCGGCGGCCAGATGGACCGGCAGGGCCGGGATGATCCAGTCCGGACCTGATCCGGGGCGAAGGTGTTCGGCGAGGAACCCCACCCCGTCTGTTGTGATCAGTTCCGGCCCCGAACCCCCCATGGATTCCAGTGCGTCACCAGCGGGATCTATGACGGTAAAGCGTGCATCACTGAGCAGGGCGGAGAGACGTTCCAGGGCCAAAGCGCCGAAACGGCCTCCCCCGATGATCCAGATCCTTTTCATTTCCATTCTCGCGGGGCTAATCGTGGTAGCCCTTATCCGGATGCCAGCGCCTGATTTTCAGGTATTCCGGAAAGGCGTGCGGCTTGAAGACCGATTTATCCAGCAGCAGCCGCAGACACTCCAGGATGCCCTCGGTGATGGTCGGATGCGGGTAGACCGATTTGAGCACATCCTTGAGCCCCCGGTCCTGGTCCATGATGTGGGTGATGGTCATGACGGTGGAGGATGCCTGGGGGCCTGCGGTCCGCATGCCGAGAATCTTCTGATCTTCGTCATCGGTGACGATGATCTTGTAGAAGCCGTGGGTGGACCGCATGGCGATGGCGCGGTTGACCAGCATATTGGCGTAATGGGCGACTCGATAGGGAATTTTCCGCTTCTGACATCCTTTCTCATTGAGCCCCACCGCGGCCACCGCCGGGTTAAAGAACATGACTGTGGACATATTGGAATAATCGAGGGGCCAGCGGGTGGCATCGAACATATGCTTGACCGCGTATCTTCCCTCCAGCTCGGCGATGTTGACCAGGGCCGGGTGGTGGGTGACATCCCCGGCCGCATAGATGTTGTCTCTGACGCAGCAGTTTTCGTCGGTCTTGAGATACCCGGGGGTTTTGACCTCGATGCCGAGGGCTTCGAGGTTGAGAATCGACAGGTTGACCGTCCGGCCGATGGAGATCAGGGTGGCGTCCGCCTCGATCACCTCGGAGTGGCCGTCCTGGAAATCGAGGATGACCTCCAGGTGGTCCGGTCTTTTTCGAATATTCCGCAGGATGGCCGAATGGATCACCTTGACGCCGTGCTGAACCAGGTTTTTCTGGACGAAATCGCTGATGTCCTCATCTTCATAGGGAATGACCCGCTGGGCATGATCCACCAGATAGACGATGGTCTGGCCGAAATTGGAGAAGATCGTGGCGTATTCGCATCCGATGATACCGGCCCCCACGATCACCAGCCGCCGGGGAAACTCCTTGAGATTCAGGACTCCGTCGGAATTGAGAATGCGGTTCTGGTCCACTTTGATGTGAGGGAAATTTCTCGGCGTGGATCCCGTGGCGATCAGAAAATTCTCGGCGGAAATCCGTTCGCATTTGCCGTCGGTGCAGGTAAGCTCCACCGAGTCTTTGGATAAAAACCGCCCCCAGCCGCGCCGGTAAGTGATGGAGCCGGGCCCTTTCCATCGGCCCGGCGAGTAGGTCTCGAACTGAGAGAGCATCTGGTACTGCTTCTCCTTGACCGCCTGGACCACTACGTCGCGAAGCTCCGAGTAGTCTACCGTCAGATTGGCGGCCCAGTAGCCCCGGTCCTTTTTGGCGGCGACCGCAAAATCCTTGGACAGCTCCCACATCGTCTTGGAGGCGAGCGCACCCCACATGACGCCGGCGCCGCCGATTTCGCTGCCTTCGATCACGCAGACATGCTTTCCCATATCCAGCGCCCGCATGGCCGCCGCAAACCCGGCCGGTCCGCATCCCAGAATACAGACGTCGAAAATATCCGGTGTGTTGTCGGTCATGAGCGCACCCCGTCCAAAAACCGATTCACCGGGTCCGGAGAATCGGTTTTTGCGATGACCCGGGTGATTCCCTTTTGTATCCTTTCCTGAAAACCTTCATTTTTTATGATATCGTACGCAGCGGATTCTATCATGAAGTCTTTTCTCCTGGCGATGAGTTCTACCGGCATATCAGCCGAAATTAGACCGGAGAGAATGGCCATCGAGGTCGGCAAATTTCGCGGATTGAATATCCGGGAAATACCGAATGGTGTCCTCTCGGCAGGTTTCCAGAAGAACTTTGGCGGCGGTGTCGTATTGTTGCATGGCGAATCTTATTTGCTCTGTTAGGATTGATTCATGTGTACCACATGGAATCACATAAAAGCAATCTTTGAGGAAACGAAACCGTGAATCTATCAGCCCAATGGCTTATGAACTAAATTATCTCATAATTCCGTGTTCACCGCCGATGCGATTTTTCCCAGCGTAATGGACGAACCGAACCTGCATAATTCCCTTGCCCCGAAACGGATGCCCGTATATATTTTTTTTCGATACTGCCGAATAGGAAAATGACCAAATGAAATGGAATCGAGGCCGCGCATGAAAGAGAGCGGATCTACATCGTCGAAGGCCCTGTTAGCGGCGACTCTGCTGGTGTATCTTCTGACGGTGGCCGCGGTATCAGGCTATTCGTATTGGAATGCCCGAACCGCCATGCTCAAGCAGATCGATCGAAACCTGTTGATCGGCGCCTCGACGGTCAAGTACATCCTGACTCCGGGGTTCCATGATCGGGCCACCATGGAATCGGCCATTTCTCCTGAAGAAGACCGGGATAATATTCTCGCCTTGACTCGATTCGCCGATCGGGCCGGTTATAAATTCCTCTATACCGCGGTACGCCGGGACGGTCTGGTTTTCATTACCGCATCCAGCGCCACAGAGGCGGAACTTGAATCCAAACAGGAGGTCCGCTATTTCGAACCCTATTCGGAGGCCAGCGAAGCCCTGAAAGCGGCATTTGATGCGGATGGTCCGGTGTATACCACCTATTCCGACCGGTGGGGACGGTTCCGGGCGGTCATTCTGCCGGAAAATTCGCCGGCCGGGAACCGGTATCTGTCGGTGGCCGAATTCGACATCGGATTCGTTCAGTCCGTTTTACAGCGAAAGCTTATCGGATCGGTGCTCATTACCGGGGTCCTGCTGGCCGGATCACTTCCTCTGTTTCTTTATTTCCTCAGAAGGGAAAAAGCATACAGTGTGGCCCTGGTCGATGCAAATCGTCGGTTGAGAGAAGATCTCGAACACCGCAAGCGGATGGAGGCGGAACGCGCTCAGTTTCAGGAACAGATCCGCCGGGCCCAGAAACTGGAGGCGGTGGGCACCATGGCGGGCGGTATCGCCCATGACTTCAACAACATGCTGTCGATCATTCTCGGATATACCGAACTGGCCATGAATCAGATACCGCCCGAATCCAAGCCCCGCAGGCAGTTGGAGGAGGTCGTGACCGCCGGAAACCGGGCCCGGGACCTGGTGCGTCGAATCCTGACCTTCAGCCGAAACAGCGAAGAGGGGTTTCAGCAGGTCGGTATGCGGCAAATCGTAGCCGAAGGCGCCAAAATGCTTCGTTCCGCTTTACCGTCCACCATCGATCTTCAGGTCCGCCTCCATACCGATGATGCGGTGCTCGGCGACCCGACCCAGGTCCATCAGGTATTGATGAATCTGGCTACCAATGCCGGGCATGCCATGCAGGGCCGAGCGGGCGAATTGGTCATTCAGCTTGAAACCGTGATGATCGATTCCGATCAGCCGGTCCCGGCCCCTGACCTCAACCCCGGACCCTACGTGTGTTTGACGGTTCGGGATACCGGTCACGGCATGGATTCGAAGACCCTGGATCGTATTTTCGACCCGTTTTTTACCACCAAAGATCCCGGAGAGGGCACCGGGCTGGGGCTTTCGGTGGTGCACGGCATCATCAAGAGCCACGGCGGGGCCGTCCGTGTGATCAGTCGACCGGGGGAGGGCGCCGAATTCAAGGTGTATTTTCCCGCGATGAGGCATGCCACGGGCCTTGGGAAGAGACCTGAACTTCCCTTGCCGGCCGGCACAGAAACGATCCTTCTGGTGGATGACGAAACGGCTTTGCTGGAAATGGAAAAAAAGACTTTGGAATCTCTCGGGTACCGGGTGGAGGCGGTCATCCGCGGTTCCGAAGCTTTGGACCGGTTCGGCTCAGACCCTGACCGGTATGATCTCGTCATTACCGACATGACCATGCCCCGGATGACCGGCAAGGAACTGGCCGCTCGATTGGTCAACATTCGGCCCGATATTCCGGTCATTCTCTGCACCGGCTGCGCCGAAACGGAAACTGGTGAAGATCCGCATGAAACCGAGGGCGTTCGAATCGTGTTGACGAAACCGGTATCGAAGAAGCAAATGGCCTGGAAAATCAGGGAAATCCTGGATGGTTCGAGCTGTCGATAGCCGATCCGGATGCTCAGACTGAACTCAAGGCAAAATGAATCGGCAGTGACCCGCTTATTATGAAATCTCAAGATATCCCTGAAAAACTGGTTTCCGTCTATGAACAGTTCAACCGGCGGGAATATGTGACGCCCGATCCCCTGGAGTTCCTGTATAACTACCCTTCCGTGCGCGACCGCGAAATCGTCGGGTTGACGGCTTCCGCGCTGGCCTACGGCCGGGTGGCCATGATCAAGCGGAGTGTCGGTGCTGTTTTGGAGATAATGGGGTCCTCACCCGCAGAGTATCTGGCACTCTCTTCTTCGGCCTCCCTTGGCAGGGATTTTTCTGATTTCAAACACCGGTTCGCCACCGGAGAACACCTGTCGGTGATGCTGGCCGGGGCCCGGAACATGGTTCGAGAATACGGATCTTTGTTTGCCTGTTTTCTGGATGGATACGACGCTTCCGACCCCGATGTCATTCCCGCCCTGACCCGTTTCTGCGAAAAGCTGGTCCGTGTCGGCGATCCGGGCCACCTGGTTCCCCGGCCCGAACGGGGCAGCGCCTGCAAGCGAATGCATCTGTTCCTGCGATGGATGGTGCGCCGGGATGCGGTGGACCCCGGGGGTTGGGAGGATGTGGACCCGGCCAAACTGATCGTGCCGCTGGATGTGCACATGCACCGGGTCTGCACCTTTCTCGGGTTGACCTCCCGCAAGGCCGCCGATCTCAAGACGGCCCTCGAGATCACCGCCGCCTTTGCCCGGTGGGTCCCGGAAGACCCGGTCCGATTCGATTTCGCCCTGACCCGCTTCGGTATTCGCGGGGAGATGTCCATAGACGAGTTTTTTTCCTGAACCCCATTCCCGTTCCCATTTCCCGGCCAACCTCCATCCCCTGACGGCGGTTTTTCGCCGTTTTCTTCCAAATCTTTTGTCGTTGACACCGACCGAACGCTCAGTTATAATTTTAAATTTGGAATTTTATCACTGAAATGCATTTTTTATTCTTAGCAGGAGGCTGGTTGTGATTGGAGAAAAAAGCGACTATAAAGAGAATGTGGATCGCCTGACGGCGGTCTTTGACACAAATATGGGAAATTTCGAAATCGAACTGTACGCTAAGGAATGCCCCGAAACGGTCTGGAATTTCGTGAATCTGGCCGAAGGCCGCCAGGATACCCCCCGAGGCAAAAAATTCTATGACGGGCTCACCTTTCACCGGGTCATCGAAGACTTCATGATTCAAGGGGGATGTCCCTTCGGCACCGGCACCGGCGGACCCGGCTATCAATTCAAGGATGAATTCCACAAAGACCTGAAGCATGACAGTGCGGGGGTTCTTTCCATGGCCAATGCCGGGCCCGGCGCCAACGGCAGCCAGTTTTTCATCACCCTCGGTCCCACCCCCCATTTGAACAACCGCCACACGGTATTCGGCAAGGTGACCCGGGGCATGGACGTGGTCGAAGAGATCGGATCGGTCAAAACCGGCCCCAACGACAAGCCGGTGAAACCGGTTACCATCAACTCGGTCACGATTCAGCGCTAGTCCGTCTTTAAAAAAGTATTTTCAACACTGAATGGAACGGCCCTTGCAACTGCTTGCAATTCGTCCCCCTTTTTTCAAGCCCGATGACGTCGATAATGAAAAGGAGAATCCCATACGATGGTTGATTTCAAATACCAGGAGATGTTCCCGCTGGGGGAAGACAAGACCGAATACCGGTTGCTGACCCGGGACCCTGTGACCGTGAAATCTTTTGAGGGCAAAGAGATGCTCTGCATCGAACCGGAAGCCCTCACCCGGTTGGCCGAGGAGGCGTTTACCGACGTATCCCATCGGTTGCGCCCTTCGCACCTGAAACAGGTGTCCGCGATCCTGGATGATCCCGAGGCGTCGGAAAACGACAAGCTGGTGGCCAGGGAAATGATCAAAAATGCCGTTATTTCGGCTGAAATGGAGTTTCCCCTGTGCCAGGATACCGGCACCGCCATTATCATGGGCAAAAAAGGGCAGCAGGTCTGGGCCGATTTCAATGAAAGAGAGGCGCTCTCCCGGGGCGTTTTCAACGCCTATACACAGCGAAACCTTCGGTATTCACAGAATGCGCCTTTGACGGTCTACGAAGAAAAGAATACCGGCTGCAACCTGCCGGCCCAGATCGATCTGCTGGCCGTTCCGGGGAATGCCTATAAGTTCCTGTTTGTGGCCAAAGGCGGCGGTTCCGCCAACAAGACCTACCTGTTTCAGGAGACCAAAGCGGTGCTCAATCCCGGCGCCCTGGTCGATTATCTGAAGGAGAAGATGCGCTCCCTCGGCACCGCCGCCTGCCCGCCCTACCACATCGCCTTTGCTATCGGCGGCGCCTCCGCGGAGACCACCCTCAAGACGGTGAAACTGGCCAGCACCCGGTATCTGGATGCGCTGCCCACCGAGGGCGGGGAAGGGGGCCACGCCTTTCGGGACCTGGAACTGGAAGAAAAGCTCCTGGGCCTGTCCCGGGAACTGGGGCTGGGGGCGCAGTTCGGCGGCAGACACTTCGCCCTGGATGTGCGGGTGGTGCGGCTCCCCCGTCACGGGGCCTCCTGCCCCATCGGCATGGGGGTCAGCTGCAGCGCCGATCGCAATATACTGGGCAAAATCACCAAAGACGGAATTTTTTTGGAGCGGTTGGAGACCCAACCCTCGAAATACTTGCCCGAGGTGATGTCCGAGGAGGCGGGGGCGGTCGCCCTCGACCTGAACCGGCCCATGGACGAGATTCGGGCCGAACTATCCAAATATCCGGTGGCGACGCCGCTTCGCCTCACCGGCAAAATCATCGTGGGCCGGGACATCGCCCATGCCAAGCTGAAGGAACGGCTGGACCGGGGCGAGGGGCTTCCCCAGTACCTAAAAGATCACATCATCTACTACGCCGGACCGGCCAAAACTCCGGAGGGATATGCGTCCGGTTCTTTCGGCCCCACCACCGCCGCCCGAATGGACCCTTATGTGCCGATTTTTCAGGCCGAAGGCGGTTCCATGGTGATGCTGGCCAAGGGCAACCGCTCTAAACTCGTCACCGACAGTTGTAAAGAGCACGGCGGATTCTATCTCGGTTCCATTGGGGGGCCGGCCGCACGGCTGGGCAAGGAGTGCATCACCGACATGAAGGTGCTCGAATACCCGGAGCTGGGGATGGAGGCGATCTATGAGATCACCGTCAAGGATTTTCCCGCCTTTATTCTGGTGGATGACAAAGGCAATGATTTCTTCGGAAAATTGTTGTAAGTTGAGGAAAGCAGCGATTGAAGGTCACTTTTTTCAGTGTCAGTGTATAGATAACCGTATTGTTTTTGGAAAAAAGGTTCCCAAACGGAAGGAGAGGAAAGAACATGGCTAAAACAATGATGACCGTAGATGGTAATACTGCCGCCGCCCATGTGGCGTACGCGATGAGCGATGTGGCGACTATTTACCCCATTACCCCGTCTTCACCCATCGGCGAGATCGCGGATGAATGGGCGGCCGGCGGTCGAAAAAACATCTTCGGCCAGCCCATGCTGGTTCGGCAGCTTCAGTCCGAAGCCGGCGCCGCGGCCTCGGTGCACGGCTCTCTGGCCTCGGGCGCTTTGACGTCGACCTTCACCGCATCCCAGGGGCTCCTGTTGATGATCCCCAATATGTACAAAATGTCCGGTGAACTCCTGCCGGGCGTGCTCCATGTCACGGCCCGGGCCATCGCCAGCCATGCCCTCTCCATCTTCGGGGACCACCAGGACGTGATGGCGGTGCGCCAGACCGGTTTCGCACTGCTGGCGTCCAATTCGGTCCAGGAGGCCATGGACCTGGCCCTGGTGGCGCATCTGGCCGCCATTGAGTCGAGCGTCCCTTTTCTCCACTTTTTCGACGGGTTCCGGACCTCCCACGAGATCCAGAAGATCGAGGCCATCGATTACGAGGATATGGCCAAACTGGTCAACCGGACCGCCCTGGCCGGTTTTCGGCTGCGGGGGGTCAACCCGGAAAGACCCGAACTGCGCGGCACCGCCCAGAACCCCGATATCTATTTTCAGGGGGCGGAAACCCGAAACCCGTATTACGAAAAAGTGCCCCATATCGTTGCCGATTATATGAAAAAGGTGGGCGATCTGACCGGACGCAGTTATAAACTGTTTGATTATGTAGGAGATCCCGAAGCCGACCGGGTGGTGGTTTCCATGACCTCTTCCTGTGAAACCCTGGAAGAGGTGGTCAACTATCTGGTGGATCAGGGCGAACGGGTCGGCCTGGTGAAGGTGCGCCTGTATCGGCCTTTCTCCATGGAACACCTCTTTGCCGCCATGCCGGCCACCGCCGATCGCATCGCCGTGCTGGACCGGACCAAAGAACCGGGCGCCGGCGGTGATCCGCTTTACAAGGACGTCTGCACCGCTTATCTCGAGCGCGGCGGGCTTACCCCGACCATCGTCAACGGCCGGTACGGCCTCGGGTCCAAAGAATTCAATCCGGGCATGGCCAAGGCGGTTTTCGACAACCTGAAAGCATCCAAACCCAAAAACTATTTTACCGTGGGCATTATCGATGATGTGAGCCATACCTCTCTGGAATACGACGAAAACTTCGACGTATCCCCGGAAGGCACCGTCCAGTGCAAGTTCTGGGGAATCGGGGCCGACGGTACGGTCGGGGCCAACAAGAGCGCCATCAAGATCATCGGCGACAATACCGACATGTATGCCCAGGCCTATTTCGCCTACGACTCCAAAAAGTCGGGCGGTGTGACCATGTCTCACCTCCGGTTCGGAAAAACCCCCATCAAATCCACCTATCAGATCGCGTCCGCAGATTACATCGCCTGCCACAAAGCGAGTTATGTGGATATCTATGATGTGCTCGCCGGCATCAAGGAAGGCGGCACATTCGTTCTCAACTCCCACTGGAGTCCGGAGGAGATGGAGGAGAAGCTGCCGGGCCACATGAAACGGACCATCGCCCGGAAGAAACTCAAATTCTACAACATCGACGCGGTCTCCATCGCCCAGGAGGTCGGCCTCGGCGGCCGGATCAACATGATCATGCAGACCGCCTTTTTCAAGCTGGCCAATGTGATTCCGGTGGATGAGGCCATCGGTTACCTCAAGGGTCAGATCAAGAAGCTCTTCGGCAAAAAGGGCGACAAGATCGTCAACATGAACGTGGAAGCGGTGGATAAGACCATCGACAAGCTCGACAAGGTCGACTATCCCGAATCCTGGGCCGAGGCGGATGAAAAGGACCTCGGAGCCAAAGATGAACCGGAATGGGTGACCAATGTGATGCGGCCCATGAATGAGCAGAAAGGCGACAAACTGCCGGTCAGCGCGTTTACCCCTGACGGCATCTTCCCCGTGGGCACCACCCGGTACGAAAAACGCGGGGTCGCCATCAATGTGCCCGAATGGATTATGGACAACTGCATTCAGTGCAACCAGTGCGCCATGGTCTGCCCCCACGCCACCATCCGGCCCTTCCTGCTCACCGAAGAAGAGTTGAAGAACGCACCGGAGGGACTGGAGGCCAAAAAGGCTACCGGCAAGGAACTCAAGGAGTATCTCTTCCGGATTCAGGTCTACAGCCAGGACTGCATGGGCTGCGGCAACTGCGCCGACATCTGCCCGGCCAAAAAGAAGGCCCTGGTGATGAAACCGATCGAGACCCAGCTGGAAAAAGAGGTCCCCAACCTGGCCTATTGCGAGTCTCTGCCGCTTCGGGAAGATGTCATGAAGCGGGACTCCCTCAAGGGCAGCCAGTTCTATCAGCCGCTCCTGGAGTTCAACGGGGCCTGCGCCGGATGCGGAGAAACCCCGTATGCCAAGCTTCTGACCCAACTGTACGGCGAACGAATGGTGATCGGCAATGCCACCGGCTGCTCTTCCATCTGGGGCGGCAGCGCACCCTCCATTCCCTACTGCACCAACAAGGACGGGTTCGGTCCGACCTGGGGCAACTCCCTGTTCGAGGACCCGGGCGAGTTCACCTACGGGATGTTCCTGGGCGCTCTTCAGCAGCGCCGGAAACTGGCGGACCTGATTCAGGAGGCATTGAATACGGAGGCGCCTCAGGAGGTCAAAGAGGCGCTTCAGGGCTGGCTCGACAACATCAAGGATGCCGAAGGGTCCAGAAAATACGGGGACCAGTTGAAAAAGCTGCTTCCGGAATATCCGGACAACCAGCTCCTTTCCGAGATCCTGGCCATGAAGGGCCATTTCACCAAAAGGTCCTACTGGGTCTTTCTGGGCGACGGGGCGGCCTACGACATCGCCTTCGGCGGCATCGACCATGTCCTGTCCACCGGAGAGGATATCAATATCATGGTCTTCGACACCGAAGTCTATTCCAATACCGGCGGCCAGTCTTCCAAGGCCACGCCCACCGGTTCCATCGCCAAGTTCGCGGCCTCCGGCAAGAAGACCGCCAAGAAGGATATGGGGGCCATCGCCATGTCCTACGGCTACGCCTACGTAGCGTCGGTCTCCATGGGCGCCAACAAGAACCAGACCCTGAAGGCGTGCAGAGAGGCCGAGGCGTATGACGGCCCCTCATTGATCATGGCCTATTCGCCCTGTATCAATCACGGCATCAAACGGGGCATGGGCAAAACCCAGGATGAAATGAACCTGGCGGTGAAATCCGGCTACTGGCCCTTGTACCGGTACAACCCGCTGCTGAAAAAGGAAGGCAAGAATCCTTTTGTTCTCGAATCCAAAGAGCCGGACGGCAGCCTTCAGGAATTCCTCTCTGGAGAAATCCGCTACGCGGCCCTGGAGAAATCCTTTCCTGAAGAATCGAAGCGGCTTCGGGCCACTCTGGAAGCGCAATACGTGGAGCGGTACCAGAAACTGAAACGGCTGGCGGAAATGGAACCGATTACCGTCACGGCTAAAGATATGGTCGCGGAGATCGGATCTGCCGACAGCGATGTCTGCGTAATGGACAATACCCCGGAACACGCCAGGCCCGGAGATATGGATGCGGGCGAGGCCTGTGACGACGGACGGGCCGGTAAGTAAGTATCCGTTAGCCGCGCGCGTGGTTTACATTTAAAATTCATTAACCAAAAGGTCATTCTGCTTCAGCAGAATGACCTTTTTTCGTGGAGGCAAACGGAACTAAGATGGTTTTTATGATTTCGAAAGCCCCCATTTACTGTTCTATGATTTCATTTCTTTACACCTTTTTCTTTTTTCCTCATGCGATCGGGGCTTTCTTCTCCTTGGCCGGCCTTTTCTGAATTGGGGGCGTGTTTAAGCCGATTCGGTTATTCATTTACAATCTCATATCTCAATTACTGTTTACCGAAATTCAGGGCACGGTTTCGGTCCTTCATCAGAATATCGAATCGGTTTTTATCCCGGTACCGCCGGTGCATGCGATCTTCGCAGGTGTACTCCCCCATCCCCTGAATTCGAATCCGGGTCCCGGGGTAGGGGATCAAAACGTTCCTTTATCGAGACACGTTTGAAAGAATCGAGGACGCGCCTTCTCCCGAGCGGGGGATGACGCTGAATTCTCCGTCGGTTTCCAGGACCACCGCTTCGACTTCGGAAATGCTTCCCTTGGAGGCGTTGCGCACCGCCTGCAGAACTTCCTCTTCGGTGACCCGTTCCGCAACCATGGCCCCCCTCAGGAATTCTCCATTGTGATACAGCAGCCGGGGTTCGCCTTTGAAGACCGGGTTGCCGATCTCATGGGGATACTTCATATGGATGATTCCCTCATAGACGGACATGCCGCCGCCGATGCCGAACAACAGAATGGCCACAATCAGTCCCCAGAAATAGACCTCTTTGCCGTATCCGAAGGGATGCTTTTCATCCGCCGGTTTTTTGCTCAGCCGGATTCCCAGCAGCAGCAGAATCTGATTTCCGGTGTCCACCAGAGAGTGTATTCCCTCCGAGAGCATGGCCGAACTGCCGGTGAAGGCCGCTGCGATGAATTTGGTGACGGCGATGCCGAAATTGGCCGCCATCGCGCCGTAGACGGTAACCGGTTTTTCAGATGATCTGGAGGACATGGGACGCTTCCTTTCCGATGTTGAAGGTGATGCAGAGAGGGCGGGTGAACCCGAGCAGAAGGGAATCCATCACCGAAGGGATACGGGGATAAGGCGCGGCCGAACGGATCATCGGTCCGCTGAATATGACCACCACCCAAAAAAGGGAAAAACTACATAGGAAACCGAGGATCCCGGACAGTGCGATTCGAATATAAAATGAGGCGTTTTTTCTCCGCAAAAGAAATGTTTCCCCGGATAAGAAGCAAGTGTATTGATCTTTGGTCTGAATTCCACCTGGGACTGGGTTATGATCGACGCAAGTCTCTTTCAATCAGCCGGTCGGGATCGAGATCAATTCCGGATCACGGTTTGCATTTCCGACCGGCTGGACGGCCTGTTACCCGCGCCCTTTCCCCGATGATCTTTTCCAGGACCGTCCGCATCCGAAAACGGGCGGGTCGAAGGCGCCTGCCTTTAGAACATGTAAATACGTCGATACCGGGCATGCACCGCGCAGTGGATCCCGTAGCAAAAAAGCCCGATCGCTACCGCTGCGAGCACCCAAGGTCCGTAGGGCTGCGAGGCAAGCGTCTGGAGGGCCTGCCCCAGGCCGCCGGCTTTCTCCGGGTTGTACTGAAGGGCTGCTTGAATGAAAAAAATACCCATCAATCCATGAACGATAGACCTGGCCACCTGTCCGACCCTCCCCGCCCGAGTAGCCCAGGTTTCTTCCTTTCGGCTCATTTCCGACACCTTCCATTTTTCTTTGAATTTGGCGCTGTAGGCCCTGTAGACTTCAAACAGGCCGAAACAGATGATGATGACCCCGACGGCAATGATCAGCCATCGACCATACGGCTCCGCCAGCAGCTTGGCGGTCCAGTCTTCCGGAGCTCCGCCGCCGCTGCCGCCTTTCGATCCGGAGCCGAGAATCATCTGCACCGACAAAACCGCGACACCGGCGTAAAGAAGGCCGCTGACTACAAAGGCTGTGCGTTTGAGAATTCCCTTCGGGTCGGCGCCGTTGTTTTCCGGGTCAATCGACGCCTGAACAAAGCGCCATGCGACGTAGCAGAAAAGCCCGAAGGCGACAATGCCCAGCAAAACCTGACCGAAAGGTTGTGTGATGATTTGTACCAGAGCATCCCTGGTGTCGACATTCGAACTGCCTGCGCCCCACGCAGCCTCTATTGCGAGAGCGCCGATCACCATATACACGACGCCCTTGGCGGCATATCCGATTCTGGCGAGCACCTTTACCCAGGGTTTCACCTCTTTGGCAGCCTCTTGGGTCTTCCGTTTTGCGGTATTTTTCGCCTGCCGGGCGTCATCGACTGAGGTCATGACCTGACTCCTTTGTTTTGTCGAAAGATGTACGAATATCGGAACCCGCTACATGTTTTATACAGGAGCTTTTGCTTTATATCTGTTGTGTCTGGTAGAAAATAGGAGGTGAACGCCCGGAGGACAATCAGGTAAAAATGGTAGATGTCACTTACATCGGCAGTATATTGATATGTTCGAGAATTTCAGAGGGGAAAGGGAGACATCAGGCCGGCGGCGGTGACCGCCGCACCGATTCCCATTGCGATCCAGTCTCGGGTGCGAAGGCGGTATTCCCGGTAGAAAGAACGGCCGGGACGGCCGAACCCTCTGGCTTCCAGAGCCTCGGCCAGCTCCTCGGCCAGCTGAAAGGCCTGAAGAAGCAACGGCCCCAGAAATGCCGGATAATGGCGAAGCGCGGACCAACCCGGCTCCAGAGGGATCCCCCGAGCCTGCTGAGCCGCGATCACTCCTCGGGCTTTTCGGCCGATGACCGGCACAAACTGCATGGCGGTGGTGGTGACAAATGCGGCTGAATAGGGCAGGCCCATTTGGACCAGGGCATTGCCCAGGTCCTCCGGAAGGGTGACGGCGAAAAAGGCGAAAAAAACGGTGGTGAGGGTGAGGAGCTTCCATCCGGCCAAAGCGCCGGCCGGGGGCCCGGCGGACCAGGCGGTCACCGCCCCGAAAAAAACCGCCATCGGAAGGACCAGTCGAAGCCAGCGGCCGTATGCTTTCAACCGGCGCATGGCCAGGATAAAGACGATCAGCACGGCCCCCTCCACCGCCAGGCTCGGCACTCGGCGGGAAGCCACCACCAACACGGCGTAATAGATCACCAGGATGAGTTTGGTTCGCGGGTCCAGCACCGATCTTACTTCCCAAGGGTCTCGTGGAGACCGGTCTTTTCCAGAAAACGGACATCCGTGAGAATATTTTTCGGGGAATCATCCCGAAGGATTCGGCCTTCCTGCAATACCAGCCATCGGTGGCTGTTTTCGGCGGCAAAGGCCAGATCATGGGTGGCGAAAATGACGGTTCGGCCCCAGGACCGGATTTCAGACAACAGACCGCTCAAGGTGCTTCGGAAATGGCCGTCCTGACCGGCGGTGGGTTCATCCATGACCAGAATGTCGGGTTTGGCCGCCAGCGCTGCGGCAAAGGCGACCCGCTTTTTTTCGCCGCCGCTGAGCCGGAAGGGCGGACGGTCCAAAAGCGGGTCCAGTCCGAAAAGGCGGATGATCTCCTCGATCCATGCCTCATCGAGGCGATTCATGGCCCGAGGGCCGGCCAGGATTTCTTCCCGAACCGTCAGCTTGAAAAACTGGCCGGCCGGATTCTGAAAGGCCATTCCCACGTGGCGGGCCAGCTGGGATACTTTCCGGTTTCGAATACTGTCCCCGTGCAACCGGATTCGACCCTTTGCCGGGCGCAGCAGACCGTTGAACTGTTTGAGCAGGGTCGTTTTTCCGGCGCCGTTGGCTCCGAGAACCCCGACCGATTCCCCCCTGTGAACCTCGAACCGGATTCGGTCGAGGACCCTTCGGCCCCCGACCGTAACCGTGATATCTTCGGCCGTCAGGACAGGGGGCCGGTTCCGTTCATTTCCATTTCCGGGAAGCGGTCGATCGGCGACGCGAGGGCTTTCCGCCTTCCATCCCAAGGACAGGCCGAAGCGGTTCGCGTTCTTCGGGGTCAGGATGATAGAGGGCGGACCGTCCCCCTGGACCCTGCCATTTTCGACCAGAATCATTCGGCCGGCATCGGGGGCGGTATAATTCATTCGGTGTTCGGCGATAATGATTCCGGTCCCCCGGTCGTGAATACGCCGAAGGGCTTTTCGTACCCGGCCGACATGGGCCGGGTCCAGGTTGGCATAGGGTTCGTCCAGCACCAGCACTTTCGGTCTCAGGCAGAGCATGGCGGCAATCGAAACCAGTTGCTGTTCGCCGCCGGACAGGGAATGGGGACCCCGATTCAGAAGGTGCCTTATTCCCATGCCCCGGGCGGTATCGTGAACCCGCCGTTTCATCTCTGGCCGGGGGACCCCGAGGCTTTCCAATCCAAAGGCCAACTCGTTTTCCACGGTTCGGTTAAACAGCTGGGCTTCGGGATTCTGAAACACCATGCCGACCTCCGAGAAAAGATCGCCGACGGTCCATTCCGCCGTGTCCCGTCCCCCCACCCGGACCCGGCCTTTCAGAAGTCCTCCGTAAAAATGGGGGATCAGCCCGTTGAAGGTTCGGCACAAGGTCGATTTGCCCGAACTGCTGGGCCCGGCGATAAGGAGGTATTCATTTCCCTGAATCGCCAGATCCAGGTTGTTCAGTTTATAGTCCGGGGGCTCTATTTTATAGGAATACCGGAGCTGTTCAGTGCGGATAAAATTCTCCGCAGACGCCGCTTTTCCCGGTGCGGCCGGCGCCTCCGGTTTTTCCGAATTCATTGAAGACTCGGGGAAAGATCCACCAGGTCGGCCCGTTCCAGCATTCGAACGGCCAACACCCCCAGAATCGCCCCGGCGACGGTGCTGCCCAGGAACGAGGGAATCAAGGCCAGAACCGGAATCGCCTTTCCCATGAAGACCGGCGCAACCAGCATCGCGCTGACCACCGGAGCGAGGATGCCGGTGCCGAAGATTTCACCGCCGGCGCCCGCATACAGGTTTCGGGTCCTGCGGTATAGATACCCGGCAAGGAAAGCGCCGATCATGCCGCCGGGAAACGCCAGAAGGGTCCCGACCCCCATGGCGTTGCGGATCAGGCCGATGATGCCGGCCACCGTCACCGCCCACCCGGGTCCCAGAAGGACTGCGCTGAGCATATTAACGAAGTGCTGGGTGGGATTGATCTTTGCGATTCCCACCGGAAAAGAGGTATACGGCGCCAGGGCCACGCCCATGGCGACGAAGACGACCGCATAAGCCGTTTTACGGGTGTCGGTCGATTTCGCTTTTGGTGCGTTTTTCCTTGTCTGCATACCTGTCTCCTTTGTAAATAACCGATCGGTTTGCCTAAAAAAGGGACCGTCGAGCGGAATTGTAAATCGGGAAACCTGATACGCACTGGAGAAAGAAGGGATCATCAGGAGGGATGAAAACCATCAATTTACGGCGGATCTCAAAGGCGCCGCTGAAAACCTCTCCGACTTCCCTACGACAGTATGAACTGTATCAGGTTCAAAGGGTATGATCTCAGTTCCGTAAAGAAGCCGGAACACCCCTCATCGGATCCGGGACATCTGTTATCAGGATCGGTGCGGAAAATCAAGGGTTTCAACTCTTTCCCATTCTTTTTCGTCGATTCCGACGGCCGAGGGCGACCTGCGCCAGGCTGCGGAATGAGCCCCTTATCGATAGAGGTTGAACATACTCGAAAAAGCGGTTAGAATCTCCAATTCAATCAGAGAAGCGGATATTTTTCTCGAAAATGCGGGGGTATTTGAAAAATTGAATATGGAAAAGCGCCTGGTCGAATAGGAAGCTTGTTTTGATCGCAACAGTTTTACAAGCAGTGCGCGCCGGTGGGTTTTGGAGATGGTCGGTTCAGCTGATCGGTTTGATGACGGTTTTTACCGTGGGGTCGATGGCCGATGCCGCGGATCCCCCCGTGAGTCGGGTCCGACCGGCCTCGATTTCCGTAAAGAACCCGATTCTCCCGCCCGCTCTCTGGCCTTACGAGCGCGAGGCGATTCGGGAGGGGCTGTATCTGCTGTTTGACCGGTGGAATGAGGCCGCCCTGAATATCGACGAGGAACTGGTTCGGCATGTTTCTTATTTTTATAAATATTATTCCATTATCGACCCCCACGGCACCAACCGGATCATCGAACGCAGCCGCAAGTACTATCCGGAGATTCGAAAAATATTTGAATCCCACCGGCTTCCCGAAGAACTCGCCTTTGCCGTCCCCTTTGTGGAAAGCGCATTCGTCAATAAAGCCCGCTCCGATAAAAAGGCGGTGGGGCTCTTTCAGTTCCTCAAAAGCACCGCCAGGGCTTTTGATTTGACGGTATCCGGCCAGGTGGACGAGCGATTGGACTACCGAAAATCGGCTTCCGCCTGCGCCGCCTATATTTCCAACAACCGGGTTTTGTTCGACAGCACCGTGTTGAGCATCGGCAGTTTTCATCACGGCGCCAGTCGACTCACCCGGGTCCTTCGCCGATTGCCGATCAAAGACGACCGACGGGACTTTGTTTCCATTTTCAATCATCGGCGGTTGGGGAAATACTCCAAAGAATATATCCCCAAGTGTCTGGCGGCCGCCCTGGTGTTTCGGTTTTTGAAAAACATGGACATGGAGGCGATTCCCGAAATCGGCGCGGAAAACCGAAAACTGCCCCGATTCGTCTATGTAAAAGACCTGCAAGAGAAATACCCCGACCTGCTTCGGTTGAACCCCGATCTGCAACAGGCCAAAACCACCTACCTGTATGCGACCACCCGCGGGTATTTATTGGTGGAGGAACTCAATTACACGGCGGCCGAAGCGCCGGTTCTTATTGCACGACAAGAAGAGAGCCCGGCGGAAACCGGATCGGAGGAAGCGCCGGCTATCGAGGAGCCGGAGGAACCGCCCCCGATCAAACCGGCCGAGGAGACCGGAACGGTTCCGCAACTGGTGGGAGAAGCATGGGAGGAAAGCATTCGGGACCGATTTCCAAAAAATGAGATTGTCATGAACAAGTCCTACACCGGGGTGATCGAAGAAATCGGCATTGTTTTTGATCAAAATCTGAAAGTCGGAGAAAAATGGCCGGAAAACGAGATCTTGATTCTGGAGGTGGGGCGGCCGCCGGTCCCGGAGGATGAACTGACATCGGAGGAATACACCCGATTCATTCAGGAATATATGAGCACGTTGCGCTAAAGCAGCGAATCTTTTTAACTCTCGAAAGAAAGGGAGCCTAATTCATGAGGAAGTACCTTTTATGCCTGATGGTGTGCCTGCATGCGGGTTTCGGGTTCGCCCAGGAAAACCCGGTCGATACCCAGGTATGTGAAAGCGCGTTTAGTGCATCGGGTCAGTGGCGGTACTCCGACCGCACCGCTCTCGAAAGCGCGCTGACCGAGGCCTCCGAAGAAAAAGCGGTTCAAACCCTTTTTTCCGAAGAACTGGGGGGTTACGAAGCCGCCGTTTTTCCGGAAGCGAAGATCATCACCGCCCTGAGAGACCTGGTTATTTACGACGGAGCGTACCTGAGCGTCGAAGAACCCCTATCTTTCTGCATGCGCCTTCAGGGGTGCCGGATCGAACCGGCCGACCGGGAGCGGTTCGATCCGGTGGAGATCGGCCGGGTGTGCAATATCAATCCCAACCTGGTCCAGACCCAGGCGGAAAAAATCAAGGAGATCTTCGCCCGGCAGATGGTCGATACCGACCAGGGCCCCTCCCTGACTTCGATCGGGGTAATGATGGCCGATCCCGGGCAAATCCGGCGGTATGAAGAGGCCGCCTTGAAGGCCCTGGTGCATGAAGTCGATGTGGCCCCAAGCGGCCAGGCATTGAGCGGTTCCGCCTGTCTGTCGCTGGTGGTGTATCCGGTCGAGCTGTATGCCGCAACCGCATTTAAGAATGAATCGGAATAAAGGAGACGGCCATGTTGAAATGGACAGCTGCGATACTATTGACTTTCTGTTTGATGTTGCCGGCCCGTGCGGCCGATATTCGCTATTGCGAACCCATTTCCGATGAGGACGGGCAGTGGCGATATCCCGATGAAAACGCCTACCATCAGGAGATGATTATTCAGGCGGAGCGGATGGCGGTCAAGGATATTTTCCAAACTGAACTGTCTGGATTTGAATCGGCGGTGGTGGACCGCGGTTCCCTCATCGATGCGCTCACCAATTTTCTGGAGTATGAGCAGGAAATCGTTCGGGGAGAGGCGGAAAAGGATTACTGCGCGGTCTTGAAAGATCCTCGCAAACAGGAGGTGCCCCATCTGTTTTCTCCCATGGAAATCGGCCGGGTCTGCCATTTCGATGATGAATTGCGTGCGGTTCAGGCCGAAGAAATCCGGAATACCTTTATTTCCGATCTCCGCGGAAAAGAGACGATCAGCGCGGCGGTGCTGTCCATGATGGAGGACCCTACCAACATCAATATGAAAACCGACGAGCAACTCAGCCTTTACATTCATGAAAAACACCCCGAGAAAGCGGATCATGCCGTTTCCGAGGTCCAATGCACTGCTTTGTATGTCATTCCCATGGAATTGTATGCCGCCTCCTCCAAACGGGAGGTCTCATCCATCGTTTCGGTTATGCCGGCCATAGAAACCCGGGACCAGGAGAACCGAAAAGGGGAATTTCAACTGGTGATCATTGAAAAGAAATACCACTGGATTCGGGGAAGCGAACAGAAGATCGCCGAAGTCGGGGATATCACCGAATTTACCGCGCCGTTTCGCAATGAAAACTTTCAGGATTTCGTCACAGCCAATTTTCGGGACATCATTTGTATCGGTATGGCTTCCTGCGAGGGAGATATTCCGGAAGAGAATCGTCGCGGTAAAATCCGATCCGCCAATCTGATATCCCGACTGCGGGAGGCCTTTGAAAAGGAATCCGGCCTGGATATTTACGGACTCAATCTGGGAAAGCACGAGTTTTCAAAGGAGGAATGCCGTCAGTTGAGCGATGAAGCCCGAAATGCCCAGCGGATCGTCATGCTGGTGGGCGTCACCAAGCGGTCGGATCCCAAGGTGGATGTGGAAGCGGCCCTGCGAAAGGCGATGAAACGAATGGCCGATTCCAAGCAGGACCTGCTGCCCATCCATCCGGAGGATTACCTTTTGTTTGATTTGACCAACACTTCAGAAGAAGGTTAATCCATTTCCGCCGACCGCGAAGAGAATTCATGGTCTGCGATTTTCCTCTCACAAGTCCGGAAAAATCCCATATTTTCAAATCTTTAAATCTCCGCTTCACGGCAGGGGGTGTATTCGCCCCCTGTTTTGTTTTATTCGGAAGGCACTCAGTTTATGGAAACCGTTCAGGATGTTTTTATTCCAATACCCCCGCCACTTGCATGGCGCTGGCCACCATCTCTTTGGCCGCTTCCTGAATCTGTTTCAAGTGGTCTTTGCCTTTGAAGCTTTCGGCATAGATCTTGTAAATTTCTTCGGTGCCCGATGGGCGGGCCGCGAACCAGCCGTTTTCGGTCACCACCTTGAGTCCGCCGATGGGGGCGTCATTGCCGGGAGCCCGGGTCAGTTTCTTCAAAATCGGGTCGCCGGCCAGGGTATCGGCTTTCACCTGGTCGGAAGAAAGCTTCTTGAGGACCTCTTTCTGGGAACGGGTGGCCGGGGCGTCCAGGCGCTCATACACCGGGCTTCCGAATTTTTCAGAAAGATGTTGGTAGTGCTCGCCCGGGTCCTTCTGGGTCTTGGCGGTGATTTCCGCCGCCAGCAGGTTCATGATGATGCCGTCCTTATCGGTGGTCCAAACCGTGCCGTCGGTGCGAAGAAAAGAGGCGCCGGCGCTCTCTTCGCCGCCGAATCCGCAGGCGCCTTCGATCAGCCCTTCAACAAACCATTTGAACCCCACCGGCACTTCGGAAAGGGGACGGTTCAGATGGGCGGCGATGCGGTCGATCATGCTGCTGCTCACCAGGGTTTTGCCCACCGCCGCATTCGGTTTCCAGTGGGGCCGGTTCTGAAACAGATAATGGATGGCCACGGCCAGATAATGGTTGGGATTCATCAACCCGACACTTCGGGTGACGATGCCGTGCCGGTCCACATCCGGATCATTGCCGAAGGCGATGTCGTAGCGGTCTTTCATGTCGATAAGCTGGGCCATGGCATAAGGCGAAGAGCAATCCATTCGGATTTTTCCATCCTTGTCCACCGACATGAAACCGAAGGCGGGGTCGACCTTTTTATTCACCACCTCCAGGTTGAGGCGATATTTCTCAGCAATTGGCTCCCAGAACCGGACCGCGGCACCCCCCATCGGATCCACCCCGATCCGAAGCCCCGAAGCGCCGATGGCGGCCATATCCAATATGTTTTCCAGATCTTCCACATACGGCGAAATGAAATCATACTCGCGAACCGTATCCGCGGAAAGGGCTTTTTCATAGGGCATGCGACGGACCGCTCTATTTTTGCCTTGCAGAATGACATTGGCCCGGTCCTGAACCCATTGGGTGACTTCGGCGTCGGCCGGTCCGCCGTGGGGCGGGTTGTATTTCAATCCCCCGTCGCTCGGCGGGTTATGGGAAGGGGTGATGACGATGCCGTCGGCCAGTCCTGTGGTTTTGCCCCGGTTGAAGGTGAGGATGGCGTGGGAGATGACCGGCGTCGGGGTATACTCCATGTCTTTATGGATCATCACATTTACCCCGTTGGCGGCCAGCACCTCCAGGGTGGTGATATGGCTCGGTTCGGAAAGCCCGTGGGTATCCATTCCCAGTAACAGGGGCCCGTCGATCCCCTTGGTTTGGCGGTATTCGCAGATCGCCTGGGCCGTGGCCAGGATGTGATCTTCATTGAAGCTGTTGTTCAGAGAAGACCCTCTGTGACCCGAGGTGCCGAAACTCACCTGCTGGGGCGGTGCGGAAGGATCGGGGTGCCGGGTGTAATACCCGCTGATCAGGCGGGGAATGTTCACCAACATGTCATCGGGCGCCGGTTTTCCCGCCAATTGATGTCGTGTCATGCGGTCTGCCTCCTTTTAGGTAAAGAATGGAACGCGTCGTGCATCAGGCGTGTATACTATGCTTTTTAAGGGGAAAAGTCCAGACTGTAAAAAGATGTTTTTGCTTAGGAATGTTGATTATCCCGCACGACGAATTATTATAGGTCTACTCATTTTTGAGACCTTCCGATATAGTACGGGGAACCAACCGGAACAGAAAGGATTTCCATGAATTTTGTCTATCTTTCACCGCATTTTCCTCCTAACTACCATCTTTTCTGCGCCCACCTGCATCGACTGGGGGTGAATGTTCTGGGAATCGCCGATGAACCATATGAAAAACTTCGGCCGGATTTGAGGGAAGCCCTGGCCGAATACTATCGGGTGGATGTGCTGAGCGACTACGAGCAGATGTTGAGGGCCTGCGGGTTTTTCATCCATAATTACGGCAAACTCGAGCGGGTGGAATCCCACAACGACTACTGGCAGGAATTCGAGGCCCGGCTTCGCACCGATTTCAACATTCCCGGTCCCAAAATTCATCAGATTGGCCGAATCACCCGCAAGTCCGAAATGAAAAACGGATTTCGTAAGGCGGGTGTAAAGGTGCCTCGGGGCAAGGTGATCAAATCCGCCGAAAAAGCCAGAGAATTGGCCCAGAATTGGGGATACCCGCTGGTGCTGAAACCCAATCGCGGGGTCGGGGCGGCCGACACCTTTCTGATCCACAACGATGAAGAACGGGAAGCGTTTCTGGCCAAGATACCCAAGGTGCGGTATATCATGGAAGAATTTATTCGGGGAGATCTGGTCAGCTTTGACGGGCTCACCGACCAGGATGGTCAAATTGTCTTCCATACCGCCCATGTCTTCAGCCAGGGGATTATGGAGACAGTGAACGAAGATCGGGATCTTTTTTATTATTCTCTGCGGGAAATCCCCGATGACTTAGAAGCCGCCGGGCGACGAACGGTGCGGGCTTTTCGAATTCGCGAAAAATTCTTCCACATCGAATTTTTTCGCACTCGGGACGGGGATCTGGTGGGATTGGAAGTCAATGTTCGCCCGCCGGGCGGGCTGACCATGGATATGTTCAATTTCGCCAACAATATCGATCTGTATCAGGAGTGGGCCAACATCGTCGTCCACAACCGGTTTTCAGCCTCCTTTTCCCGGCCCTACCACTGCGGGTATATCGGCCGAAAGCTGAACAAGAGCTACGCCCACTCTCATAGAGACATTATGCAGAATTTCGGACGGCTGATCGTCCATTCCGGCCCTATCGACTCGATTTTCAGTGCGGCCATCGGCAATTACGCCTATATCGCCAACTCACAGGATCCGGAAGAGCTTCGGGCCGTGGCCGGCTTCATTCAGGAGACTTCCTGATCCGTCGAGGCCGCCGATTGAACAGGACCACCGGCAGGATTCACAACCCCATACAAGCAGGATCGAACGGAACACGGATATGAATATCGAATATCACAAATGGTACAGCAGCCAATTGAATCAGGACATGGAACTCAAGGTGTACGGCCATCAGGGCAAGCCGGTGATCGTTTTTCCCTCCTCGGGCGGACGGTTTTTCGATTATGAAGACAACGGAATGGTAGCGGCCTGCGAGTCGTTCATCGAGGCGGGTCAGTTCACCCTTTTTGCGGTGGACAGCGTGGATCACCAGTCCTGGCTCAATCAGGAGATCCACCCTCAGGAGCGGGTCCTGCGCCATGAGGCCTATGAGCGGTACATCCTCCATGAGGTGGTTCCTTTTATTTTTCATCATATCCGCCGCTTCGACAAGATCATGACCACCGGCTGCAGCATGGGGGCCTATCATGCAGCCAATTTTCTATTCAGATATCCCGAAACCTTCGATTCGGTCATCGGCCTGAGCGGGCTCTACGGCCCCGATTATCTCTTCGACGGATACCGGGACGACCGAATCTATTACCATTTTCCGCTCTTGTATCTGCCCGGTCTTCACAGCCACGACCATTTGGAGGCCCTGCGAAGGTGCCGGATCATTCTCTGCGTGGGGCAGGGGCCCTGGGAGGCCTGCGACCGGTACGACTGCATCGGAGAGACCCGGGCACTGAAGGAGATCCTTCAATCCAAGGAGATCCCCTGCTGGGCCGATTTCTGGGGCCACGAAGTGGAACACGACTGGTCCTGGTGGCGGGTTCAGATGCCCTATTTTCTGGAACACCTGGCCCGCTGATTCTGCCCGATCCGTTACTTCAGGGGGCCCACCGCATCTTCCACCGCCTGAACCAGTCGGCCTTCCCGAATCAATCCTCTCACCGCTTCGATATCGGTTGACAGGATGCGGTCCTGATCCAGGTGGGATACCGAATCTCGAATCCTCCGATAGGCGGCCAGGCTGCCTTCGCCCGGCTTGAGGTTGGTGAAAAGATCCATGGCCTGGGCAGCGCACAACAGTTCGATGGCGACCACGTTTTCCGTGTTCTCCACCACCTTCCGCGCCTTTCTTGCCGAAATGGTTCCCATGGAGACATGGTCTTCCTTGTTGGCCGATGTAGGGATGGAGTCCACCGAGGCGGGGTGGCACAGGGTTTTGTTTTCGGAGACCAGGGCCGCGGCGGTGTACTGGGCGATCATGAATCCGGAGTTGAGTCCGCCGTCGCTCACCAGAAAAGCCGGCAGCCCGCTCAGCATGGGGTTGACCAGCCGCTCCACCCGCCGTTCGGAAATGTTGGCCAGTTCGGCCAAGGCCATGCAGAGAAAATCGAGGGCCAGGGCCACCGGCTGGCCGTGAAAATTGCCGCCCAGCAGAAACTCCTCGGATTCGGCGAATATCAGCGGGTTGTTGGTGGAAGAATTCATTTCGGTTTCCAGCACCCCGGCGGTGTAATCGACCGCATCCCGGCTGGCCCCGTGGACCTGGGGCGAGCAGCGCAGGGTATAGGCGTCCTGAATTCGGCGGCAGTCCTTGTGGGAGGTGATGATTTCACTGTTTTGAACCAGTTTCAGCATATTGTCGGCTGCCGCTCCCTGGCCCGGGTGGGGCCGGACCTGATGGATGCGGGGGTCGAATTCGGTGCGGCTGCCCATCAGCACCTCCAGGCTCATGGCTGCGGCGATGTCGGTGATCTTGGAGAGCCCCAGGGCATCATGGGCCGCCAGCCCGCCCACTGCGGTCATCACCTGGGTGCCGTTGATCAGGGCGAGCCCTTCGGCCGCCTCCAGTTCCACCGGGGCGATGCCGGCCCGCTTCAAGGCTTCTTTTCCCGGGATTCGCTCGCCGTTGTAGAACGCCTCGCCCATTCCGAGAAGCACCAGAGAAAGGTGAGCCAGGGGCGCCAAATCCCCGCTGGCGCCCACCGAGCCCTGTTCCGGAATCACCGGACAGATGTCCTTGTTGAGCAGCTCCGCCAACCGGTTCACCGTCTCCAGGCGAATCCCCGAATTTCCCCGGGCCAGGTCCTGAATCCGCAACGCCAGCACGCCCCGGACGATCTCCGGTTCCAAAGCCCTGCCCACCCCGGCCGAATGGCTCATGAGGATATTTTGCTGAAGCCTTCGGGTATCCTTGCGGGAGATGGTCACATCGCTCAGGGCCCCGAAGCCGGTGGTGACCCCGTAGACCGGCCGCTCTTCGGCCACCCATTTTTCGATGAGTTTTCGGCTGGCCTGGATTCGGTTTTCAGACCCTTTTGAAAGCCGGATCCCGACGCCTTTTCGGGCAATCGCCGACAGTTTCGACAGTGTCATGCCATCTTTTCGGATAATAATCTCTTCCATAAAGTTTCCGTCAATTGATGTTGAAGGTGTGAATGATCTTGATGGATGTTGAACAAATCCATCCCGGTACATTAAGAAGATTGCCCGCCGATATCAAGAGCATTTTCTTCGTCCGGGGATCACCGGTCTCTTCTCGGGAGAGCCGGCCTTGCCAACGCCGGGATCGATTGAAAACGACGGCGATTCTTAAATTTTGTATGGATTTCCTTTTTCAAGTATGTAAAAAATATCGGCCATGAATCAAGACACGGCACCCATTCTGCGGGTGGAGCATATCATCAAAGCCTACGGGGAACAGACGATCCTGAAGGATGTCTCTCTGAGCCTTCAAAAAGGAGAGATCAAGGTCCTGATCGGTCCCTCGGGGGAGGGAAAAGCACTTTTCTTCAGAGCATTAATTTTCTGGTCATGCCGGATGCCGGAGATGTCTGGCTCGAAGGCCGGCGAATCGATCCCGCCGACCGGAGAGGTCTCTATGCCTATCGCCAGGAGGTGGGAATGATTTTTCAGGACTTCAACCTCTTCGATCATCTCACCGCTCTGGGAAATGTGGAGGTGGGGATGGTTCGGGTCAAAAAGATGAAGAAACGGGCGGCCCGGGACCGGGCCATGGCCGATGAGGTAATTTTTATGGACTCGGGCCGAATCGTGGAGCAGGGGGCGCCGGATCGATTGCTGGGCCCAGGGGAGGGCGGCCGAATTCGGGATTTCTGCGTTAAAATTGCGGAAATCGACGGAGAATAGGTTCTTCCATGCGCCTGGAATGCCGCGGTTTGACCTTTAAATATCCCCAATCCGAAACCTATGTGTTTAAGGATCTGTCCATTCAGTTGACGGAACCGGGTTTTCACGCCCTGTTCGGGCCGTCCGGGGTGGGAAAGACCTCCTTTGCCCGTATCATCACCGGAGATTTGCAGCCCGAGGCGGGAGAGGTGATCACCCAAGGGATGGATCGGCCGGCCTACACCTATAACCTGGAACGGCTGCCGGGTTGGTCTTCTGTGGGGCGGCACCTGGACAAAATCACCCCGGAATCCGAGGCCCGCCGGAAACCGGCCTTGATCGAGTTTTTCGGTATTCAAAAATGTCTGGATCAGCGGTTTTCTCAGCTCTCCCTGGGCCAGAAAAACCGCATCAACCTGATCCGGTATCTGCTTCAGGATTTTCAACTCATGATCCTGGATGAAAGCCTGGCCAACGTGGATGAGAGTACCCGGGAGCGGATTCTGCTCAACATCAAGCAGATGTTTCCGAATACGCTGTTTCTCTATATTTCACACAACGTGGTGGAGGTGTCGAAGTTCTGCAAAAAGATTCTGGTCTTTCGGGGTCCGCGCAAAGATCCCCAGATCGTCGTGGTAGAAGGCCAGGATTTTCAAAAAGACAGAAAAACCGATCCGGAAAAGCTGGATCGCACCATGCTGGAGATCATGAATGCTTCTTAGGCGGATCTATCAGTTTCTGATCATCTACCTGTTGGGGCTCTCTTTTCTTCTGGCGATCAAATACATTCTGGGGCTTTCCGATTACGTCATTCCGGGCATCCTCGACATGTGGCGGGTCTTTGCCGGGGAATTCGGCCGGTATTTTCTGGATGCCCTCGACACCCTTTCCGTGGCGGTGGTGGGGCAGGCGATCTCAATTCTGCTGGCCCTGACCGTCGGCATCGTCGGCCGTCAGGCCACCTGGTTCGGCTCCTTCGTCAAGGTGGCGGCCTACAATATTCAGGCCTATCCCATCGTGGCCATCGCGCCCATCATCTTTATTCTGCTGGGAGACGGGTTCTTTTCCCGGCTTTTGATCGCGGCCATGATCTGCTATTTTCCGCTGCTGCTCTCCATCATCGGGATCATGTCCGAACCCATCGAGGATATCGAACATTTCTATCGCGTGACCGGGCGAATGCGGTGGCAGCTGGAGGTGAAGATTCGCGCCTTTGAAAACATGAACAAGCTGACCACCGTCATCGCCGGCAGCGCCACCCTGGCCATGGCCGGGACGATCGTGGCCGAGTTCATTGCGGCCGATGCCGGGATCGGGTATAGTATCCGCATCGCTCTCTACCAGAGCGATCTGGCCAAAGTCTTGGCGGCCCTGTTTCTTATCGGAATCACCCTGTCGGTGTATCAGGGGCTGCTGGAATGGGCCGGGGCCTTGGTGAGGGAACGGTGGGCAAAGGGATAGTAGAAGCTCCGAAAGCATTCACCCATTTCAAGGAGGTGTCAGGTGACCGGAAAACGGTTTGCAGGCCTATTCACTGCGTGCGCCCTTTTTATATGTTTCGGGTTTCCCGACCATGCCCGGGGGGCCCGGGAGATCAATTACCGGCTCAAATGGCTGTTCAACGTCAGTACGGTGGGGGACCTCTATGCGGATGTCCACGGGCTTTTCGAGAAAAACGGCTTGAATGTGACGATCAAACCCGGCGGACCCGAGCGGGACGCCATTCGAGAATTGGAGCTGGGATATGCCCAGTTCGGAGTGGCCTCGGCGGACCAGGTGATTCGGGCGCTCTCCAAGGGGGCTTCGGTGGTGGTTTTGGCCCAGTTGTTTCAGGTCAACCCGCTCCAATGGGTGTATCGGGCATCCAGGCCGCCCGTCAATGAGCTGTCGAATCTCACCGGCAGGATTATCGGCATCACCTATGGCGGCAATGATGAAACCATCATGCGCGCCCTTCTGGCCAAGGGGAATGTCGGGGTGGAGGATGTCGATTTTTTCAGCGTTCGGTACAATTATCTCCCCTTCTATCGAAACAAGGTGGACCTGTGGCCTTGCTACCGGAATGCCCAGGGGCCGATCCTGGCTGAAAAACTTCGGGAAAACGGAGAGGCGGTCGCCTATTTCGACCCGGCCAAATTCGGAATCAAATTTGTCGCCAATTCGGTGGTCACCTCCGCCGAAATGCTGGAAAATGAGCCGGAAACCGTTGAAAAATTCATGGCCGCCCTGCTTCAGGGGTGGCGGGAATCCCTGGACCCCGGTTATGCGGACCGGGCACTGGAAACCCTGGCGCAATTCGATCAAGACACCCCGCCGGAGATCCTGATTCGCCAGCTCAACATCACCCGCGCCATGATCAAACCGGCCCCGGATATTCTCATCGGCGCCATTGATGTGGATGCCTGGAAGCAGACCGAAACCATCATGCTGGACCAGAAGCTGATTCCCGAACCGGTGAATGTGGAGCGGGTGCTGGCGGTTCCGCCGAAACCGGATTCGGAAAAAGCGGATCAGAAGACAAAGGAGCGCTCATGAAGGGAAACCTGATCCTCATCCATGCGGCCCAGCTCGCCACCTGCAGCGGCCGCAAAGCCAAACAGGGCCGGGAAATGGCGGATCTCGGCATCATCGAAGACGGCGCGGTCGTCATCGAAAACGGCACCATCACCGCAGTGGGCAAAACCGATTCGATACTGAAGGAGAACGATCTTTCCCGGTATGAGGTTTTGGATGCTTCCGGCCGCGCGGTCCTTCCCGGCTTTATCGATCCCCATACCCATTTCGTCTTCGGCGGATACCGGGCGGAGGAATTCTCCTGGCGGCTTCAGGGGACCCCCTACATGGAGATCATGAAGCGCGGAGGCGGCATCGTCAATACGGTGGAGGCCACCCGCCGGGCCGATCCCGATTCTTTGATCGCATCCGGACGACGGCGGCTCGACAAAATGCTTCGGTTCGGGGTGACCACGGTGGAGGGTAAAAGCGGGTACGGCCTGGACCGGGAGACCGAGATCAAGCAGCTGGCGGTGATGGGAGACTTGGACCGGGACCATCCGGTGGATGTGGTCCGCACTTTTCTGGGGGCCCATGCCGTGCCCAAAGAATACAAAGGACGAGAGGAAGATTTTCTGGAATTGATGATGGAAAAGGTCCTGCCGGAGGTGGCTGAACAGGGGTTGGCGGAATTTTGTGATGTATTCTGTGAAAAAGGGGTGTTTTCGGTGGACCAGTCCCGCCGGCTTCTGACCCGTGCCCGGAACCTGGGTCTTCGCCTCAAATTGCACGCCGACGAAATCGTGGCCCTGGGCGGGGCGGAATTGGCCGCCGAACTCGGCGCGGTATCGGCGGACCATCTGCTTCAGGCCTCCGACGAGGGAATCCGGCGAATGGCCGAGGCGGGGGTAACGGCGGTTCTGCTGCCCGGCACCGCCTTTTCCCTGAAAGAGCCCTATGCCCGGGCCCGCTTCATGATCGACAGCGGATGTGCTGTGGCATTGGCCACCGACCTCAACCCGGGAAGCTGCTTTTCCGGGTCCGTCCCCTTGATTTTCGCCCTGGCCACCCTCTACATGTCCATGACCCCGGAAGAAGCGGTCACCGCCATGACCCTCAACGCCGCCGCCGCCGTCGGCCGGACCCACGAGATCGGATCCATCGATGTCGGCAAACAGGGGGACCTGGTGGTTTTGGAATTTCCGTCCTATCAATTCATCCCCTACCACATCGGGGTCAATACCGTGGAAAAAGTGGTCAAGAAAGGCGTCCTGGTGGTATCCCGATGAGAGCGGCTGAAACCCGAATCCTCTGTTTCCCGAAAACCCCGACCGCCTGGTTCCTATTCAAAAATTTCGAAGCCGTAAATCAGGGATTGCCCGATTGATCGCCTTTTGAATCCGGTATATGAAAGCGCTTACCGCTTTTTGAGGGTTTCGATTTCATCATAGGAAAAGGTGTAAATTCCCTCTTTATCCTCCGGTTCCAAGATACGAAACACGAATTCATCCTCATCGGTGCTGGACGGAGTGGGAATTCCGACATAGGGGATCGGGTTGTTCTTGAAGATGATTACGCAGGTGTTTCCCGATTTGGCGTTCAACCCGATGGTTTCTTTGAATTGGGCAATACTTTCCATCTGTGTTCTCCTTTAAAAAAAATGACATGTTTGGATTTTCTTCACCCAGTATGGCGGATGGAATACGGTTTCACAATACCGTCTATCGAGTAGATTGAAATGAAAGGAATTGGTATTTACCGCCGCTTGGCGGCCAAACGGATCGAGCCGAAGCTGACAGGAAACCAGATATCCGCCATGCTCGGAAAATACGGGTTTTTACGTATTGTTTTTTTGATGATTTTCGGTAATATCCTTCATAGTAGTTACCATTACCTGTATATTTATAATCAAAAAAGGAGAGTTGCTTAAATGGGAGAAAAAGGTCAAGTCTATAAATGTGAAGTATGTGGTCAGGTGGTCGAAGTGAAAGAAGCCGGTGAAGGAGAACTGGTGTGCTGCGACCAGCCCATGGAGCTTCAGAAATAGATTCCCTGTTTTCCAAAGCTGAAAGTATCACCCTTCTTTCAGCGGTTTTTTTTAAAAGGCGGAATTGTTGAGATTCCGCCTTTTCCAGTTCCTTCCAATTTCAGCAAAAAGTTCTCGATTTTTCTTTATTTCCGGTTTTTACGGGTCCTTCTCGAACAGGGTTCGGTTGAGACGTGCGTAATCCGGGCATGGAATGCGGGAATTTGATCCAAACACGTTCCGCACTCGTTTCAAGGTTTTAAGATCCGTATTTGTTTCGGTTAGGTTGTTCTGCACCCGCCCCGGATTCTTCGGGGGTGTGTTGTGAATAAACCTGTATCTCGTTAGATACAGGGAAACCCAGGAACCGTTCAATGAATAGAGAGGAGGAAACAATGAAGAGATGTGCAGTCGTTGGGTTGGGATTGGTCTTGGCGATCTGTTTTGCAGGCGGAGTATGGGCGGCGGACAGGGATGCCATCAAGACGCAGGTGGATGAGATTGTGGTGGCCCTGGAGGGCGGAAAGAAAACCGAGGATTTTACCGAGGCCGCCAAAAGGGAACCCTATTACGTCTTCATCATGAAAGAGGCCGGAGATCTGCTGGTACACCCCTCATTGGCCGGGGAGAGTCTGAAAATTTTCCGGCACCCCTGAGCCCCGGCCCCGGTTGGGGGCTCAGGTAGTCTCATCGGCATATACCCCGCGGCCGAAGGTCGTCTCCCGCACCGGCCAGACATGAAAATCGGCCTTTCGTTTAAACCCCACCCCTATATTTCCGTCCACCGTATACAGGGTCCAGGCGTAGGGCGGGTCATAGACGCTGGTGGTGGAGGACCAGTAAAACTCCCGAATATTTTCGAACCGGGAAGCCGAGGCGATGGCCGGAGAATGGGCACCCATATCGGTGAGGCTCTCCAGTTCGCGGATGTTGGGCAGGCGCCAGTCATCATAGCCGAATGCGGATTGATCATTCATGGAAGCAACCGCCTCCAGAGCGGTCTCCCAATCCACCCGAGCCTGAGTGATATCGGTGTTTCGGGTCCACATCAGACCGGTCAAATGGTCGGTGATGACCTCGGACTCGTCTGAAAACCGGGGCTCCGGCCAGGGGAATGCGGTTTTGGATTTTCTGCCGGCGGTGATCCCGGCGCAGGCGACGGGGTCACCGGAGGCCGCGTAGCAGGTGGACTGGCCGGTGCCGGGGAGGATCGGGTCGGCTTCGTAATTGCGAACCGGCCATACCATATAGGAGCCGTGCTTCATTCCCTTAAACAGCCGGGCGCCCCCCATATGGACATACCAGGCCTGCGTGGGAAGCCGGGCGCAGGTGGTGGCGGTCCAGTGATACCCCGAGAACACCTCCGTAAACGGATGGTCCGCCGGCAGCGAGGGGTTGCTATTCGCGTGGCTGACCAGGCTGAACAGCTCCCGGCGGTCGGGCAGGCGCCAGTCGCCGAACCCGAAAGCCCGTTCGGCATTGATTTCCCGAATGTAATCGATGGCTTCTTCCCAGGAGAGCGGAAACTCAGCGGGAGCCGCATGGCGGGTCCAGGCAAGGCCGGTCAGACGGTCCAGGACGATCTCTTCCTCGATTCTGAAGCGGGGATCGGGCCAGGGAGGACCGGTTTTAAAGGCGCCGTCCTGGCGGGTGGACCCACAGGGGACCTTTTTCCCGGCGGCGTCATAGCACTCGGTCTGATCGGTGGTGTAAAGCGGTCGCGTCATGGATTCCCTCTCGCGTTAATACCGGGTCAGATACCGGAGGATCACCGCCAGGATCAAGACCACCACCAGGGCCGCGAATAAAATACCCATGGAGATGCCGGCTACCTTCTTGAACTCCTTTTCTTCTTCGATCTTGTCCAGCATGTCGAGCGTGTCATGCCGGTTCCGGGGGGGACGGCGAGGCGCAAACGCGGCCAGCAGAAGCACGGCGACCAGACCGACCCCGAGAAACGGGAGCCAGTAAACGCCCCATAGATTCGGCCCGAAGGGGCTCAGCCAGATGCCCCCGGCCCAGGTGGCCAGAAAAACGAGCAGGAAAAACCAGAAAAAGCCGGACCTCGGTCCGCTGCGGTGGAGCACCAGAACAAATCCCGCGCTCAGAATCAGGGCGAAAATAAAGGCGATCAGAAATTCCATAAAAATCATATCGGTATCCTCAAATCGGATCAGTCGAGGGGCGGTTCATGTTCAGGGCGGGGCACGGAGAGCACGCAGCAGCGGGCGTATCGAATCACCTTCTCGGTCACCGACCCCACCAGAAGCCGTTTCCATCCGGTATGGCCGTGGGTGGAGATGATGATGACATCGACTCCCTCTCTTCGGGCAAAATCGACGATCTCACCGGCCGGGTCTCCCACGATCACCCGGGAGCGGAAATGGATTTCTTCGGAAATATGCTCTTCGGCCAGACGCTGAAGCCGCTTTTCCGCGCTCTTGGAGATTTCGCTCTGGTAGGCGGGAGCGTCGAAGACCGGCGCCAGGTTGGGCTCCGGCATGGAAAAGACCGGAATCGGAGGGACCACGTTGATCAGAATGATTTCAGCCGAAAATCTCAGGGCCAGTTCATCGGCGGTTTTGATCCCTTCCAGAGAAGGATCGCTGAAATCGGTGGGGCAGAGAATGGTATTGAATTGCAGCATGAAGCCTCCCGTCGGGTTCAGATGGTTTTAGTAGCGGCTGCTTAGGATATCATAGATCAGCCACAGCCCGATCAGGGCCGAGATCAGATATCCGAGCATTCCCAGGGCCGGATAACCGAAGATGTGGGGTTTGACCCCGGTGGTGATGATCATGGAAGAGCCGATGATCATGGCCCCGATGATGACGCTGGATGCCAGTTTATTGAAGATGTTCTGAAGGGTTTTGCGGAATCCTTCCAGGTTTTCATGCTGGAACCGAATGTTGATTTCCCCATACTCGATTTTTTCAATTATCTGGGCCAGGCGCTTGGGCAGCTGGCCCTGAAATTTGAGCAGCTGAGAAAAAGAGATGCGAAGGGTTTTCCAGATACTGCCGGGAAGGAACCGCTCTTTGGCGATCCGCCGCACGTGGGGCTCGGCTTCGGAGATCACATCCAGTTTCGGGTACAGCTGCCGGGCCGATCCTTCCGCTGTGATCAGTGCCTTGGTCATGATGATCATGTCCGGCGGAAACCAGAGTTTGAATTTGCGAACCGTGCTGGTGACATCCATCAGGAAATGGCCGATGTTGAGCTCTTCGATGGGATAGGCGGCATACAGGTCGATGATGTCGAGCAGGGCCCTTTCCAGGCCCCGCTGGTCCACACTCTCTTCTTCTTTGATGGCGATGGTGAGTACGGCATCCAGCAGTCGTTCGCTGTCCCGGTCGACCACCGCGGTGATCAGGTCGGTGAGATTGTGCCGGTCTCCCGGCGTCAGGCGGCCGATCATGCCCCAGTCGATCAGACACAGCACCTGGTCTTCATCCCGGATGATGATGTTTCCGGGATGAGGGTCGGCATGAAAGAACCCGTCTTCATAG
Source organism: uncultured Desulfobacterales bacterium (assembly GCA_964573705.1). Classification (GTDB taxonomy): domain Bacteria; phylum Desulfobacterota; class Desulfobacteria; order Desulfobacterales; family Desulfococcaceae; genus JAABSQ01. The sequence continues at coordinate 46,765 of CAZNLT010000008.1, forward strand.
ATCTGCTTAATGGAAGTGCGAAGACCGATTTTGGCCAGGTATTCGGCCTGGTCGGCGGTCTCCGGAACGAAATGCTTCAACAGGGTCCCCTGGATATGCTCCATCACCAGAACCTGTTCCGTGCTGTATTGTTCATAGACATCCGGTATATAGACGTTGGGAAAATCCTTGAAATTATTTCGAACCACCCGCATGTGACGGGCTTCCCGGGTGAAGTCAAGTTCCCGAAGCAGGGTTTCACTGCTTTCCCGGACCAGGCCGGGGAGATCATAAATCTTGAGCTCCTCGAATTTCTGGTGCAGGTAATCCGCAAGGGTTTTTAAAATATGCAGGTCGGTTTCGATGATTTTCTGAATTCCCGGACGCTGCACCTTGACGGCCATAACCGGGCTTCCTTCCTTCAATACCGCCCGATGGACCTGGGAGAGGGATGCGGCGGAGATCGGCTCTTTTTCAAAAATGGAAAAAAAATCTTCGACTTTCGCCCCGAGGTTTTTTTCCAGCAAGGGCTGAATTTCGGCAAACGGCAGCGGGGGTACTTCATCCTGAAGTTTTTGAAGCTCTCTGATCAGCTCCGGCGGCAGCAGGTCGATTCGAAGGCTCAGGATCTGTCCGAACTTGATAAAGGTGGGGCCCAGTTCCTCCAGGGCAAGGCGGATGCGCTGATGGGTGCTCAATTCCCAGTCGGTCTTCTGGGCTTTCATCACCAGATGAGACCCGGGCAGATGGAACCGCTTCATCAGGTCCTTGAATCCATACCGGATGAGGATGGTGACCATATCCTTGAACCGCCCGAGATTGGAAATGGTCTTCAGATCCACGGACTATTCCTCTTCGCCGGGGGCGGGCTTGGGTTTTTCCGCAATCGTTTTTTCAACGATGGACAGGCGCACCTCCAGGGCTTCCACCTTGTGCTTCAGCCTGTAGAACTCTTCCTCCCGGCTGACCCCCAGGCGGTCCAGCCCTTTTTTCAAGGCCTCGGAAAAGGCGTTTTCCATTTTGGAAAACTGCTGTTCTCCGGTATTCAACAGTTCGTCCTTTAAGCGGCGGGCATCCGCTTCGGTGATTTTGGATTCATCGACCATTTTTCGAACCACCTCTTCAATTTTGTCTTTTGAGAGCAGAACCGCTCCGAGGCTGGTCAGGAATCCTTTTTTGATTTCCTTATACATGGGATCTCTCCTGAAGCAATGAGTTTGTCCGGCTTTATGGCACAGGGGACGCTAAAGGTAAATACGTTTTATTCTGTATCTTTCCCGGGAAAGGACGTATTTTGAACACCCGGGTGCGCCGGCCGGCATGTAGCGATCTTGAAAATTGTTTACTTTACTACGAATCGACCGTATGTTATATACTGAATATACCGTATATTGAAACGGTTGAAAGCCTTATTCAGGAAAGACTATCACACGACGTCTGTTTTCGGCAATGTAAGTGGGACCGGACACTAAAGAGAATCATATGGAAAAGAAAAATATCGTCATCGCCGAAGATCATACCTTGGTCAGAGAAGGGCTCCGCTCGCTGTTGAGCGACAATCAGGATTATCAGGTGGTCGGGGAAGCCGAAAACGGTCTCGATGCCATCAAATCGGTCCAGAAGCTTTCGCCGGATTTGATCCTGCTGGACCTTTCCATGCCCAAAATGAACGGGATCGCCGCCATCAAGGAAATCAAACGGGTATCCCCGGAAACCAAAATTCTGGCCCTGACCATCCATACGGCGGATGAATACATTCTGGAAGCCTTTCAATCGGGCGCGGACGGCTACTGTCTCAAGAATGCCCATCATCATGAGCTGTTGATCGCCATCAGCAGCGTCTTGTCCGGGAAAACCTATTTAAGCCCCGAAATCTCCGGCAAGGTACTGGACGGATACCTGGAAGGCCGGAAGACCCTCAAAACCAATACCCCCTGGGACAACCTGACCCAGCGGGAAAAAGAGGTCCTCAAGCTGGTGGGGGAGGGGTTCAAAAGTATCGAAATCGCGGATTATCTGGGAATCAGCGCCAAAACGGTCGACAAGCACCGGTCCAACATCATGAACAAGCTTCAGCTTCACAACGCCGCCGCTTTGACCGCTTACGCCATTGAAAAGGGGCTGGTGACCAAGTAGCAGATAACTCCCGATATTTCTTTCGAACAGTGAACTTTCAATTATTGGACCAGGTAATCAGAAATCGAAAGTACCTCTATTTCCTTGAGCCGTTTCAACCGTTTATCGTTTGTGATGAATAATGTCGCTTCATTTACGATGCCGGTTGCCAGTTGTATCGCATCGGGTGTGCGAAATCTCTTTTCCCACACCTTTCAAATCATATATATCGCGCTTTCCCTGTTTGTTGATCTCCCGCGACACTTCCGGCAACAATTTTGATAAAAGCGACAGCTTTTCCTGGGGCGACAAATTGATTATTCTTTTATGTATGTCCTGAACCCGTGGGCTGAGCATTGACTTACTCCTTCTACTGAAAAATTGGCTTTTTGAAAACCGTAGCTAAATGAGGGCGTATTGTCAATAAGGGTTTCCTTACTGTCCTCCTGACGGTGCAGCAATTCGAGTTCCATCTACTCGTCCGTGACGGTGGTCGCGTCAGAAATGTGCTCTGTATGGGTTCGGGGCCAGTCCGCGACTTTCCGGTCCGGAACGGTCCAGCGGGGGAATTTTTGGCTGACTTTAACTTGGGTCAGGACTTCCGTATCCCGGCAGTTTCCGGCGTGCATATTCGAATGATCACCCCCTCCAGGATTCGAACCGGATTCTGACCGGTGGTCTTCAAGCGCAGGTCGGCCTCGCTCAACCCTTCCAGAATGGTGATCAGTTCCGAGCCTGTGAACCGATCCGATTTCATAATGGTCAGATAGACGGGGTAGGGGCTTTTGACCGATTTTGCGATCAGCAGATCTCCCGGCGCCGCTTTGGCCTTGCCGCCGGCCCGATTCCCCTCCCCGAGCGACAGCAGGTCCATCCATTCCGACATCTTTTCCTCAAGGGTTTGGTCATACTGCCGAACCGCATTCATGACCTGATTCTGAAACTGGGGATAGCCCATCCCCTTTTGCCAAACCCTTCCCTCCGGGCTTTCGACGAATCCCTTGGCCAGCAGAAGCTTGCGCACCTGGTTGGTCATGGCGGCCAAGACCTGAAGGGGAAACAGGTTTTCGGAGAGCAGGGTCTTGAGGTAAAAGAGCGCGGCCGGCAGGTTGCGATCGGCCAGGGCCCCGGTGAGTTCGTAGATGGGGTCCTGTTTGGTGCGTTTGAGGACTGCGGTGACGTCATCCACGGTGATTCGGCTGCGATCCCCGGTAAAATCGGCCAGTTTTTCCAGGCCGGCAGAGAAGGTGCGAAGGTCGAATCCGATCATCTCCCGCATCGCCTGAAAGGCCGGGGGATCGAGGGATTTTTTTCTTTTGGAAAGAATCTCCTTGGCCCGTTCATTCAAAAGCGCGTCCTGGGCCTGGCGGTCGGCCTTGCGGGTCCCTTTGGCCACCGAGCAGTCCACGCTCAGGCCCTGTTCTTTGATGGCCTTGAACAGGGTCCGGCGCTTGTCCACCATATCGGCGGTGATGACCAGGTGGTTTCCCCGGGCGAACCCTTTTTCCACCGCCCGCTGAAGATCTCCGGCGCTGTCCCGGGGCGGAGAGGGATGAATCGACTCCTCCAGACAGTAATGAATCAGTTCCGACAGCCAGGTACCGTCTCCGACGATTTCCGGGTCCGGTTTCAGGTTTTTTTTCAACGCCGCCGGGTCGGACACATCCGCCGGCGTCAGGTTCTGTAAACCCAACAGGCCGGAGAGAAATTTGGCCGCCTTCTTCATCTGGTCCGCCTCGAACGCCTCCCGGGCCTTTTCCAGCAATTTCTGATCATTTCCCTTGCTGTAGAAAATCCGGGATTCGGGAAGACCGACCACCTTGACCGTCGATAGAAGGGAATAGGTGTTGACCCGTTCAATGGCCTCGTAGATGTCGTCGTTGTCCACCGGGGCATAGTTGACCGTCCGTTCCGACCCGGGCAGCAGGCATTTCAGGACCGCGTCTTGGGCGGTCTTGTAGAGCACTTCCTCTCCGTGCAGAAGATAGACCGGCACGGCCCGGGCTTTGTCGGCATCGGCCAGAAATGTTTGCAGGTCACGATAGGCGATTTCAGGCATGGATTGCTCCGGAATCCTTTACCGGCAGGACTGTGCCGCCGGAGGCTTCGGCAGATATAAGGGGTTGGGGACCGGGCGGCTATTCCGGCATCTTGTTGAATACCAGATGGATCAGGAAAATGGTCACCCCGACGGTGATTGCACTGTCGGCTACATTGAATGCGGGCCAGTGGGCGCTGCCCAGATAAAAATCGAGGAAATCGACCACCTTGCCGAACCGGAAGCGATCGATCAGGTTTCCGATCGCCCCGCCGAAAATCAGGGCCAGACCGGCGGCGAGCCAGAGATGGGTTCTCGGAGTATTGTGATAAAAATAGAACACCAGAACCACGGCCGCCGACGACATGAACAGGAATACGATTTTACGGACCCACGCGCTCTGGTCCGCGAAAAAGCCGAAGGCGCCGCCGGGATTGTGAATATGGGTGATGTTGAAAAACCCCGGGATGACCGGAATAGACCGATACAGCGGAACCTGGTTCAGGATCACCGCTTTGGTGATCTGGTCTAGAATCACCACCGAACCGGCGATCAGAACCAGCATCAGATATTTGTTCCGGGCGGATCGGGTCTGTCGGGTTTCTTCCATAGATCGCCTATCGGGTGAAGGCGACCTTCTATTCTTACAAAGATCGCCCCACGCGCCGGTTCGCCTACATGGCCTCGAGCTGGCGCATGCACCGTTTGCAGATGGTGGGATGATCCGGAATTTCCCCCACCGTGGTGTCATGGACCCAGCACCGTTCGCATTTTTCACCGGGGGCCCGGCCCACGGAGATGGAGAGCCCCTTGATCTCCTTGCTGGCAAAGGCGCCTTCCACCGGTTCCTGAGCTAGTGAGACTTCGGATACGATGAAGTAAGAGTGGAGGTCCTCGGCGTATTCGCTCAGAATTTCATAAACCCCCCGGGGCGCGCTGAGGGCCACCGAAGCGTCCAGCGGATGGCCGATCTCCTTGCAAGCCCGGGCCTCTTCCAAGGCCTTGGTGACCTCCCCCCGAACCGTCAGAAGCTGTTTCCATTTGTCCGCCAGTTCATTGTTTCGCCACCCTTCCAGCCCCTCGGGTAGAAGGCTGAGATGAATGCTGTCCGGGGTGTCCTGATCCTGGGGCATGTATTTTCGGATCTCTTCGGCGGTAAACGGCAAGATCGGGGCCATCAGCCGCACCATGGCGTCCAGAATCAGGTGCATGACCGTTTGGGCGCTGCGCCGCCCGGCCGCCTCCGGCGGAGAGGTATAGAGCCGGTCCTTTAAGATGTCCAGGTAGAACGCGGACAGGTCCAGGGTGCAGTAATTGAACAGGGCATGATAGATGACATGGAATTCATATTTTTCATAGCCTTTCCGGCACCGCTCGATCAGTCGCAGCAGAGAATGAAGGGCGTACCTGTCGATATCCGGCATTTCTCCGTAGGCCACTGCGTGTTTGGCCGGATCAAAGTCGGAGAGGTTTCCCAAGATGAACCGGCCGGTGTTTCGAATTCGGCGGTAGGCGTCGCTCAACTGTTTGAGGATCTTGTCGGAAATGCGGATATCATCCCGGTAGTCGGAGGCGGAGACCCAGAGGCGCAGGATTTCGGCCCCGAATTTGTCGATCACCTGTTTGGGGGCGATGACGTTGCCGATGGATTTGGACATCTTTCGGCCCTGCTCGTCCACCACGAATCCGTGGGTCAGAACGCCTTTGTAAGGGGCCCGGCCCCGGGTCCCCACCGCCGTCAGCAGAGAGCTGTGAAACCACCCCCGGTGCTGGTCGCTGCCTTCCAGGTAAAGATCGGCCGGCCAGTGAAGATAGGGGCGGGGTTCCAGAACCGCCGCATGGCTGACCCCGGAGTCGAACCAGACATCCAGAATATCGGTCTCTTTTTCGAAATGTCCGCTGCCGCATTTTTGGCATTGGACGCCTTCGGGCACCAGTTCATCGGCCGATTTTTGCACCCAGACGTCGGCGCCGTAGGCTTTGAAAAGCTCATAGGTATGGTCCACGATGTCCTGATTCATCACCATCTCTCCGCAGTCGGCGCAATAGAATACGGTGATCGGCACGCCCCAGGCCCGCTGCCGGGACACACACCAGTCGGGGCGGTTTTCGATCATGCCGTAGATTCGCTCCCGCCCCCAGTGGGGAATCCACTGCACCCGGTCGATCTCCTCCAGAGAGCGCTTTCGCAGCCCGGTCTTGTCCATGGAGATGAACCACTGGGGGGTGGCCCGAAAGATCACCGGGTTTTTGCACCGCCAGCAGTGGGGATAGGAGTGGGTGATTTTCTCTTCGGCCAGAAGCGCGCCGGTCTCCCGAAGCTTCTGATTGATCTCGGGGTTGGCCTTGAACACGAATCGGCCCTCGAAAAAGCCGACCTCTTCGGTGAAGCAGCCCCGGTCATCCACCGGCGAATAGACCTCCAGCCCGTATTGAAGCCCCACCTCGTAGTCTTCCCGGCCGTGGCCCGGTGCGGTGTGAACGCACCCGGAACCGGTTTCGAGGGTGACATGGTCCCCCAGAATGATCAGCGACTCCCGGTCGTAGAGGGGATGGGCGCACCGTTTTTTTTCCAGGTCCCGGGCCCGCAGGTCGGCGATGATCCGGTAGTCGGGAATCTCGAAGGTTTTCATGCATGGTTCCACCAGGTCCCGGGCCAGGATCAATACCCGGTCTTCGCCGATATCCACGGCGGCGTAGTCGAAATCGGGATGCAGGGCGATGCCCAGGTTGGCCGGAATGGTCCAGGGGGTCGTGGTCCAGATCACCACCGACGCCTGTTTGCCCGCCAAGGCCGGCAGCGACGCCCCGAGATCATCCAGGAGCGGAAATTTGACGAAAATGGACGGAGAGGCTTCGTCGGCATATTCGATCTCCGCCTCGGCCAGGGCGGTGTGGCAGCTGCAGCACCAGTAGATCGGCTTCTTGCTTCGAAACAGGCTGCCGTCCAGGGCGAACCTGCCGCACTCCCGGGCGATCACCGCCTCGTATTCAAAGGCCATGGTCAGATACGGGTCTTCCCATTCGCCCATGACCCCCAGACGTTTGAACTCCTCCCGCTGAATATCGATGAATTTTTCGGCATAGGTCCGGCAGAGGCTTCGAACTTCGGACTGGGAGACCGTTTCCTTGGTGACCTTTTTTTTGGAAAGTTCCTTGTCCACATTGTGTTCGATGGGAAGCCCGTGACAATCCCATCCCGGTACATAGGGGGCATCAAAGCCCATCATCTGTCGGGACCGGACGATGAAATCCTTCAGGATCTTGTTCAGGGCGGTGCCGATATGGATATGCCCGTTGGCATAGGGCGGTCCGTCGTGAAGAATGAATTTCTCCCGCCCCGCCGATGCTTCTCGAATACGGTGATACAATCGGGTCTCTTCCCATGCCTTCAGCTGCTCCGGCTCGCGTTGGGCCAGGTTGGCCTTCATGGGAAAGGGGGTCGACGGAAGATTAAGCGTCTTTTTGTAGTCCATGGGGTCCTCGACTCTACACTGAAATCAATAAATATGGCGCGTCAATATCCTTCGGATATTCCCTCGAAAAATAAAGTGAAGCCCAAAAACTTAATCTTTTAAATGGGGGGGTGTCAAGAGAATGTTTCCGGACGGAGAAAGGGCGGTTCAGTTGATCGCAAACGTCCCGCACCCGTAATGGGTATACCGCCCGATGTGGAAAATGGAAGCGATTCCCAGAAGGGGGCGGGTGGTTTCAGGGACAGCGGTGGAGAAGGTCTGACGGCCGATCCATCTGCCCGGGCCGATCTGGACCGGCTGATCCAGATTATGGCTGAGAACCGGAATGTGAGCGGCCAGTTCCAGGGCCTCTTTCAGGGCGGTCCGGTCCGGTTCGTCGAGAAAATCGTACAGGGCGTCTGAGCGTGGGTGCTTTCCCGAGAGGAGCCGGTTCATTCGATCCACCAGGGCCTCCAGAATGGATTTCAGGGAAGGAGGGGGCTTGGGCCGGGTGTTTTGCTCCGGCTGATACGGGGTGACCCAGGTCAGATAATCGCAGGGCTGTTTCAGATCGGCTTCAAAGACCAGGCCCTCGGCCCACTGCCGGGGTCCGGCCGGGTAATCGAGGTGAAGGCGGCCCGCTTCCACCAGAGGTTCCCAGCGGCGCCCCCGGGCCATATGGACGGCGTGAATGTCGAAATTGCCCCAGAAGCAGTTGGGATACCGCCAGCGGGGATCGGCCGCATACCCGAGGTGCTCGAAAGCGGGAAGAATGGTTTCCAGGAAAAGGCCGTGTTCGGCGCTGGCGCCGATCAGTTTCAGCTCCCAGAAGACATACTCGCCCTCGCTCAGGTTTCGCTTCGTCGGGTAACTCAGAAGCGCGGCCTCGAGGGGCCAGGGATTTTCGGGCTGCTGTCGGGATTTCTTTTTCCGGTCCGCCAGCGTATTCCCCCCGTTGGTTTCCCACTCCGCCAGGGTTTTGCGCCACGGCCGGGCCTGGGCCGTGGGCAGGCGCTCGGCAATCAGCTGCCCCAGGGCCAGGGAAAGCTCCACGGAAGGGTGGTGCTGAAAAAAGACAAAGGGGCTGTTGATCCGGCAAATGAACAGGTATCGAAGCAGATTAAGCCGTGAATGCCACATGGTCGAGGAGCTCGTACATCAATTGAATCCGGGTTTTGGGCCATTGTCTGATCCGCCAGGAGGTCAGCATGTCTTTGGCTTCGGCGGAGAGAAACCCCATGAACCGGCCCCAATAGAACTGCTCCTCCCGCGGATTGTCGATATCCAGGAGTTCAAATAAGGCTTTCTGAGCCTCGGGCTTTAACAGAGAACGAAATACCGTGGCCATCTCCAGCCACCGAAGAAATTCGGTGACCTCGAACGTGAGGATTCCCTGTCTTTCCAGACGGTGGGGAACAAAGAGCTGATACGGATTTGGAAAGAACCGGACACGAAGCCGATCCATGGGGAACCGGCCCTCCTGATAGGCCGCGCGGGAGAGCAGACCCCCCATGGCCTCGTTCTTGATTCCGCCGCAGGTGGGAAATACCTGGATCAACCCCTTCAGGTCCGGGCCGTGGTAGAGCAGGAGTTCTTGCAGCCAGGTTTTCAGCTCCCGGCGTTCCAGCGTGAGCAGAAAATGGGTGTCGTCCGGGATGTATCGCCGGTATTCTCCGCCGGCATAAATCCCCTCCATCTTCAACAGATGTTTGGGGACCTGGTTGACGTACCCCCAGGCCACGGTGGTGATTCGAGCCAGCCGGTTCAGGTGCTTGGCCTTGGCGAGGATCGCCAGACAGGTCTTGCAATAGGCCAGACCGGCTTCTTTCAGGGGGGCGTAGATCCAACACCGTTGGCAGGGTTTGGTGAAACCGGAGACCGGGGGCCCGAGATTTTCCCCCGGCTCCGGAAACAGATCGGGCTCCTTTTCCGCCAGGTCCAGGACCGCCATCAATTCGGCCCCATCTCGGCACCGGCGCAGCCAATCAAAGGTGTTGAGCATCCAACCCCTTCTTCAGCGCATTGTAGTTCCGGATCACCTTGCTGTCGATGCGGATCTGAATGGGCTTGCGCCATTTTGGGGCATCCCCGCCGGCGTAGCGCTCCTCCCAGTCGATGAAGTGGCTCTCTTTATGAAGGGAGAGTCGCATGCTGCCGAATCCGAGGTATCGGTGGTTGCCGAGCTTATGGGCCATTCCCGGTTCCAGCGAAACGCACCACAGGAGTCGCTGCATCTCTTCTTCCAGCAGGTTCCAGAACCGGACGTTGAACCGAGCCCGGGCCCCGGGCAAAACAGCCCGAAAATAGCTGGCCTGAACGGCGTCCGGCGTGAACTCGTCGATTCGGACCGCCACGGGGGGCAGCGGTGCATGGGGAAACAGCCGCCAATTTTTTTTAACCTGATACACGGCCGCCGATTGTCCCGGCGTCTGCTGCCATTCAGTGCCGGTATACCGCCAGTTTCCGTAAGGGTAGGGAACCTTGAACCACCCGAGGTCCGGCGTTTCGAAGGCCCCGAAATCGAATGAGAGCCGTCCCATCAGAGCCTGGTTGGGGCCGTCTCCCACCCAGCCGAAAAGGCTGTCGGCGGGATTGAGGCTGCCGAGGTCTTTGCTCTCCTGGTCCGCATCGGCGGCGATGGCGTAGATGTGCCGCAACATGCCCTTGAGGCTTCGACTGGGAAGGGCATACATTCGCTCATCGGGGCGCCGGTCGGCTTCGGGGGGCGCCATGGAGAAAAAATCCCAGCCGTTCACCGGCCCTTCCGGCAGGGTGGCGGTAAAGGAGGGCTCTCCGCTTTCCTTGATATGGACCGGAGTGAGGGCTTCGGCCTCCACGGCCAGCATTCCGCAGTAGCCGCCGAAGGAACGGTGCGAAATAAATCCGGCCCGGGCGGTGGGCGGCGCAACGGCGGCGACTTTCTGTTCCGAGCGGATTTCCCGGGACGGGGCAAGCGCGTTGGCCGCTTCATCCCCCGACAGATTCAAGGCTTGCCATACGCCCTTCGGTTCCGGTTTCTTTTCCCCGAAGAGGGTTCGAGTGACGCCTTTTTCGTCGCCGGTCAGCCACTCCAGCCCCTTCATTCGGGCCTGAACCCAGCCGAAACCCGAGGTCTTCTCCCCCCCTAAAGGGATATCCCCGGCCTGGAAATCCTGAAGAAGATGGAAAAACACCGACACCGCCTCCAGGTCCGAGGGACGAATATCCTGAAGGTCCATCCGAAGGTGGAAGGCCAGTTGGGCGCCGTAGGCGTACAGGTAATCATGCTTGGCGGTCTCCAGGGGCTGACCGGTTTTGGGGTCCATACGGATTCCGTCCATGGAACACCAGGCCCGGTCGGCCTGTTCAGGATCGGTGAGGTAGGCGTCGGAAAAGAAAACCATCCCCCGCTGCCCCTGACGCCCGAAGAGAAGATCCAGTATCTCTCCGGTTTGGCGGGTCTCCCCCTGCAGGGTGGCCAACAGCTGGGCGGCCCGTTTTCGAAACGCCCCTTTTACGGTGCTGCCGGGGATGTAGGCCTCCCATTGCCCCTGTTCCCGGTCGGAGGGGGTCCAGGTCAGCATCCGCATGAAAAGGGTGTCATAGGGTTTTCCGTATTTTTGGGAAATTTCCCTGTTGTTGAGGCCCCCGGCCCGATAATCGATGTGTTTGGGCTGGGCGAGTTCCTGACGGGTCTGCTCCCGGTAAAACTGAAGCAGCTCGATCTGGTTTCGGTCGTTGGCAATGCTCTTGTCCAGGTTCCGCGGATTGAGCATATGCCGAAACTGCACCCGGTCATGGGCCTGGAGGAACTCGGCCCATGCGGCCCCCCGAACCCCCTCGGGGGCGGCTCCCGGATCATTCCAGTGGGATTCGGTGATACCGCCGTTCTTGAGCAGGGTTTTGATGAGGAGATGCTCCTCCCGGTTTTGAATCTCGGCATCCACCCAGGCGTCGCTCTGAAGCATGCGGATGTGCTGGTCCACCTGTTCAAACAGACCCGGCAGAACCGATTGGAAAGCCGGGCTCAGAACATTGATCAGGGCCATTTCGTCCCCGATATATTCCGAAAGCCGATCCGCCAGGTCCCGATTCAGCCCCAGACGGTCCGCCGCTGAATTCCAGGCATCCCGGTCCAGTTCCTGCCGCTCCTGTTTTTGGTGCTCCATCTGGTCGACCACGCGGCCGGCCATATTGGCCTTTTTGCCCAGGGCCTCCTTAAAGACCTCCTCGGCCGCCTCTTTGGTCGGAAAGGGCTTTTCCACAAACGGTTTAATGGTTTTGAGGAGCTTTTTGGCCATGGCATGCTTTCCCTTGCCCAGCTTATTGAAGCCGGCACTGGGAAGGGTCCAGAATTCAGCTTCGCCGGAGGATTGCTCCCGCAGCCAGATGGCGGTGACCCGGGGAAGGAATTCGGTGAATTTTTCCTTCCAGTCTTCGGTGTTGACGATGGCGCCGCCCAGGGCCATTTCCAAACGGCTGCGGATGTCATCGGGCAGGTTGCGCATGGCCCCGATCAGCATTCGTCCTTCCACGGACGGAAAGGCGGCGGTCTGGGGATCGACCTTGCCCCAGTTCCAGCCCACCAGCACCGGATTGCTTGCATCGAAGGTCATGTCGATGCGCAGATGGTTGGCCTGGCGATCGAGGGCCGGGGGCGTTTTCGGAGCGGAGACCGGAAGCTCCATATCGAGGCGGAGGCGCCCCAATCCTTTGCTTTTCCCGGCGCCGAACCAGAAACGCTCGGCCTTGAGTTCTTCCATCAGATAGTAAAACTTGCCGCTGTTTCCGTTCTTTTTGAGAAGCGATTCATTGACCGACAGGGTCAGGTCGAAGACCGAATTGCGCAACACCGTTTCCATCTTGTAGTTGGCGTTGGTCTCGGCGGCCCATCGGTCTTCATCCAGTTTGATTCCCATGCGAAGATCGAAGAAATTTTTTCGCGGATAGCTCGATTGGGCCAGCTTGCAGACCACCCGTTGGATCAGGTTTTCCGGCAGGGGGGCCCCGTAAAGCCGCTGCCACAATTGATTCAGAAGACCGATGTTCTTGCCGTTACGGGACTGTCCGATAAAGGCGTCCATCAAGGCCTGGGCCGTGCCCTGAATCTCTCCGGCCAGGGAGACCAGACGATGGCTGCCGTCGCCGTCGCGGGTAAAAAGGGTTTTGCGGGCATTGCCTCGGTATACGGGGGTTGCCACATGGATTTTTCCTGTCAGGATCACGACGCTTTCCTTTCTTTGACCGGGTCTCGTTTTTGGGATGGGATCACTCTCTGGTTACGCTCGGATTTCACCGAGTGACTGAAAAAGAATAGGTGAAGAGGTGACCCGTTACTGCCAGCATATACACGAAGGATTGATCCGACGACAGGAAGAGATGTAATGAAATTGACGAGTGAAGTCAAGCCGCTTCTCGAACAGGAATCATTTCGAATGGCATAAGGCAATAATATTATGAGCTTTACATTCCCGGGCGACGACTTATATTGTTCCAATAAGAATCAAGCAGCAGGATGTCTAACTTCAATCATGGAGGTGCCCGATGGAAATGAAGAAGATTCTATGGCCGACCGATTTCTCGAATGCCGCCGAAAAAGCCCTGCCCCAGGTGACATCTCTTACGGAAAAATATGATGCTGAAATTCATGTGCTGTATGTCATGGAGGATATCCCCCACCATGAACCCTGGTATGGGGTGCTGAATCAGGAGCATGTGGAGGAATTTTCACAGAAGACGCATCGGGCCGCCAACAAACACCTGGAACAGATCTGCAACAAATATCTGGATGGATGCCCGCTCTACATCAAGCATGTGGCGACCGGAGATCCGGCCAAGGAGATCCTGAAGCTGATCGAAACGGAAGGGATCGATATGGTGGTGATGGCGACGCGGGGCAAGAAAGCCCACTTTCCGTTCGGAAGCGTCGCCGAAAAGGTGGTCAAGAACTCCCCGGCGCCGGTGATCACGGTCCCGGTCAAGCCGGAGGAGGAAGAGACGAAGGCTTAGGGCAGAAATGCCTCTGAAACCGGACGTACCGCATGCTTTTTGCACTCAACGGGGCGCGTCCGGTTGAAGCTGAAATGGATTATCCGCCGCAGCCCTCGCAGGAACCCGAATCCCGGCACCCGGAATGATCTTCACCTGACGAGGGCGAAATGCCGTGCCCCCCGCAACCGCAGCTGCATGCGCAGTCGCCCGCCAGGGCCGCCATGGCCTGAACTACTTCCCGGCCTTCGGCAGGTCCGATCTTTTCGATGCGGATACCGAGATGAAGGGTATCGGGGAGTTTCGGATTTACCAGTTCGAAAGGCAGGTTGTGTTCGAAAAACCGCGGGATCTCCTCCCGCCCCAGAGCAACCTGTACCCTATCCCCTCGGGATTTATCTGAAAGGGCATATTCCAGGGGGGTGAGACCTTCCGGGCCGATGCCGAAAATGAACTCCAGGAAAAGCGGGCCGGAAATGGCATCTTCTTTATCCGGACCGGACCCGGCTTGAATAGAAAGGGCTATTTTTTTTAAACTGCCGACCGTCTGTTGATTCATCAAAATGCTTCACCTCGTATGGTTTCGCTTTGGTAGCGGATTTCGGGTTCAATGGACCTTGTCTCCCTCTTCGATCTGTTTGATCTCTTCCAATACCGTCCGGGCGGAGTCCGATGATCTCACCAATTTCAGAAAATCCTGTTTTTTACACAATCCGGCGATACCGGCCAGGGTCCTCAGGTGGAGGGTGGTCTCATTTTCGTGAACCGCCAGGGCGAAGACGATATCCACCGGTTTTTTATCCAGGGCTTCAAAGGGTATGGGGGTTTCCAGCCGCATCAACAGTATTTCGACGTCGTTCACCTCGGGGGTCAGGGCATGGGGAACGCCAATGCCGCCGCCGATGCCGGTGGACATCATGTCTTCGCGTTTTTTAATGGCGGAATAGAGCGCGTCGGGATTCTTCACCGCACCGGATTTACCGAGGGTCGAGGCGATAAACCGCAATACCGCGTTTTTGTCGGCCAGGGCCGCATCCAGGAAAATACGTTCAGGGGAGAGATGAGTCCATATTTTCATAATAAATTAAAATACCAATGGATTTATCCGGAGTCAATACCCATGTTTTTCACTTTGGATTTGTCGGAAATCTATGGTATATTGACTGCATGTATTCATTCAAGGGGCTTATATTCGAACAGCCCGGTCTCCTCCCTCCCGCCTGTGAACATGAATTTATATTAATCCGATTCCAATGAAGAGAGGACCTATGAAACCAATTACCCTATTCTGCATGGTCGTCTTTCTTGCTTTTTCCGGGACACCCCTCATGGCGGCCGAAAACAATAGCTTTCAGGCGGCCCGCGAGAATATGGTTTCCCAACAGCTCAAAGCCCGAGGCATCAAGGACCCGGCTGTTCTGGGGGCCATGAAATCGGTGCATCGGCATGCTTTCGTGCCGGAATCACTCCGAAACCGGGCTTATGCCGACAGTCCGCTGCCCATCGGGGAAGGGCAGACCATATCGCAGCCCTATATCGTCGCCCTGATGACGGCGGCATTGGATCTGGACTCAGCGGACAAGGTCCTCGAGGTCGGCACCGGGTCCGGATACCAGGCGGCGGTTCTGGCCAAGGTCGTCGATGCGGTCTATTCCATCGAGATCAAGGAAAAGCTCCATACAACCGCCACCCAAACCTTGAAATCCCGGGGATATGCCGATATCCACACCCGCCACGGCGACGGCTATTTCGGATGGCCGAAGGCTGCGCCTTTTGACGCAATCATGATCACGGCGGCAGTGGACCATATCCCGCCCCCGCTGCTGAAGCAGTTGAAAGCGGGCGGCAAACTGATTCTGCCCCTGGGCAATCCCTTCAGCTATCAGAACCTGGTTCTGGTGACCAAGCGCGGCGATGATTACACCGTCAAGCAGATCACCGGAGTGCTGTTCGTGCCCATGACCGGACGGGCGTTGGAAAAGGGTGAAAAATAGGTGCCGCTGCCTTCTGATATCCGGGAATTCATTAGGCCGGCGGGGGGAAAGACCCCCAGATGATCTATTGGGTAGTGTTTATTCTCTCTGCCTCCTCCCTGGCGTTCGAGGTGCTTCTCGCCAGAATTTTTTCCATCAGTCAGTGGAATCACCTCTCCTTCATGGTGATCAGCATCGCCCTGTTCGGGTTCGGGGCCAGCGGCACTTTCTTGAGCTTACTGGATACCCGCCGGCCTGAATGGGAACAGCGCTTCAGCAGACGCTCCTTTCTGCTGAAGCTGGTGATCTTCTACAGCGTGTCGGCGGTGATCGCCTTCGGCGGGTTGACTCGGCTTCCCATCGACTATTTCCGGCTTCCTCTGGAACCGGTTCAGATGCTTTATCTTTTGACCGCCTATCTGCTGCTGTCGATCCCCTTCTTTTTTACCGGCATGATCATGTCCATCGGGTTTGCGGCTTTGCCGGACAAGACCGGTTACGTCTACTGTGCCAGCATGACCGGGTCCGCCTTGGGTGCGGTTTTGCCGGCCCTGGGGCTGGGAACTCTGGGGGAAGGCTATATGGTCCTGTCGGCGGCATTGATTCCCCTGTTGCTGCCGCTTTTCGGGAACCTGAAACGACGGGAGGGGATTCGGACCGCCTTGTGGGCGGTGGCGGCTTTGTCGGTTCTGTCCGCCGGGATTCATTACACCGGCATCCTGAATGACCTGAAATGGATTCGCCCCTCGCCGTACAAAGCATTGAGCCAGGTGCTTCAATTCCCCAACACGGAGGTGACGGAAACCCGCAGCGGGCTTCGGGGGCGGATCGACCGGGTGCAAAGCCCCTATATCCGATTCGCACCCGGCTTAAGCTTGAAATTCACCGGCTCACTGCCGAAGCAATGGGCGGTCTACCGGGATGGGGATCGACCCTATGTCTTCTACAACCTGAATCCCGAAGGCGAACCCGCCTTTCCTCGTTTTTCGCTTCCTTTCGCAGGATATCTGCTCGCACCCGATCCTGAAGCGGTGCTGATTATCCAAGAAGGGGGCGGGGTCGGGGCGCCTTTCGCACCCGGCTTAAGCTTGAAATTCACCGGCTCACTGCCGAAGCAATGGGCGGTCTACCGGGATGGGGATCGACCCTATGTCTTCTACAACCTGAATCCCGAAGGCGAACCCGCCTTTCCTCGTTTTTCGCTTCCTTTCGCAGGATATCTGCTCGCACCCGATCCTGAAGCGGTGCTGATTATCCAAGAAGGGGGCGGGGTCGGGGCGCCTTTCGCCCTGGCTGCGGATGCGGTCCGAGTGAGCGTGGTGGAACCGAACCCGCGAATCGCCGAACTGGTGGGCACCCATTACCGGGTGCCGGTCTTTCATTCCGAGGGCCGGGTCTTTCTCAGTGGAACCGACCGGAAATTCGATGTGATTCAGGTGGAAAACTGGGGCGCCAGTTTACCCGGGTCCTCGGCCCTGAGCCAGGAATATCATTTCACAATCGAGGCATTCACTCAATACCTGACCCATTTGACGGAAGGGGGGGTATTGATCCTCTCCCGGAAGCTGATGCTTCCGCCCTCCGACTCGGTGCGGATGTGGGCCACCGCCTATGAAAGCCTGCGCCGCATGGGGGTTGAAGAACCGGCCGACCATCTGGCCCTTCTTCGCAACTGGGACATCTATACCCTCATCGTCACCGCCGGCCCTCTGTTTCAGGGGGATGTCGCGGCGCTTCGCACATTCGCCCGGGAACTCAATTTCGATCCGGTCTATCTTCCCGGTATCGACCCGAAGGAGGTGAATCGGTACAATATTTACGATGAGCCTTTCCATTATCAACGGATTCAAGACCTCCTGAAGGCATACCGGTCCGGTACCGGGGATGAATTTTTCGAAGCCCAGATGCTGGATGCGGCCCCTCAGTCGGACCATCGTCCGTTTCCCGGTCGTCTGGTCAAGTGGTCCCGCCTGAACGATCTTTATCGAAGCCTGGGGAGTCGTGTCTATACCCTTCTGATGTCGGGGGAGATCGTGGTGGGAGTGGTCTTTCTGGAAGCCCTGGGGGTGACGGCGCTGCTGCTGGTCCTGCCGATTCTGTTTGTCACCCGAGGACGGTTGATGTCCACCCCCTACCGGTTCGTCCTCTATTTTCTGGGGATCGGGGCCGGGTATATGTTCATCGAAATCTATTTCATCAAATCCAATATCCTGCTCTTGGGAGATCCCATCATCAGCTTTACCGTGGTCCTCTCGGGGGTGCTCGTTTTTTCCGGGGTGGGGGGATACCTGTCCCAGTACCTGGACCTCAGCCATCTCGGCTATGCCTTGGGGCTGCTCTGCGGAATGCTGGTGGTGATATTGATCGGCTACCCTGTGCTGGTGGACGCCGTGCTGGGGATGCCGCCCTTCTTTCGATACGCTGTCGCCTATATCGTGCTGCTGCCGGTGGGGGTGCTGATGGGTCTTCCGTTTGCGCTGGGGATGCGGTTTCTACTGGTATCGCCGGTTCAGCGGGCCTATGCATGGGCCGCCAACGGGTGCGCCTCGGTCCTCACCTCCATTGCCGCGGCCCAGGTGGCCCTCGGCATCGGAATCCCGGCCGTCATGATCTGCGCCCTGGCCGGGTACCTGCTGGCCCTGGTCGGCATTTACCGGCCGACCGGGGCCAAAGCGGTCTATTCGTAAACCTTTTCCTCTTCCCGGTCCGCGGCCGCCGCATCCATTTCGGCATCCCGGGTTTGCCGGGCCTCTTTGGCCCGGGCGTATTCCTTGTACCATTCATTGGCGATGATCATCGACATCACCTCATTGGCGCCGGTCCAGATGGAGGCCAATCGCAGGTCCCGCACGATCCGCTCCACCGGAAAGATGTCGGTGTAGCCGATGCCGCCCATGACCTGCATGGCATGATGGGCCGCCTTCTGGCAGGATTCGGTCACGAACTTTTTGGCCTCAGAGACCATCCGGCGGATCCGCCGCGGGTCGATGCCATGGTCCACGGCCTGGGCGGTGGTCTGGATCAGGGATCGGGACGCGTCCAGCAGCATGGCGGCTTCGGCCACCTGAAAGCTGACCCCTTGAAAAGCCGCCACCGGCCGGCCGAAGGCCTTTCGCCGGGAGGTGTACCCGGTAGCCACCTCCAGGGCCGGTCGGGCCGCCCCGATGGTCATGGCCGCGGTGCCCAGCCGCTCCGGAATCATCATGGTGTTGAAGATCTCGACCCCGCTGTGGAGTTTTCCCAGAAGATTTTCCTTGGGCACCCGAACATCCCGGAACACCACCCGGCTGGCGCCGCCCCCCCGGCATCCCATGAGTCCGTAGAGGTATTCGCTTTCCACACCCGGTCCGCGGTCGACGATAAAGCAGGAGATCCCTTTGTGGGGCTCGGCATCCGGATCGGTTCGGGCATAGACCAGGAAATAATCGGCGGCCTCGCCGCCCACGATAAACCGCTTCTGACCGGTGAGCAGAAAATGATCCCCCTTATCTTCGGCCTTTGTGGTGGTTCCGAAAAAATCGGACCCGCCCCGGGGTTCGGTCAGGCACTCGGCTGCAAAGATCTCTCCTTTTAATAGGGGCGTCACATACCGGGCTTTCTGCTCGTCCGTGCCGTGGAGAACAATAGCATCGCAGACCAGCTCGGCGCCCACCCCGAAGGTGCAGGCGAAGATATAGCCCAGGGTCCCCACCTCCTCCATCACCATGCAGGTGGTGACCCAGTCCATATTCCGGCCGCCCCATTTTTCAGGATACCGGCATCCCATCAGATTCCTGCGGCCGGCCTCTTTGAGAAAGTCGACAGGAAAATGGATCTTTTCCGCGTCCATATCCAGGATCATCTGCCTGGGAATGGTTTTGACGAACTCCCGGACCTCATCCCGAAGGGCGAGTTGTGCATCGTTCAACAGGTAATCGAACATCGATTGCTCCTTTTCAGCAGGTAGGTACTTCACCAATAATGCTATAACATCCGTAGGGGCAGGCCCCCGTGCCTGCCCTTAGCCGGGGCAACCACGGGGGGATTGCCCCTACAATATATGCACAGGTACAGGCATCCGTAGGGGCAGGCCCCCGTGCCTGCCCTTAACCGGGGCAACCACAGGGGGATTGCCCCTACTCGCGAACCCCATCCCGAAGGGCGAGTTGTGCATCGTTCAACAGGTAATCGAACATCGATTGCTCCTTTGCAGCAGGTAATTTCATGACATCCGTAGGGGCAGGCCCCCGTGCCTGCCCTTAACCGGGGCAACCACAGGGGGATTGCCCCTACTCGCGAACCCCATCCCGAAGGGCGAGTTGTGCATCGTTCAACAGGTAATCGAACATCGATTGCTC